>CAXTMQ010000014.1:0-34111 GCA_964245305.1 uncultured Pyrinomonadaceae bacterium
CGATTTTTTATTAAAATAAATAATGTTTTTGGTCCCGTGCTTTGCCCCTTTGGGGGATAAAAAATTTTACCCGAAATGGCGCAAAACTCGGCGAGAAATATAAAAAGTTGATATGAAAAACGCGCATTCGGGCAATAAAATTCTTATTGCCTTTTTAGTTTTATCGGTGATTGTTTCATTGACGGTTCTTCCTTTGAAAGCGACGTTACAAACCGCCGACACGAATCCGTTTCCGACCAAGCGGCAGGAATCCGCCGAATCTTGGCGGCGCGACGGCGAAGCGGCGATTCAGGCGAGAAAAAATCAACAGAAATTCGGCAATCGCGCGAAAAACGTCATTCTTTTTATCGGCGACGGAATGGGCGTAACGACGATTACGGCTTCGCGGATTTTGGAAGGACAAATGCGCGGCGAAAGCGGCGAGGAAAACCGCCTGAGCTTCGAGCAGTTTCCGAATGTCGCTTTGTCGAAAACCTACAGCGCGAACCAGCAAACTTCCGATTCCGCGCCGACGATGAGCGCGATTATTACGGGCGTGAAAACCGACGAAGGCGTTTTATCGGTCAACCAAAACATCGTCCGCGAAGATTATCGAACGGTCAAAGGCAACGAAGCGAAATCGCTGCTCGAAATGGCGGAAGAAAACGGCAAATCAACCGGCGTGGTGACGACCGCGCGTTTGACGCACGCCACGCCCGGCGCGTGTTACGCGCACACCGCCGACCGCGATTGGGAAACCGACAAAGATATTCTCGACCGCTCGAAAGCCGCGTATGACGCGAAATTCCCGGACATCGCGCGTCAGCTTATAGAATTCAATTACGGCGACGGTTTAGAGGTTGCGCTCGGCGGCGGACGGACGAAATTTTTGCCGGATAACGCGAACGATCCCGAATATACAGACAAAAAAGGCGAGCGAACCGACGGGCGCGATTTGACGAAAGAATGGCTGGCGAAATACAAAAATTCAAATTACGTCTGGAACAAACAACAGTTCGACCAGATTGACGCGAAAAAGACGAAACATCTTTTGGGATTATTCGAGCCGTCGCATATGCAATACAGTTATGACCGTCCGAAAGATAAAGCCGGGGAACCTTCGCTGAGTGAAATGGCGACGAAAGCGGTTGACGTTTTAGCGCAGAATAAAAAAGGGTTTTTTCTGATGGTCGAAGCCGGACGGATCGACCACGCGCATCACAACGGCAACGCCTTTCGCGCGTTGACCGACGCGATTGAATTGTCGAACGCCGTTCACGCCGTCGCTGCTAAAGTAAATTTGAAAGACACTTTAATAATCGTAACCGCCGATCACAGCCACACTTTTACAATGGGCGGCTATCCGATTCGCGGCAACAATATTTTAGGTTTGGTTAGGGAAGTTGATGACAACGGACTTCTTGAAGACAAACCTAAAGGCGACAAAAATAAACAGCCGTTCACGACGCTCGGTTATTTAAACGGCAAAGGCTATCGCGGCGGAACGCGCCCGGATTTGACGCAGGAAGAAGTGACAAATCCCGATTACAAACAAGAAGCGGCAGTTCCTTTGAGTGACGAAACGCACGGCGGCGAGGACGTAGCGATTTTCGCTACCGGCGCGGATTCCGATTTGATTCGCGGCGTGATGGAAGAAAATTGGATTTTCTATGTGATGAAAGACGCGCTTCGCTTAAAATAGTCTAAAGTCCAAAGCTCAAGATTTTTTCCTTGGACTTTAGACTTTGGACTATTAACTTATGAAAATAGTTTTTATGGGAACGCCGCAGGCGGCAGTTCCGACGCTCGAAAAAATTTTGCGCGACAATCACGAAGTCGTCGCCGTTTATACTCAGCCCGACAAACCTTCGGGGCGCGGCAATCGCGTCGCATTTTCGCCGGTTAAAGAATTCGCAATGCAAAACGATTTGCCGGTTTTTCAGCCCGTTAAAATCAAAACGCCCGAAGCGTTGGAAACTTTTAAATCGCATAATGCCGATGTTGCCGTCGTGGTCGCTTACGGGCGCATCCTGCCCGAAACTTTTTTGCAGGCTTACAAACGCGGCGCGATTAATGTTCACTTTTCGCTTCTGCCGAAATATCGCGGAGCCGCGCCGGTTAATTGGGCGATTGTAAACGGCGAAACGAAAACCGGTGTAACGACGATGCGAATGGATGCCGGACTTGATACAGGCGACATTTTACTGCAAAAAGAAATCGAAATCGGTGAGAGTGAAAACGCGATTGAATTAATGCCGAAACTCGCCATACTAGGCGCGGATTTGCTGTCGGAAACTTTAGCGATGATTGACGAATTAACCGCGCAAAAACAGGACGACAATTTGGCGACGTTCGCGCCGATTTTGAAAAAAGAAGACGGTTTGATTGATTGGAATTCAGACGCTTCGGAAATTGCCAATCGCGTGCGCGGCTTTCAGCCGTTTCCGACTTCGTTTACAAAATTTCAGAATAGAAAGCTGACCGTTTGGAAAGCGCGTGAATTTCAAATTTCAGATTTCAAATCACAAACAGCCGGAGAAATTTTAGAAGCGAAAGGAGAAAATTTCATCGTTGCCTGCGGAAATCAAACCGCTTTACAGATTGAAGATTTGCAAAGCGAGGGCAAACGGCGAATGACGGCGCGTGATTTTTTGAACGGCGCGAAAATCAACGTCGGCGACAAGTTGGGTTAAAATAAATCTCGGATGGATTTTCAAGTTATTACATTTTACGAATTCAAACGGCTGGAAAATCTGCCGGAAATAAAAGCCGCTTTGAAATCCGCGATGACCGAATTTTCAATTCTCGGTACGCTAATTATTGCCGAAGAAGGGTTTAACGCGACCATTGCGGGATTACCCGCCGACATCGAAAAGTTTGTCGAAGTTCTCGAAAAAACTTTTACGACCAAGTTGAGATACAAGTCTTCATTTAATTCGGCGCGACCTTTTCAGAAAGCGAAAGTGCGAATCAAAAATGAAATCGTTTCGCTTCGCCAAAAAATCGAAATCGAAAAGGGAATCGGAACGCACGTCCGCGCCAAGGACTGGAACGAAATAATTTCCGACGAAAAAACGATAGTTCTCGACACGCGCAACGATTATGAAGTCGAAGTCGGAACTTTCAAAAACGCGGTTAATCCGATGATCGAAAAATTCAGCGATTTGCCGAAATTCATTGAAGAAAACTTTGATCCGAACGAACACAAACAAATCGCAATGTTCTGCACCGGCGGCATTCGCTGTGAAAAATTCGCGCCGCTCCTTGTCGAATTGGGATTTGAAACGGTTTTTCAGCTCGAAGGCGGAATTTTGAAATATTTGGAAGAAACGCCCTTGGAGGAAAGCCTCTGGGAAGGCGAATGTTTCGTCTTTGACGACCGCATCGCGGTTAATCAAAATCTACAGCCGAGCGGAATCGAAGACGCGCGTCCTTTGTCGGTAAATCCGCCGCAGAAAAAACGCAAATGAAAATCTCGCCCGCCCGTTTAGCCGCCTTTGAAATTCTGCGAAAAATCGAAACCGAAAAAAGTTTTTCGTCGGTTTTACTGCCGCTTTACGAAGAAAAACTTTCCGTCAAAGACCGCTCGCTGTGTCATAATTTGACGCTCGGCACATTGCGAAAACAGATTTTTCTCGACCGCGCGATTGATAAATTTGTCGGCAGAAAACTCGACGCGGAAGTTCGGATAATTCTGCGGCTCGGACTTTTTCAGCTTTTGTTTTTAGACAAAATTCCGGCTTATTCGGCGATTAACGAAGCGGTTAATTTAACAATCAGGGCGAAAAAAACTTCGGCGAAAAATTTGGTTAATGCCGTTTTGCGACGCGCGACGCGCGAGAAAATTGCATTTGATTTTGCCGATGAAACTGAAAAAATCGCCGTCGAAACTTCGCATCCGCGCCGGCTGGTTGAAAAATGGATCAAGCAATTCGGTTCGGAAGAAACGGAGAAACTCGCTTCGGCAAATAATCGAACGCCTGAAGCGACATTTCGTTTAACCGCTAAATCCGATAAAAATACAATTGAAATCTTAAAAAAGCTCGGCGCGGAATTAATTGAATCGCAAATCGTCGAAGGTTCGTGGAAAACGTCAAACGCGAACGAATATTTGCGACTTTACGCGAACGACGGGAAAATTTATTTTCAAGACGAAGCATCGCAAATCGTCGCGCAAACCATTCGACTAAAGGAAAACGAGCGATTTCTCGATTTATGCGCCGCGCCGGGATCGAAAACGACGCAAATCGCGGCGGAAAATTCCGCGTTAAAATTTCTCCACGCGGCAGGCGATTTTTACGAGCATCGCGCGACGTTTTTGAAATCAAATTGCCGCAATCAAGGCGCGAATAGTGTCCATATTATCTGTTACGATGCCGAAAAATCTTTGCCTTTTGCGGATGAAAGTTTCGACGCGATTTTGATTGACGCGCCGTGTTCGGGAACGGGAACAATCGCGCATAATCCTGAAATTCGATATTTTTTACAACCGACGGATTTTGCCGAACTAGCCGGAAAACAACTTGCCATTCTGCAAAACGCGGCGCGGATTTTGAAGCGAAACGGCAGAATCATTTATTCGACCTGTTCACTCGAAATTGAAGAAAACGAAGCGGTTATCGAAAAAACTCTCGCGGCGAACAAAAATTTTATCAAATCGAAGCCGCGCGTTTCAGAGTGTTTTTTAACCGCCGAGGCGTTCGCCAGAACTTTTCCGCAGAGAGATAAAACGGACGGTTTTTTCATCGCCGAATTGATAAAAATTTGAGTTTTCAACGAAAATTCGATCTTAAAATGTCTAAAATTTTTCCTTATTATTTATCGGCGAATAGTTAATAGCGAACAGTTAATGGTTTTTTGCGGGCAAACTTGTATTGAAAAATTTAATCTGAAGTTTATTAACGACGAATCGCGCCTTTGTGATAAAGGGCAAAAATTGCTAAACTTTCGTTTTACTTTCCTGAAATCAAAATCATAAACAAAATTTAAAGATGAGTTTTATCAAAAAAAGCGCGTCAGCCTTCGGTAAATTGATTATTGTGATTGTGCTTGCCGCGGCGTTTCTATTCGGGCTGATCGGCGTGGTTTATATGCAGCTTCAAGGGCAGGCGATGTCCGTCCCGGAAATTGTCGGAAAGGATTTGGTGGAAAGCGAAAAGGAATTGGCGGCGATGGGCTTGCGTATAAAAAAACGCGCCGACCGATATAGCACCGAAAAACCGAATACGATTTTGGAGCAATTGCCGAAAGCCGGCGAGACAGTAAAAACCGGACAGATGATTCTTGTCGTCACGAGCAAAACGAATCCCGAAGGCAACGAAACGCCGACGACGATTCGGAAAAATGTTGATGAAATTGACGATTCACAAAAAATCGAGGAATTGATTTCCGACAAACCGAAGAAAATAAAAGCCAATACGAACGCTAATTCCAACAAGAAAAAGAGTTCGACGACGCGTGACGTATTAAGCGAAAATTCTAACGACAATTCAAATTCGAGTTCGACGAGCGGCGATAATTCCAATAAAAAAGGCGACGATTCCGGCGATAAATCGAACAAAAACGCGGCGGCGAGTTCCAATAAATTAACGAATTCAAACAAAGCGACGAATTCCAATAAACCGAATTCAAACA
The DNA here is from genome assembly GCA_964245305.1 of uncultured Pyrinomonadaceae bacterium. Classification (GTDB taxonomy): domain Bacteria; phylum Acidobacteriota; class Blastocatellia; order Pyrinomonadales; family Pyrinomonadaceae. The sequence continues at coordinate 5,614 of CAXTMQ010000014.1, forward strand.
GCGGCAAGCCGACGAATACGAGCAAACCGGCAACGACCGGCGGCGATGTGCGACCGCGCCGCACGACTCAACCGTAAAAGCAACTGAAAGTTTTAATTTCGCAACCAAGTATCAAGAAAATTTCCCGGATGTTCAAGATCGCTCCTTCAATTTTATCGGCTGATTTTGCGAGACTCGCTGAGGAAATTCGCGCCGTTCAAGCGGGCGGAGCAAAAGTTTTGCATGTTGACGTGATGGACGGACGTTTCGTGCCGAACATTACGCTCGGTTTGCCAATTGTTAAATCTATCCGCAACGCGACGGATCTGACGATTGATTGTCATCTGATGATTGTCGAGCCTTTGCGTTATGCGGTCGAATTCGTCAAAGCGGGCGCGAATATGGTTTCGATTCATCTCGAAGCCGAGCCGCATTTGCAGAGAGTATTGACCGCAATCCGCGAAGCGGGCGGCAATGCCGGAGTCGCTGTCAATCCGGCAACGCCTTTGATAATGCTCGAAGAAGCTCTGCCGTTCGCCGATTACGTCGTTTTAATGTCGGTCAATCCGGGCTTCAGCGGGCAAAAATTTATTCCGACGAGTCTCAATAAATTGCGTCGTCTGCGCCGGATGATTGACGAGCGTGGTTTGGCGGCTCGCATTGAAATTGACGGCGGCGTGGATGCTTCAAATATTAAACAAATCGTTGAGGCGGGCGCGGAAATTATCGTTTCGGGAACAGGCGTTTTCGGCGACGGCGACGGACGTGAAGGCGTGAAGAATTTAATCGAAGCGGGAACTCAGTGGGTTTGAAACGAATTTCAAATTACGAAATTTTCGATAATCATTCGTAGATTGAAATTCGAGTATTGAAGAAAAGAAAGAGGTATTTATGATTTTACGAAGTAAAAAATCAATAATTTTGGGATTTTTCCTTCTGACTGGTTTAATCGTGCCGGTTTTGGCACAGAAGAACGAAGCGCAAGGCACGGTTACGCAGCGTCTTGAAGTGATACGGCAAAAGCTCGATTCAATGCGTCGTTCGTTGAACAGCGCGACATCGGCTTTGAAGGATGACAGCAAAGATGATAAATCGAAAAAAGACGACAAAACAAAGACGGAAACGCCGCTTTCTCGTTTGAAGGGGTTGGAAAAAGACGCTGCTTCGCTTTCGTCGGAAGCTAATAATCTGCGCGGCAAAGTTGATCGTTCGGAAAAATACGAAGCTTCGGATGTTGATAATCTCGAAACGTCGGTCGCCGAACTGCAAACGCAGGTTGATAATGCTTTGACCGAAACCGCCAGCTTTCGCGCCAATCCCGTTTCGGCTGAAGGAACAACGCGCGAAGTCAAGAAAAAGAAAAAATTCTTAGGCATTTTCGGCGGCGGAACTGATGAATATGAAGAATTGCTCGGCACGGTTACGCCCGGACGCGACCGCGAGCTTTTTGTCAGCGCGACCAAAGAAGTCCGCAAAAATAATTATGATGTCGGACGGCTTCTTTTTCAAACGATTATCACGACTTATCCCGATTCGCCGTATTTGCCGATGGCAAAGCTCGCCGTCGCCGATTCGTTTTATCTCGAAGGCTCGACGAGCGCGTTGATTCAAGCGGCGGCGGGTTATCAAGATTGGCTGACGTTTTTCCCGACGCATCCGCTTGCCGACCGCGTTTTGCTGAAAATCGCCGAATCGGAAATGCGCCAGATCGGTTTGCCCGACCGCGATTCGACACGAGCTAAACGTGCCGAACAGCGTCTCAAAGCCTTACAGCAGCAATATCCGAATTCGATTTTGAAGGATTTGGTCGCGCAGCGGTTGACCGAAGTGCAGGATAATCTCGGTCTGCACAATCTTTACATCGCCAATTATTATTACAAACAATCGATTGACCAGAAAAAAGGCGGATTAAAGGGCGCGCAATCGCGGTATCGAGAGATTTTAGATAAATATCCGAACTTCAGCTTTTTGGACGAAGCACTTTTCAAACTCGCCGTAACGTATCAGGTCGAAGAAGAAACCGACCAAGCCGCGAGATATTATCAGCAACTCGTGAGCGATTTTCCGAACAGCGATTACGTCGAAAAATCGAAGGAACAATTGACGTTAATGGGCGCGACGATTCCCGCCGTAAATCCCGCGCGCGCGAAAGTTCTGCCGCCGGAAAAGCAGTCGTTTATCGCCAATTTCAAGAACGAGCTATTCGGACTGTATCCGTTAACAATTGATAAGGACGGCGTTTTGATGACGAACGATTTCGATAAAACCAAGTTTGAACTGATAGATCAGGTGATTAAAAACGAAGGCGACATTACGGCTTCACAGATTCCGAAATCGTTGACGACCGTTATTTCGCAGCAACCAAAACCGGCGAAAAATACGGCGGTAACAACGACGACAACGCCGCCGCAATCGCAAAAATAAGTTTTATGGAAGAAATTTCGACGGAAAATCTTGCCGAAATCGAACGAAAATATCGAACGACGGCAACGATAATTTTCGCCCAAATCGCGGCAATGATTTTAATCGTTGCCGCTGTTCATTTTTTCGCGCCGGAATCTGAAAATCAAATTTCACAGCAGTCTTTAACCATACTTTGGGCGGCGATTGTGTTCGTCGCGCTCGCCGCGTTTATCTTGCGAAGAATGTTTTTTCGCTGGGACAGGCTGCGTGACATCGCGCTGCTGAAAGGCGTAAAAGGTCTCGTCAAAACTCTGCAAACGAACGCGATTATTCTGAGCGCGTTCGCCGAAACGATTGTTTTTACCGGCGCGGCGATTGCGCTTTTCGGCGGTTCAAAATCCGATATCTTTCGCGCCGCGCTCGTTTCTTTGATATTATTTTTAATAAATTTTCCGCGAAAATCGGTTTGGCACAAAGTCGCGGCGGGTTTGCAGAATATATAGAAGTTTTATGATAAAAAAAATAATCGTTCCAGCCGTTTTAATTTTAGCCGGCGGATTTCAAAACGCATTCGGTCAAACGCCCTCGCCGACACCGAAAATCTCTGAAATCGTTTCCAAAAATTTAGCCCGAACCGTTGACAGAAACGCAATTCCGCGCGAGCAACGCGCCGAAGCGTATGCGAAACTGCTCGAAGGTCAAAGATTTATTTGGAACGCCAATCCGCAGCGGGCGCGTTTCCAGAACATCATGAAAAGCACGGCTGATCAAGCCAGACAAGCTCTTTTAAAAGCGATTGAACTCGATCCGACGCTGGCGGAAGCCTATACCGCGCTCGCCGAGTTGTCGAAAAATATTCCGCCGGGCGATATTGACGAAGCGGTATTTCTGGCGAATGCCGCCGTTAAGATTGATAAAAACAACTTCGGCGGACATCAAGTTTTGGCGCAGCTTTATACTTTCAAAAGCAGTTTGAATCGCGGAATTTTAGACGCGGAGCAAACCCAGAAGGCGATTGCCGAATGGAACGAAATCGCCCGCCTCGATCCGCGCAACGCCGAAGCCTACGCTTTTTTAAGCGAATTTTATTTGCGAACCAAAAAGCCCGAAGAAAATATCAACGCGCTCAGAAAATGGGTCGGCGCGGCACAGCCGATCAGCAACGGTTTTTACGGCAGAATTTTTCCGAACGAAACCTTGTTGCCTGAAAACGGTTCGTTGAAACTCGCAAGGGCTTTGGTCAAAGCCAGGCAACCGCGCGAGGCGATTGAGATTTTAAGTTTGATAATCGCCGACAGCCCGGACAACGAAGAAGCCGTTGCTTTATTACAGGAAGCGGTCGAAGCCGACGAAAGTTCAGCGGCGGTTGCGACACAGGCTCTCCAACAAGCGGTTTTCGCCAATCCCGAAAACATCGCGCTGACCGTCTTACTCGCCCAAACACAGGCGAAAAGCGGAAAAATAGACGAAGCGGCAAAACTTTTGCGCGACGCTTCCGTGAAACTCGCCGAAAAGGATAAAAATTCAGCGGCGTATCTGCAAGTAATTCTCGGCGATATTTTAGTCGGGCAGAATCGAATTGATGACGGCGTAAGGGCTTTTCAAAACGCTTTAACCGTGCGCGGTATCACCGAAACCGAAGCCGTTACCGACGACGAACGCGATTTTGCGATTCGCGTATTCGACAAAATCATCGAAACTTACAAAAAAGCGGATCGTTTAGCCGAAGCAAAATCAATTATCGAACGCGCCCGCGTCGTGTTAGGAAAAAACGACTTATTCGCCGACAAAAAATTGATTTCCTTTTACCGCGACACGGGAAAAAAACCGGAAGCGTTGCAGGCGATTCGCGCGCTTCGCGCCAATAATACGGACGATTATTCGCTTTTGAGATTGGAAGCGACGACCTTGACCGATTTGGGAAAAGTTGACGAAGCGGTAACTCTCGTCAAGTCTTTAATCGGCAAAAAAATGCCGCCGCCGAATCCTTCGACCGTCGGCAAAAACGGCGAAACCGTGGTGCGGATCGGCTCGCCGATGTACGACGATTTTTCAAATTATATTTTTATTTCAAATCTTTACAGCCAAGCGAAACGCGGCAAAGAAGCCGTCGAAGCGGTCAATCAGGCAATCACGGCGGCGCAAAGCTCCGACCGAAAGGAAATCGGAAAGTTAACTTTGGCGACCGTGCAGCAGTCGGCGGGCGACTTTCAAGGCGCGGAAACGACTTTGCGCGACATTATCAAAAATTCGCCGCAAAATCCGATTGCGCTGAATAATCTCGGCTATTTTTTAGCCGAACGCGGCGAAAAGCTCGACGAAGCGATAAATCTAATCAAAAAAGCTCTCGAAATCAGCCCGAATAATCCTTCGTATTTGGATAGTTTGGGTTGGACTTATTTCAAGCTCGGACAACTCGACGAAGCCGAGCAAAATTTGAAAAACGCTCTGCGCTTTGACGATTCTTCCTCGACGATTCAAGAACATCTCGGCGATGTTTATCAAAAACAGGGCAAAGCCGAACTCGCCAAATCCAGTTGGCGGAAAGCTCTCGATCTCGCAGTCGAAACCGAAGATTCAATTCGTCTGAAATCTAAGCTGAACGCTCCGTCGCAAAGATAAAAAACACTTTGGCTGAACCTTTTTACAAACCGAATTTTTCGCAAATTTGAACGGAAAGCGAAAAATTCGGTTTACTTTTGCCTTTTCAAAATCCTCAAAACCGACAAAAAACAAATCGAGATTACTTATAACTCGAGGAATTTTAAAATAAGCGACAATTATTTGTTCAAATTGTCGAAATAAAATAGACACATCGAAATTTGAGGAGTAGACTGAATTTAAATTTATACCCAAAAGTATGTAACAAGTCGAAAAAATTATTTGGAAAATTGTTCTTTATGAATAGTTCGATTTTCAAACAAAAGATTTTAAAAACCGATTGATCGTTGAAAAGTTTATGACTTGAAAACGATTAATCGGTTTTTTATTTGCGAATAAGGAAATAAAAACAGAGCGAAAAAGCGTATCTAATTGCTATTTTAAGGAGAAGCGAAATGGCGGAAGAAACAATTCCATACGGACGCAAAACACAAAGACCGTCGCCGGTCAAGGAAATACATATTTTGTGGATTACGGCTGGTTTGAGCTGCGACGGCGATTCGGTTTCCGTCACGGCGGCAACGCAGCCGAGCATCGAAGACGTTCTGCTCGGCGCGATTCCCGGTTTGCCGAAAGTTCATCTGCATAATCCGGTTCTGGCGTATGAAGTCGGCGACGAATTTTTGAAGTATTGGTATCAAGCCGAGCAGGGCGAAATTGATCCGTTCGTGCTGGTCGTCGAAGGCTCGATTCCGAACGAATCAATCAAGGAAGAAGGTTATTGGGCGGCTTTAGGAACGGACGCGATGACCGGACAGCCGATTACGACGAACGAATGGATTGATCGTCTCGCGCCGAAGGCTCTGGCGGTTGTCGCCATCGGAACGTGCGCGACTTACGGCGGCATTCACGCGATGCAAGGGAATCCGACCGGCGCGATGGGCTTGGCAGATTATCTCGGCTGGGATTGGAAATCAAAAGCCGGTTTGCCAATCGTCAATGTGCCGGGCTGTCCGGTTCAGCCGGATAATTTTATGGAGACGCTTCTGTATCTGCTTTATCAAGTCGCCGGACTCGCGCCGATGATTCCGCTCGACGACCAACTGCGTCCGACTTGGCTGTTCGGCAAAACCGTTCACGAAGGCTGCGACCGCGCCGGTTATTACGAGCAGGGCGATTTTGCCGAAGATTATAATTCGTCGAAATGTATCGTCAAACTCGGCTGTTGGGGACCTGTTGTCAATTGCAACGTGCCGAAGCGCGGTTGGATGGCGGGCATCGGCGGCTGTCCGAACGTCGGCGGAATTTGCATCGGCTGCACGATGCCCGGTTTCCCGGATAAATTTATGCCGTTTATGGACGAGCCGCCGGGCGGCAAAATTTCTTCGGCGGCGGTCGGAATTTACGGCGGCGTGATTCGTTCGCTGCGAGCGATCACCAATCGAACCGTCAACAAAGAACCGAAATGGCGGCATCGCGGAATGGAATTAACGACCGGCTATAAACCGAAGAATTATTAAAGGAGTAAAATGGAAAGCACGCAAACGATTACAAAATCGCCGACCGAGAAACGAACATTGGTTGATATGAATTGGGACCCGATCACGCGTATCGTCGGATCTTTGGGAATTTACACGAAAATTGATTTCGCCAACCGCGAAGTCGCCGAATGTTATTCGACGAGTTCGATCTTTCGCGGCTATTCGATTTTTATGAAGGGCAAAGACCCGCGCGACGCGCATTTTATCACGTCGCGCATCTGCGGAATCTGCGGCGACAATCACGCCGTCTGCGCCTGTTACGCGCAAAATATGGCGTTCGGCGTGCGCCCGCCGGAAATGGGCGAATGGATTACAAATCTTGGCGAAGCCGCCGAATATATGTTCGACCATAATATTTATCAGGACAATCTGGTCGGCGTAGATTTTTGCGAAAATATGGTCAAGGAAACGAATCCGTCGGTTTGGGAAAAAGCGAAAGTTACCGATTGCCCGAACGCCGAAGCACACGGCTATAAAAAAATCTCGGACATAATGACCGCGCTCAATCCGTTCACGGGCGAATTTTACCGCGAGACTTTGCAGGTTTCGCGCTACACGCGCGAGATGTTCTGCCTGATGGAAGGTCGCCACGTTCATCCTTCGACGCTTTATCCGGGCGGTGTCGGCACAGTTCCGACGGTTCAGCTTTTCACCGATTATATGGTGCGTTTGATGCGCTATGTCGAGTTTATGAAAAAAGTCGTGCCGCTCCACGACGATCTTTTCAATTTCTTTTACGAAGCTCTGCCCGGTTATGAAAAAGTCGGACAGCGCAGAATTCTGCTCGGCTGCTGGGGTTCGTGGAACGATCCGGCGGTGTGCGATTACAAATACGAGAATATGAACGAATGGGGCAAGGCGATGTTTGTTACGCCCGGGATTATCGTTGACGGCAAAGCCGTGACGCATAATCTCGTAGACATCAATCTCGGCATTCGCATTCTTCTCGGAAGCTCGTATTATGACGATTGGCAGGACGCGGAAACTTTCGTGAAAAAAGACCCGCTCGGCAATCCGGTTGACCAGCGGCATCCCTGGAATCAGACGACCACGCCGCGACCGCAGAAACGCGATTTCGACAACAATTACACTTGGGTAATGTCGCCGCGCTGGTATCACGAAGGCGAGCAGGGCGACGGCTCGAAATATCTCGCACTCGATACGGGCGGCGGACCGATTGCGCGTTTGTGGTCAACCGCACTCGCCGGAACGGTTGACATCGGTTATGTCAAAGCGACGGGCAGCAGCGTGAAAATTTATCTGCCGAAAACGGCGATGAAAGATGAAGTCGAGTTTGAATGGAAAATTCCGAAATGGTCGAACGCCATCGAACGTGACCGCGCGAGAACGTATTTTCAGGCTTACGCGGCGGCGGCGGCTTTGCATTTCTGCGAAAAAGCTCTCGAAGCCTTACACGCCGGAAATACGAAAGTCTGGTCGGAATTCACCGTGCCGGACGAAGCCATCGGCTGCGGTTTCCACGAAGCGGTGCGCGGCGTTTTATCGCATCACGTCGTCATCCGCGACGGCAAAATCGCCAATTATCATCCGTATCCGCCGACACCCTGGAACGCCAACCCGCGCGACATTTACGGAACGCCCGGACCGTATGAAGACGCGGTGCAGAACACGCCGATTTTCGAGGAAAACGGACCGGAAAATTTCAAAGGCATAGACATTATGCGTACCGTCCGCAGTTTCGACCCGTGCCTGCCGTGCGGCGTTCATATGTATCTCGGCAACGGCAAAGTTTTGGAAACGACGCATTCGTCAATGTTCGGAGCGCACAAATAAAAGCGCGTGAATCGTGAATCGTTATTAAAATTTCGATTCACGATTCACGATTCACAATTTATGGAATCACAACAAAGGATTCAACAGATCGAGCAGTTAATTCAAAAAGTCGAAACCGAAGCCGATCCGAAAACTCGCGCGGCGGTCATCGAACTCGTACAGTCTTTGATGGAATTTCACGGCGCGGGAATCGAGCGCATAATGGAAATCGCCGCCGAGCGCGGCGCGAACGGTTGGGAAATAATCGAAGATTTCGGGCGCGACGAATTGGTCGGCAATCTTCTGATTTTATACGGTCAGCATCCGGTTTCGCTCGACGAGCGCGTAATGCAGGGTTTAGAAAAAGCGCGTCCGTTTCTGCATTCGCACAGCGGCGATGTCGAACTGTTGGGAATCTCTGACGACGGCGCGGTTCGTCTGCGTCTGATCGGAAATTGCGACGGTTGTCCGTCGTCGAGCGAGACTTTGAAATTGGCGATTGAAAAAGCGATTTACGAAGCCGCGCCCGACGCAACCGCCATTGAAACCGTCGGCGCGATCGAAGAAAAAACGGCGAATAATTTCGTGCAAATCACAGGAATTCAACACGCCGCCGTCTAAAAACCAGCGGCTATTTGTAACGAAGACAGGGGAGATTAAAATGGCTGAACAAGAAACGACAAAAAACGAATCCGTCAAATCATTCGGCACGGCAGATGAAGAAATAGCCAAAATTCAAGCCGATAAAGAAGCAATTCACCAAGTGCAGAAAGAAGCGGCAGAAAGTCATTCGGAAGCTGAATGGACGGCACGACATTCGACGAGCGTAAACGCCTCGAACGAAGAACCGATTGATCCGCAGATGCCGGAAATGCCGCCAGAATAAATTTTTTGAAGAATGGATTCGCCCGCGTTTTCGAACAAAAACAATGCGTTCGCCGCGCTAAGACGTTTTGCGCGTCCGCGCGTCGAGGTCGAATTCTGCGATTTGTGTCATACCGAAATTCCCGCCGCGCATACGCATCTGCTTGAACCGGCGAGCCGTAAAATTCATTGCGCCTGCCGCGCCTGCGCGATTCTTTTCGACAATCCGGGCGAAACAAGATTCAAGCGTGTTCCGACGCGCGTTTCGCATCTTGTTAATTTCAATTTGACTGACGAGCAATGGAACGAATTGCTTATTCCGATTCAGCTCGCGTTTTTTTTCAAAAGCGCGATTGATAAAAAAACAATCGCGCTTTATCCGTCTCCGGCAGGCGCGACCGAATCGCTTTTGCCGCTCGAAGCCTGGAACGAAATCGTCGCGGCGAATTCGTTTTTGGAGCGAATGGAAACTGATGTCGAAGCACTGCTCGTCAATCGCGTCGGCGCGACGCGCGAATATTTTATCGTTCCCGTTGATGAATGTTACAAGCTCGTCGGCTTGATTCGCGCGCATTGGCGAGGACTTTCGGGCGGCACGGAAGTTTGGCGCGAAATCAATAATTTTTACGCCGAATTACGAAAACGCGCGGTCGAGGTGAAAAATGCCTGATCTCGATTTTCAAGTCGAAACTGTCGAAGCCGTTCCGTTCGCCGCCGCGCCGCTTTTAAATTTCAAATTAAAAATCACGAGCGCGAACCCCGACGATTTGATACAAACCGTCGCTCTGCGCTGTCAAATCAATATCGAACCGACGCGCCGCCAATATAAACCCGACGAACAGGAAAATCTGCGCGACCTTTTCGGCGAATCTGACCGTTGGAATCAAACCTTAAAGCCGCTGCTTTGGACGCACACCAGCACCGTCGTCGCGCCGTTTCAAAATATGACGACGGCGGATTTACCCGTCAACTGCACATTTGATTTCAACGTCGCCGCGACAAAGTATTTCGCAGGTTTGGACGCAGGCGAGATTCCTTTAATTCTGCTTTTCAGCGGAACGTGTTTTTACGAAAACGAAGAAGGTTTTACAAACATCGCGCAGATTTCGTGGTCAAAAGAAACCAGATTTCGGCTGCCTGTCGAAGTCTGGCGGCAAATGATGGACAGCTATTATCCGAACAGCGCGTGGCTCAATCTGCCGCGCGAGACGTTCGACAAACTGCAAAAATATAAAACGCGAAACGGCATTCCGACGTTGGAATCAGCATTGGAAAAATTGCTTTCACGCGAAGAGTCGGAGATGCAAAAAAGCGCGACATTATGAATCTCGAATTCGTCGAAAAAATCGCCAACGCCGTGCTTTACGAAGGCTATATGCTTTATCCGTATCGCGCGTCGTCGGTGAAGAATCAACAGAGATTTAATTGGGGCGCGCTCACTCCGAAAACTTATAGCGTGGCGCAGAACGGAACGGAAATTTTTGAAATGCAGACCGAATGTTTGGTTCGCGGCGACGAAAAAGCGACGCTTGAAATAAAAATCCGCTTTCTGCATTTAACGAATAGGGAAATCGGTAAATTGGAAAACACTTTGGACGAATTGCCGGAAAATGTCGAACCGGATTTTCAGATCGTGCCGTCGCTCGAAATAAAAAAACAAATTTTCCAAGCGTGGCAGGAAGCCGTCGAGCGAGAAATTAGTTTGCCGGTTTTTCATCTCGAAGAAATTACCGAAAAGCAAAAATTTAATTTTCCGGCGAACCGTCGAATCGAGTCTTTGCGTGACGAAAACGAACGAATCGTCGGCATAATCATCAGAACGCAGCAGGAAATCTCCGGCGAAATCGAATTGCGCGTTCATGAAATCGAGAAAACGATTGAGGGCGTAAAACTTTTCAAAATAACAGTTCAAATAAAAAATCTGACCGCCTTTGAAAATGCCGAATCACAGTCCCGCGAATTCGCTTTGCTTCATTCGCTCGTTTCGACGCACACGATTCTAAATGCGGCGAACGGCGAATTTGTTTCTCTGCTCGAACCGCCGGATGAGTTGATCGAAGAAATCGAGGCTTGCGAAAATATCAAAACTTATCCGGTTTTGGTCGGCGATGCGGGCGAGAAAAACTGCCTTTTATCGTCGCCGATTATTCTTTACGATTATCCGCAAATCGCTCAAGAAAGCGCGGGCGATTTGTTCGACGGCGGCGAGATTGACGAGATTTTGACTTTGCGGATTATGACCTTGACCGATGAAGAAAAACGCGAGATGCGCGGCTTGGACGACCGTGTGCGAAAGATGCTTGAGCGCACGGAAAATCTGTCCGAAGAAAGACTTTTGAAAATGCACGGCGCGATGAAAACCGTCGGGAAAGCGAGTGAACGATGAACGAATTGGAATGGCAATTATTGGAAGAACACGCGCCGCTCGAATCGGTGAATGTCGGCGGCGCGGAAGTAAAAGCCGGAACGCGCGTGATTTTGCGCCCGCGCAAAAACGGCGATATTTTCGATATGGCTCTGGCAAACAAAATCGCCGTCGTCGAATCAATCGAGCAAACGTATGAAGACCAAATTCAAATCGCCGTTGTTTTAGAAGACGATCCGGGACGCGATTTGGGTTTTTTGCGCCAGCCCGGACACCGCTTCTTTTTTTCGCCGGAAGAAATCGAGCCGGTCAGGCGAATTACGAATGATTATTAAAAATTCGTAATTCGTAATTTGAAATGATTGAGCAGAAAATTCTCATCGCCGGAATCGGCAATATTTTTCTCGGCGACGACGCTTTCGGCAGCGAAGTGGCGCGAAAACTTTTGACGCGAAATCTGCCGCCCGAAGTTCGCGCGGTTGATTTCGGCATTCGCGGACTTGATTTGGTTTACGCTCTGCTCGACGGATTTGAAACGACGATTTTTATAGACGCGACTCCGCGCGGCGGCGAAATCGGAACGCTTTATACGATTGAGCCGGATTTGAGCGAGCTTGAAAATCCAAGCTACGGGCAAATGCAAATCGAGCCGCACGGAATGAATCCTTTGAAGGTTTTGGCAATGGTCAAATCAATGGGCGGCGAATTCGGAAAAATTCTTTTGATCGGCTGCGAACCCGAACCGCTCGCCGAAGACGAGGAAAAAATGGGTTTGAGTGCGGCGGTCGCGCTCGCCGTTGACGAAGCGGCGGACAAAATTGAAATGCTCGTCACGAAAATTCTCGAAGAAAATCGTCAAAGCGCGGCAATTTAGAAAAATAAAAGAACAGAAAACAAAAGGAAGTGAAAATTATGGAACAAAATAAAATGGAAAAAAGAAGACCGAACAGGCAACCGGCTCGTCGTGAAGAAAGTTCGGTCGGCGACACGGCTTGGAAAATTCTCGGCGGCGCGATTCTCGCCGTAACCGTGACGGCAATCATCGTCAGTTTGCCCGACATCAAGCGATATATCAAGATCAGCACGATGTAATTCGACTGTTATTTCGTTGATTGAACCGCGCAGATTTTCGTGAAAACCTACGCGGATTATTCGAGTATTGAAACAAATAAAAGACGAACGGATTTTGTAGATGAGCGGACAAGAAAAAAACGGCGCGAGATTCGTGATTGACGCGAGTCAGGGAAGCATCACGGCGCAGGCTTTCGCCGAAGGAATATTTTCGTTCGCCGGACATAATCCGACGTTCGCGGCGCGACAGTTCGGCGGCGAAATTCAGCTTGCCGCGAATGATGCCGAAGTCGCTTCGATGCTGGTCGCGGTCAGAACAGATTCGCTCTGGCTGATTGATGATTTGAACGAAAAAAACCGCGCGGAAATCGAAAAAGCGATGCGCGAAAAGGTTCTGCAAACCGCAAAATTTCCCGAAATTTATTTCGTCAGTAAAGACGTTTCGATGCGTCAATCGGCAAACGGAAAATTTACCGTGAAAGCAATCGGAACATTTTCGGCGCGCGGCGAAAATCAGTCGCAAACAATCGAAGCCGTAGCCGAAATCAGCGCGGCTGGAATTCGCGCGACGGGCGAATTTTTCGTGCGGCAGAGCGATTTCGACATCGCGCAATATAAGGCTCTCGGCGGAACTCTAAAGGTGAAAGAGGAAGTGAAAATTCGCTTCGACATTGCCGCGCGAATTTGATTTTATGCACGAACTTTCCATCGCTCTGAGCATCGTCGAAGGCGCGAGCGAAGAAGCCGCGAAACACGACGGCGCGAAAGTCGAAGCGGTGCATCTGCGACTCGGAAAACTTTCCGGCGTGGTCAAAGACGCTCTGCTTTTTTCGTGGGAAATCGCGTGTCAGGGAAGGTCTTTGGAAAATTCGCGGCTCGAAATCGAAGAAATGCCGGTCGTCGTTTTTTGCGAAAAGTGTGCCGAAAATCAAACACTCGCGGCGATAAATAACTTCGTTTGCCCGGTTTGCTATTCAGTTGTGTCGAAAGTTGTCAGCGGGCGCGAATTGCAGGTTACGGCGTTGGAAATTTGTGGTTAAAATAAAATTTATGACTCAAACAAGATTAGTCGAAGTTCGCCAGAACGTCTTAAAACTCAACGACGTTCTGGCGGGTGAACTCAGACAAAAATTTGAAGCGGCGAATGTTTTCGTCGTCAGTTTTGTTTCGAGTCCGGGCGCGGGCAAGACTTTTTTTCTTGAAAAAACTTTAACTGCGTTACGCGAAAAATATCGTGTTGCCGCGCTCGTCGGCGATTTGGCGACGGAAAATGACGCGGCTCGACTGGCAAGAGCCGAAGTTCCGGTCAGACAAATCGAAACCGGCACGATTTGTCATCTCGAAGCGCAAATGGTCGAAAATTCTTTGCAGGATTGGAACTTGAACGAATTCGATTTTCTTTTTATCGAAAACGTCGGCAATCTCGTCTGCCCGTCGAGCTACGATCTCGGCGAAGCCCTGCGCGTCGTGCTGATGTCCACGACCGAAGGCGAAGACAAACCGCGCAAATACCCGACGATTTTCAATACCGCCGATGTCGCCGTCATCACGAAAATGGATTTAGCCGAAGCGTGTGAATTCGATTTGAAAGCCGCGCAGTCAAGCATCGAAGCCGTGCGCCCGAATATGAAAATCTTTGAGGTTTCGGCGAAAACCGGCGCGGAAATGGCTGAATGGCTGAATTTTCTTGAACTAACTTTGACGAAAAATTTAATTTCTCGATGAAAACGCGCTCGCAAATTCAAATTAAAGGCATCGTGCAAGGTGTCGGGTTTCGTCCGTTTGTCTTTGGTCTCGCGGCTAAAAATTCGCTCAAAGGTCGGGTTTTGAATAATGCGATTGGTGTTTTGATAGATGTTGAAGGCGAAGATTGCCGCATCGACGAATTCATCAGCGAATTGAAAACGAATCCGCCGCCGCTGTCGCAGATTGATTCGATTGAATTAAAAGATTACAGGAACGGCAGCGCGGAGAACTTTACGGAGTTTCGGATTGTTGAAAGCGATTCAAGCGAGCGAAGATTTACGCAGATTTCGGCTGATATTGCGACTTGCGCGGATTGTTTGCGAGAAATGTTCGATCCGAACAATCGGCGTTTCCGTTATCCGTTTATCAACTGCACGAATTGCGGACCGCGTTTTACGATTATTGAAAATGTGCCTTATGACCGCGAGCAAACGACGATGCGCGAGTTTGCGATGTGCGCGGAATGCCGCAGTGAATACGAAAATCCGCTTGATAGAAGATTTCACGCCGAACCGATTTGCTGTCCGAATTGCGGACCGGAAGTTTTTTTGAGTTCAAAGTTCAAAGTTCAAAGTTCAAAGTCCGAAATCCGAAGTCTAAAGTCGGAAAACCTGATTCCCGATGCTGTCGGTCAGGCGCGGCGGCTTTTGAAAAACGGCGAAATTCTGGCGGTAAAAGGCATCGGCGGTTTTCATCTTGTCTGCGACGCGACGAACGCGGAAGCGGTCAAAACTTTAAGAGCGAGAAAATACCGGGAAGACAAACCGTTCGCGCTGATGGCGAATTCGATTGAAACGATTGAAAAATACTGCGAAATTTCAGAGGCGGAAAAAGAACTACTCGAATCGAAAGAGCGTCCGATTGTTTTGCTCCAAAAAAAATCACAAGCGGAAATAACCGAAGCAATCGCGCCGAAATCCGGCAATCTCGGCTTTATGCTGCCTTACGCGCCGCTGCATTTTTTGCTTTTGGAAAATTTGAAATCGCCGCTCGTGATGACGAGCGCGAACATTTCCGACGAACCGATTTGTTATCAAGACGAAGACGCGAAAGAAAGATTATGCAAAATCGCCGATTATTTTTTAACTCACAATCGTCGAATTCATATTCGCGCGGACGATTCAATCGTTCGTGTTTTCAATTACGAATCCGAGGAAAAAAAACAATCCGAAATTCAAAATTTGAAACCGCAAATCCTTCGTCGCTCTCGCGGATTCGCGCCCGCGCCTGTGAAAACCGCATTTGAATTCGAGAAGCAAATTCTGGCTTGCGGCGCGGAGTTGAAAAATACGTTTTGTTTGACGAAAGATGATAATGCTTTTTTGTCGCATCACATCGGCGATTTGGAAAATCTGGAAACTTTGCAGTCTTTTACGTCGGACATCGAGCATTATAAAAATCTATTTAATTTAGAGCCGGAAATCGTCGCTTACGATTTGCATCCCGAATATCTTTCGACAAAATACGCGCTTTCGTTAGACGCGGAAAAAATCGGCGTTCAGCATCATCACGCGCATATTGCGAGTTGTTTGGCGGACAATTCGGCAGACGGCGAAGTCATCGGCGCGGCGTTCGACGGAAGCGGTTTCGGTTTGGACGGGAAAATTTGGGGCGGCGAGTTTTTTGTGGCGGATTTTAAAAATGCCGAGCGCGTTTTTCATCTCGAATACGTTCCGCTCGCGGGCGGCGCGAAAGCGATTCGTGAACCTTGGCGAATGGCGGCGGTTTATTTGCAGAAAATTTTCGGCGATGATTTTTTGAGTCTCGAAATTCCTTTTGTCAAAAATTTGAATTTGGCGGAATGGAAAATTATCAAAAGTATGCTGCGAAGCGGCACGAATTGTCCTGAGACTTCGAGTATGGGCAGACTTTTCGACGCGATGGCGAGTTTGATCGGTTTGCGAAATCACGTTAATTACGAAGGTCAGGCGGCGATGGAATTGGAAGCAATTGCCGATAAATATGAAACAAAAAGCTATGAATTCGAGATTGACGGGAGTAGAATAATAAAAAGCGAATCGGTTATTAAAAGCGCGGTTGAAGATTTATTAAGCGGAATTCCAGCGTCGGAAATCGCGGCTCGTTTTCATTCGGCGGCTGCGGATTTGATTGCGAAAATCGCCGTTGAAATTCGCGCGGAAAGAAAATTGAGTCGCGTCGCTCTGTCGGGCGGAGTTTTCCAAAACGCGCTGTTGCTCGAACGAACCGGCGAGCTTTTGAAACGGGAAAATTTTGAAATTTTGACGCACAATCACGTTCCGGCAAACGACGGCGGCATCGCGCTCGGTCAGGCGGCGATTGCAAATGCGAGATTAAGAATAGGAGTTTTATAAATGTGTTTAGCCATACCGGGAAAAATCGTCGAAATTGTCAGCGCGGAAAATCAGCTTGCGAAGGTTGATGTCGGCGGCGTGCGGCGCAACGTCAATGTCGGAATGCTGGACGATGTGATTGTCGGCGACTGGGTTTTGATTCACGTCGGTTTTGCGATGACGAAAATTGACGAAAAGGAAGCCGCCGAAACACTGCGGATTTTGAATGAAATCGGACAGTTTGATGATGAATTCGAGCAGTTTAAAACGACGATTCAGTAAAGTTTTATGAATGATGAAGCGGCGAAAGATTTTTCACGGCAGTTTTATCCGTTTCTGCACGAGGACGAAGCGAAGAAACCGGATTTGACCGAAGATTTGCGGTTTTCGTTGATGGAAAAAGTCCGCGAAGGCGTGGAAGTCCGCGCCGAATTTTTTGAAAAAAACAGCGAGCAGATTCTCGCTTTATCTTTAGACTTGGCGAAAAGTTTTCATCGCGGCGGAAAACTTCTCGTCTGCGGCAACGGCGGTTCTTCGACCGACGCGCAGCATATTGCCGTCGAATTTATGCATCCGATCACCGTCGGGCGCAAAGCACTTCCGGCGATATGTTTGAACAACGATATGGCGATGGTGACGGCGGTTGCCAACGATGTCAGTTTTGCCGATGTTTTCACGCGCCAAGTCATCGCGCTCGGCAAAGAGAATGATTTTTTAATCGGACTTTCGACGAGCGGCAATTCGGAAAATCTGATTCGCGCTTTTCAGACGGCACGGAAAATGAATATCAAAACCGCCGGATTCGCGGGCGGCGACGGCGGCAAAATGGCAAAGGCTTACGAACAGAGCGAGATGGCTTTTTGTCTGGTCGTGCCGACATCGAGCATTCACCGCATACAGGAATCGCACGTCGCGCTTTATCATATTTTGTGGGATATGGTTCACAGTTTTTTGCAAAATCGCGGGTTAATGGAAGAAGTGAATTAACAGGGATGAAGGAGATGAAAGGGATTTTTTTCATCATCTCTTTTTATCCCTTTTATCTACTTCATCCCTGTTAATTCACTTCTTAGAAATTGCATTCGATTTGGGAGGTGCTATGAAATTTGTAGATGAATACCGGCAAGGCGACATCGCGCGGAAACTCGCCGAAGAAATTGCGAAGATGACCGATAAACCGCTGAAAATTATGGAGGTTTGCGGCGGGCATACGCATACGATTTTCAAATACGGCATCGAAGATTTGCTTCCCGAAAACATCACGATGATTCACGGTCCGGGCTGTCCGGTCTGCGTTCTTCCGACGGGGCGCGTGGACGACGCGATTTCGATTGCGACCCGCAACGACGTGATTTTTACGACTTACGGCGACGCGATGCGCGTTCCCGGTTCTAAGACGAGCTTGCTCGATGCGAAAGCGTCGGGCGCGGACGTGCGGATGGTTTATTCGCCGCTCGACGCGCTGAAAATTGCCAAAACGAATCCCGAAAAAAACGTCGTTTTTCTCGCGCTCGGTTTTGAAACGACTTCGCCTTCGACCGCCTTAACGATTTTGCAGGCGGCGAAAGACGACGTTAAAAATTTCAGCATTTTCTGCAATCACATCACGATTGTTCCGGCGTTAAAAGCTCTTCTCGATTCGCCCGATTTACAGCTTGACGGCTTTCTCGGTCCCGGTCACGTCTCGACCGTCATCGGCACTCGCGTTTACGAATTCGTCAATACGGAATACGGCAAACCGCTCGTCGTGTCGGGGTTTGAGCCACTCGATATTTTGCAGTCGGTTTATATGATCGTCAAGCAAATTACGGAAAACCGCGTCGAAATCGAAAATCAATACGGTCGCGTCGTTTCAAAAGAGGGAAATCGAAAAGCTCTCGAAGCGTTGTTTGAAGTTTTCGCTCTGCGCGATTATTTCGAGTGGCGCGGACTCGGTTCAATCGCGCACAGCGGAATGAAATTAAACGAAAAATACGCGCGTTTCGATGCCGAATTAAAATTCAGCGTTCCCGGACACCGCATCGCCGACCCGAAAGCGTGTCAATGCGGCGAAATTTTAAAAGGCGTGAAAAAGCCTTGGGAATGCAAAGTTTTCGGAACAGCTTGCACGCCGGAAACGCCAATCGGTTCGTGTATGGTTTCAAGCGAGGGCGCGTGCGCGGCTTATTACAATTTCGGTCGTTTATCGAAAATCGCCCAGCGTTCGGCGTAAAAATTTGAATTAAAAAGAATGAACAATAGAAATTTATGAAGAAAAATTCAGACGCAAATGATGTTTTAAAAGGCGCGGTTGCCGGATTAATCGGCGGAATCGCGGCGACGGTGGCGATGGGCGGCTTTCAGGCGTTGTTGAAATCGCTATCGGAAGAGAAAAAACAATCGAAAAAGAAAGAAGATGAACCGGCAAACGTCAAAGCCGCCGAAGCGATTTCGGAAAATGTATTCGATCATAAGTTAAAGAAAAGCGAAAAAGAACCGGCGGGCGAAGCGATGCATTGGGTGATGGGCGCGGGTTCAGGATTGATTTACGGCGTGGCTTCGGAACTCGCACCCGGCTCGACCGCCGGTTACGGTTTGGGTTTCGGCGCGGCGGTTTGGATAATCGCCGACGAAATTGCCGTTCCCGCGCTCGGCTTGTCGAAACCGATTACCGAATTTCCGATTTCGACACATGCTTCCGCGCTTTCGGCGCATTTGGTTTACGGCGTAACCGCCGATTTGGTGCGCCGCGCGGTGAGAAAAGTTTTATAGTTTTGAAAAATTACCTTTGAAGTGTTGGAAAGATGCTCGCGCCTCAATTTTTATGACCGACAAATTTGAATCAAATCCGCTTTTCGAGCGCGTTGAGGTAGCGCGCCGTCGCAAGCGTCGTTTCCGCGACGAGCAAATCACGCTCGCACACGGCAGCGGCGGCAAGGCGATGCACGAACTCATCGAAGGACTTTTTCTTGAATATCTGAAAAATCCTCTGCTCGAAAAACTCGAAGACCAAGCCGTTTTTGAAGTTCCGAACGGGGCGCGAAAACTCGCATTTACGACCGACTCTTATGTTGTTGACCCGATATTTTTCGCGGGCGGCAATATCGGTTCGCTCGCCGTTCACGGTACGGTCAACGATTTGGCGATGAGCGGCGCGAAACCCGTTTATCTTTCCGCCGGATTTATTTTGGAAGAAGGCTTTGCGGTCGAAGATTTACGAAAAATTCTCGAATCAATGCGCGACGCGGCAATCGAAGCGAACGTGCAAATCGTGACCGGCGATACGAAAGTCGTCCAAAAAGGCGGCGCGGATAAAATTTTTATCAATACTTCCGGCATCGGTTTTCTCGAAACGGAAGCGAAATTTTCCGCTGCAAACGCGCAGATCGGCGATAAAGTAATTTTGAGCGGAACGCTCGGCGATCACGGCACGACGATTTTAATCATGCGCGGCGAACTCGAACTCGAAACCGAAATCGAAAGCGATTCCGCGCCGCTCAACTTTTTAGTTGCGGAAATGATTGACGAAGCCGCGAAACTCGGAAATATCGAAGCGATCCGCGCGATGCGCGACCCGACACGCGGCGGCGCGGCGACGACTTTAAACGAAATTGCGATGAGTTCCGATGTTCACATCGAAATTTACGAAGAAAAAATTCCCGTTCGCGAAGAAGTGAAAGGCGCGTGTGAAATTTTAGGTCTTGATCCGCTTTACGTCGCCAACGAAGGCAAATTAATTGCGATAGTTTCACCCGAAATCGCCGACGCGCTCGTCGTCCGAATGAAGCAAAACAAGTATGGACTAAACGCCTGCGTCATCGGCGAAGTCAAAGCCGAACCGCAGGGAATTGTCGCTATGAAAACCGCCTTCGGCGGAACGCGCATCGTTGATATGCTCGTCGGCGAACAGCTTCCCAGAATTTGTTAAGAAAAAATCAATTTAAGTTAATTTGTTCTCTCGGTCGCTTTGATGAAAACTACATCGTTGAGCGGTTTTCCGCGAATGACGGCGAGACGTGTGCCGCTGGGCGACCAATCGAAACTGAAAATTCCGTCGCTCTGAAAATCGGTCAAAGCCTGCGGTTCGCCGCCTTCGACTGATTGCAGAAAAATTTGGCTGGCATCGCCGCGCTTCGCATCGAAGGCGAGATTTCTGCCGTCAGGCGTAAAACTCAATTGACGATTGATCGAAAAATCGAAAGTTTTTATCGTGTTTCCGGCTTCCAGCGAACGCAGTTCAACGTGATACTTCCGCGTCTCTTTATCCAGAATTTCAACCGCTAAAAGTTTTTCGTCGGGCGAAACGGCAAAAGCACCGGTTTCCGAATCGGTTAACGGTACGGTTTGTCCGTCGGGCGTTTGCTTGAACAAAAGTATGCCGGCGGATTTTGACTGCGCTTGATAAATAACGGTCGTATTGTCGCGCAGAATCAGAGCTTCGGTGACAGGCGCGGCGGAATCGGTCATTTTTGTCAGATTTTTCCCGTCCGCGTCAATGCGCCAAACTTGTCTGACTCCGGCTCTTGAAGATAAAAAACTGATGTTTTGACCGTTTCTCGAAACGCGCGGAGTAATCCAAATTCCGTCATCGCCGTTGGTGACGGCATGAGCGTTCGCGCCGTCGGCATTGATTACAAAAATAGTTTCTTTGCCGTCTTCGGTCGCCGAATACATCAAGCGTCCGTCGGAAAGCCAGCCGAGCTCGTCAAAATTGCTGATGCCGTCGGTAATTTGTCGAAAATTGTCACGGTTGACCGCCGGCATTTTTGTATCGGTCGTTTTTTCAGTCGTAAAATTATCCGAAAGCCAAATTGAGGCAAGCCGGCTTTCTTGGGTCGAAATGATGGTTTTACCGTCGCGCGTCAGTAATACATTTTTATAGGAATTATTGTCGTTAGTAACGCGCCGCCATTCCTGTGAACCCGGAAAATACTGCCAAATCTGGCGAATGTCGGCATTTGTTTCGCGGGCGATGACGAGCATCGCGCTCTTATCGGGCAGCCACGCCGCGCTGTAAACGATTCTTTCCTGTTCGGGCAGAATAATCGTTTCCTGACCATTTTCAGGCGATATTTCAGCGACGCGAAAAAGCATTTTATCGTTAATTGTTCGTCGAATCGCGCACAGCAAAGCCGTTCCGTCGGGAGTCCAATTAACATTCCAAAGCCGCGAATCGGCGGGAAAAGAAACGACGGCGTGATAATTTTCGCCGTTCGTGTCAACCGTAAATAATTCGGTTTCCTCTCTGATGCGAACCAGCGCGATCTTTTTTCCGTCCGGCGAAATCGCAATCGTGCTGACGTTTTCGGCAATCCGCTGCGGTTCGCCGCCGAACAGAGGGATTTTATACAAACCGCTTTTCTGCGGCTCGTCGGTGTTATTTATAATGTAATAAACGTAGCTGTCGTCGGGCGCGACGGCAAATCCCCAAAAACTCGCATTGACCGGCGCGGTTAATTTGGTCGCGCTGTTAGTAGTAGTTTGGCGAACCCACAAAACCGTGCCGTCTTTTTCGGCGGTCGGATAAACGACATAATTGCCGTCCGCCGAAACGGTCGTTCCGCCCAAAACTCTGCCGCTGTTTGTAATTCTGGTGATTCGCACGTTTTCTGCCGTGAATTGCGGGACGGCGGCTTTGGAAAAAAACGGTTTTAAGCCGTAAAAGGCTGCTAATAAAACGGCGATTCCGGCGAGCGAATAAATTCCGGCGCGTCGTAAACTTGATTTTTCAGATTCGGCGGCGGGCAACGATTGCGCTGAAGCGGTCGGGTTTTCGATTATTTTTTCCGGCGCGCCGATTTCATTTTCAGCTTCGTCGGTTTCCTCGTATTCTTCGACGATAATCTCCTGTTCGGTTTCGCGGACGAAAATTGTTTGATTATTTTCCGGCACGATTTTGACCGGCGAAACGAAACTATAACCGCGTCTCGGAATGGTTTTGATAAATTCGTTTTCGGGACGCGCGGCTAAAATTTGACGCAGAGCCGAAATTCCTTTCTTCAAAGTCGCCTGTTCGACGAAAGTTCCAGCCCAAACTTTGTCCAAAAGCTCGTCGTGTTCCAAAATTCGCCCGCCGTTTTTGACCATAAACACGAGAAGATCGAAATTTCGCGCCGACAGCGAAACTTTTTCACCGTTTTTAAACAAAGATCGCCGCCGCACGTCCAATTTAAAATCCTCAAACTCGTAACAGCAAAAATTATTGTCTTCCATAAACTTAGAAATAATTGGATTTAACGGTTTTCACGTTTATTCACGCTTTTTCACCTTTAATTTTCACGCTTTGTGCCGACTAATTCAGAGTTAGGGGACGACATTCACCATTCGCTTTTGGCAAATTAGAAATGCGGCAAACGAAAAGCCTGCAAGACAATTAAAAAATAAAAAGAATTTTAGCGCAAGCAAAGCATAAAGCGAAACGGAAAGACAGAATGAAAAAATATCGCATAACAAAAATTTTGGTCAAAACAAGAGAGATCATTTCGATGTCGAAAAATGCGGCGGATGAAATTCACGTCTCGGCTTGTCCGACTTGTCATTCTTTAGTCCCTGCATCCTCGCTGTCCTGCCCCGAAAGTGCAGCCGGCGCGACAAACGCCATTTTGTCGCCGGCTGAACTTCCAACCGCCGATGCTTGCGACAACGAAAATTAATAATTAAGCAAAAACGACAAATACAAGGAGATTTCTAAAAATGACCGAAATTATGAATTATTTTCAAGCAATGTTTATGTTCAAAAATTTGACAGCCGTCGCCGTCAGCCGTCAGGAAGTCGAATTGGCGAAAGATTTAAAAGCGGAAGCGCAGGAATTGGCGCGAATCGCCGACGAAGAAGTAAAGAACGGTCGAACGGCGCGTGAACTGGTTTCGCAGGCGACCGAAGAAAATAAAAAACGCGCCTTTGCGGAAATCGCCGCCTGGCATACGAACCGCGCCGCCGAGAAATACCGCAAAGCCGCCGCCAGATTTGAAGAAGCCGGGAAAGTCTATACGAAAAAAAGCAAGGCTTTTCAGGTAAAAGCCGAAGAAATGTCACGCCGCGCCATTGAAGCGGAAGCGGCTCTTTAAATCGAATCCGGTCTGAAAATATTTAAAGCGAATGAATGACTGCGGCTGAAAAGGCGCGAAATCAGAAATAATTTTAATCAAATAGCTTAAATAATCGGGCGAAGTAATTTTGATTTGCAGTTTTATAAAAATCACTCTGCTCGACTAAAGAAACAGGAGAAAACAATGAAAAATTTAACAACGGGAATATTTATCATCGCCGCGCTGATTTTCGCCGCGCTCGGATGCTCGAATTCAGACACGAAAACGGCGGATAATACGACCGTCAGCACATCGTCGAACAGCAGTTCAACCGACAACAAATCAACCGTCAAGTCGAATTCCAATTCGACTTCGGACACATCTTCCGACACCGACATCGCCGGAAATTACAGCGTAACGGGAAAAACGCTCGATAATCTGTCGTATGACGGCGATTTGACGATTAAAAAACAGGGCGAAGTTTATCAATTCAGCTGGAACGCGGGCAATTCCGTCTATGACGGCGTGGGTGTGCGCGACGGAAATTTAGTCGCGGTCGGTTACGGCGCGGGCGATAACGGCAAAGGCTGCGGCGCGGCGATTTATCGAATTGGCGACCGCACTTTAGAAGGAAGTTTGGGCGGTTGGGGTTATAACAATGTCGGAACGCAGAGCGCGTTGCTCGTCAAAGATTCAAAAGAAGGCAGTCTTTATACAGTTACCGGAAATGACACCGATGGCTCGGATTATCGCGGCGACCTTTATATCGCTAAAAGCAAATCCGACGTTTATCATTTCGCGTATTCCGGCGGCAAAACTAAATACGTCGGCACGGGAATCAAGGTCGGCAATTATTTCGGCGCGGGTCTAGGAGTCAAAAAATGCGGCTATGTCGTTTACGACATCAAAGGCGAGCGGCTCGAAGCGGCTTGGGGCATCATCGGCAGCGACGGACTCGGAACTGAAATCGCCAAGCGAAAATAGTTTTTGAAAATAAAATCGAACGGCGCGGTCTGGAAAAATCCGCACCGTTCGATCTTCTCGGAAAAGTTTTTAAAAGAATTTATAAATCAAATAATCGGAAGGAGAAACAAAAATGAAAACTCGAAATAAATTAAACGCCATATTTATCGCCGTTATCGCGCTCGCTCTGGGTTTGGCTTGCAGCGGCGGAAGCGGCGGCAGTCAGCAGACAGAAGCTAATAAGCTCGTTGACCAGACAAACGCGAAACTCGAAGAAGCGAAAACTTTGATGGCGAAAACCGAAGCGCGAAATACCGCTCTGTTCAGCGCGAATATTCAAACCGTGCAGCAGCTTCAAATTTACAAAATGCGAATGAGCGACGAAGCCAAAGAAGTTGTCGGCGATTATGAAAAAGTTTCCGAAATGCTGAAAGACGTTTCGAGACAATACGACAATATTTCGCGGATGGATTTGGACGCGAAATATAAAGATTACGCCAAATTAAAATCCGACGAATTCGCCAAACGCGCCGATGCCGTCAACATTCGCAAAGGCAACGCGCAGGCGTTTATGGAAATTGACGATCCGAAAACGATGACGGCGAAATTCGACGAAAACAATTCAAAATCCGACCGTCTTTTCAAAGATGCCGAAGATATGGGCGTGAAGGCTAAAAAGATCGAAGAGGAAAACAAGGATTTATTCAGACAGTCATAAAATAAGTTGAAAAGCGCGCCGCCTGAAAATGTTATGAAGAATGATTTTAATTTGTTCGTGTTGATAACGCTTGGCGCGGCAGTTTGCCTGGGCTGTTCAATTTTTAGCGACGATTTTGATCAGGTCAGATCGGTAGCGCAGAGCGGCGATTTTATTTGTATCGTCAAAGCAAGGCTTTCAGCAGAATATAAAGTCCGCAGTCCTCTGTCCAAAGCCGAGCTTTTTATTCACGGCAGTTCATATCGGTCGGAAGATTTTCCAAATATCGTCGTGAGAAACTGCACGGCGATTGATGACAAGATGATGTCTCTGAAAGCCGACGACGGCACATATTTCGCGCTTTACGACACCGGCACTTTCAAGTTGAAAAAACTCCAGGTAAATTCAGGCAGTTTGTCGAACGATTTTCAATGGTTCGTAACGCCGGAGAAAAGAATAAATCCGCTGACCGGCGAAGAAATCATCTTCAAAACAAAACTGCCGTCAGGTTTCTTGGGCAATTCGCCGGATTGGAAAACCGTCGTCGCCTGGGGCAAAGACGATTATGAAAAAGATTCGCTTTCTCTCTATCTTGTGGATATGGAGACAGGCATTGCCAAAGAAAAATTTCTGCGTCGCTCAAATAATCTGTTTTTGCTCGACCATTCGCATCAAGTCGCCGGAATCGTGTCGGAAAATTTGTGGATGAGCGAACAGTTTCGATGGCTGCCCGACGCGAGCGGCAAATTTCAACTCGTTTATCCAATATTCGAGCCGGAAGAAACGAAAAAATGAACGATTGTATAAATGCTTATCTGAAAAGCATTTCAGGAGAAAAATATGAAAAATTACAGACGAATTTTGCCGGTTTTATTAGTTGGTTTGCTAATCGGTTTTACGATTTCAACCGCCAAAGCGCAAAAAGATTATTGTTTTGAAAAAAAGGGAAAAGAATTTCAACAGCGGGTTTCGATGACGATTTCAGGCAATAAAATCGAAGGAACTCTTGAATCGGGCGGTTATCAGCCGGACACTTCGATGGAAATGTTCGATTTTACCGGCACGAAAAGCGGAAGCGTTTTAACGATCAAGTTCGACAGCCGACCGCCGTATAAACTTCCGCCGGGAACGAAAAAAATCGTTTGGACGCTCGGCGCGACGATGCTGAAAATTCCAATTTACGGTAAAAATTTCAACACGAAAAAATCTGAAAATTACGCCGCTGCGTTTGGTATCTGCAAGGAAAACTAACAATTTCAGGAGAAAAATTTATGGGAACTTTTGACGTTTTAGTTCCTGCTGATCAGCAGGTTGTTTTTCCGTCGCTGTGCGTGGTTTGCGAAAAACCGAACCCGGACGGATTTATTAAATTATCGTTTTTAAGCGCGAAATCTTCATCGCTAACGGAAATCGTGGTTGATAAGGCAATCGGGATTGATGCCGATCCGAAATATTACAGCGGCGGAAATACTTTAAACCGTGTCGAAGGCATTCCGGCGTGTCACGGCTGCGAATCGAAATTGAAATGGTATCATCGCTTGCTTAAATTCGCTTATTACACGGCTTGGCTTCCGGGAATGCCTTTGATATTCTTGGGCGCGCCAATTTTCGTTTCGACGATAGTAATAATTTTGCTGGCGATCTCGCCGGGAGTTTTCACGCTCGTATTTCCGCCGTCGTTCGGCGCGTCTTTTTACAACGGTCGGGCAAATTTCGAATTCAAATCGCAAAAAATCGCGGAAGCGTTTTTACGCTTGAACGCCGACGCGAAATTTAAGAGCAAACAGAAAACCGAAATTGCCGCCGCCTGATGAGATTAATAAATTTCAAATTGAACGATTGAGTAATTTTAACTGACAAGACTTTTTAACGCTTCGTAGTTAGCTTTTATCGTTTTATCCAAATCGTTTTTCGTATGCGCGGCGGAAACGAAACACGCTTCAAACTGCGACGGCGGCAAATAAATCCCGCTTTCGAGCATCGCGTTGAAATATTTTGCAAATTTCTCCGTGTCGGAAGTTTTCGCCGTGTCAAAATCTACGACTTTTTCGTCTGTAAAAAACAGCGTGAACATCGAACCTGAAGTGTTTAAAACGTAATTTAAGCCGAGTTCTTTCAGATTATTGCGAATTCCTTCGTAAAGATATTCGCACGATTCATTCAAATCCGCGTAAAAATCCGCATCTTCGTAAATCAATTTCAAAGTCTCGAATCCGGCGGTCATTGCCAACGGATTTCCCGACAGCGTTCCGGCTTGATAAACCGTTCCCGACGGCGCGATCATTCGCATAATTTCTTCGCGCCCGCCGTAAGCTCCGACCGGCAAACCGCCGCCGATGATTTTGCCGAACGTCGTCAAATCAGGATTGATACTATAAAGTTCCTGCGCGCCGCCTTTTGCCAGTCGAAAGCCGGTCATTACTTCGTCGAAAATTAAAACGATATTTTCCCGTGTACAAACGTCGCGCAGTTTTTGCAAAAATCCGCTGTTCGATTTAACGAGTCCCATATTTCCTGCGACGGGTTCGATGAAAACGGCGGCGATTTCGCCTTTGTTTTGTTCGATTAATTCATTAACCGATTCGATGTTGTTAAATTTCGCGTTGAGCGTGTCTTTCGCTGTAGATTTTGTTACACCCGGCGAATCGGGCAATCCAAGCGTCGCCACGCCCGAACCGGCTTTTGACAAAAACGAATCGCCGTGTCCGTGATAACAGCCTTCAAACTTGATGATTTTTTCGCGTCCTGTAAACGCTCTGGCAAGGCGCATCGCGCTCATCGTCGCTTCGGTTCCCGAATTGACCATTCGCACGATTTCAACTGACGGCACGAAATTTTTAATCAACTTCGCCAGCCGAACTTCCTGCACATTGCTCGCCCCGAAACTCGTTCCGCGCACGGCGGCTTTTTGAATCGCTTTGATAACATCCGGTTGCGCGTGTCCGAGAATCATCGGTCCCCACGAACCGATGTAATCAACGAACTCGTTCCCGTCCACATCCCAAATCTTCGCGCCCTTAGCTTTCGCAATATAAAGCGGCTCGCGCCCGACCGATTTAAATGCCCGAACGGGCGAATTCACGCCGCCCGGAATATGCTTCTTCGCTTCCGCAAATAATTTACTGCTTTTTTCTGTGTTCATTTTTTATAAATCAATTTTTAGGTGTGAATTTTT
>CAXTMQ010000015.1:0-30692 GCA_964245305.1 uncultured Pyrinomonadaceae bacterium
GTTTCAAAATTATCCGCGTTCATCCGCGCTCGTCCGCGGTTAAGCTTACCTTGTCGCTCAAAACTCGCCCGTCTTTCAAGATGATTTGTCGCTGCGCTTTCTCGGCTAAAAAATTATCGTGCGTTACGAGAACCAGCGTAACATTATTTTTGTCGTGCAAATCGGTCATCAAATCGAAAATATGCGAGCCGTTGCGCGAGTCGAGATTGCCGGTCGGTTCGTCGGCGAGCAGAATTTTCGGCTGGTTGGCGAAGGCGCGGGCGATGGCGACGCGCTGTTGTTCGCCGCCGGAAAGCTCGGTTGGATAATGATGTCCGCGATTGGTTAAATCTACGTCGCTCAATAATTGTTCGCCGCGCGTTTTGGCATCTTTCAAGCCCTGAATTTCCATCGGAATCAAAATATTTTCGAGCGCGGTCAAACTCGGAATCAAGTGAAACGATTGAAAGATAAAACCGATTTTGCGGCTTCGCAATGTCGCTAAATCGTCTTCGCTCATCGCCGTGACGCTTTCGCCGTCAATTAAAATTTCGCCCGAAGTCGGCGCGTCGAGACCGGCGATCAAACCGAGCAAAGTTGATTTTCCGCTGCCCGACGCGCCGGTGACGGCGACGAACTGCCCGTCGGGAATCGTCATCGAAACATCGTCCAGAATCGTCAAATCTTCAGTGCCGGAACGCACGATTTTCGTTACATTTTTAAGTTCGATCATTCTTTAGTCGGTTGTTAATGGTAAATGGTTAATGATTGACGGATAATCAAGCATTGACGAGATAATTCAATAAAAAGCCATTAAAATTTAATTGTTCATCATTAACAAGCATAGCTTTTGAAAATGCCGCGAACAAGTTCGCTAAAATCCGCATCAAAACGTAAGATTTATTCGAGAGATTTCGACAGCCTTTATGTTTGATTCATTTTTTTTCAAAAACATCATTCGCAATTCAAGATTTATATTTTTCGCTTTTTCGCTTTTGTTCTTTTCGTCGTGCGCCGCTTCGACCGCGCTTCAAAACGCCAATGCGCGGATTGATAAAAAACCGCCCGTTCAAATCGTTTCCGACAAACCGAAAATCGTCGCGTTCGGAGACAGTTTGACCGCCGGTTTTGGATTGGCTGAAAAAGAATCTTATCCGTATCTTTTGCAGGAAAAACTCAAAGCCGACGGATTTGATTACGAAGTCGTCAATGCCGGAGTTTCAGGCGAAACTTCGCTCGGCGGTTTAGAGCGTGTTGATTGGGTTTTGGAACAGGAAGATGTTCAAATTCTGGTTCTCGAACTCGGCGCGAACGATCTTCTGCGCGGGCTTCCGGTCGCTCGAATGAAAGAAAATTTGGCGAAGATTATCAAAAAAGCCAAAGCGAAAAATATCCGTGTTCTGCTCTGCGGGATGCTCGCGCCGCCGACGATGGGAGCGCAGTATCAGCGCGATTACGTCAACGCTTTTCCCGATCTGGCGAGCGAATATAAAGTAAATTTTCTGCCGTTTCTGCTCGAAAACGTCGCGCTTAATAAAGATTTGAATCAAGCTGACGGCATTCACCCGAACGTGAAAGGCGAAATTATTATGACCGAAAACATCTACAAAGCCTTGAAACCGATGCTGAAAAAATGAGACATTAACTAAAACTTTTTCAAAGGGAAAACAATATAAGGTGAATAGAAAAAAATTTAAATTAAAGGCGTTATGTTTGATAACGCTTTTTTTATTGAGCGCGTTTGCGCGGGAAAATTTCGGTCAGCAATCGAATCCGTTTTTCGCGCAAAAACTTGGCAAACCGACGCGACGCATTGCTGCCGATTTTAATGTCAGCGCGGTTAAAATTCCTGACTTTGCTGAAAATTCGACGCAAGGATTCGCGCGGCGAGAATCTTCTCCAATCATAAAAAACCAAACGGGAAACTATACGCGCCCAAATGCGAACGAGCGTTTTAAGAAATACGCCGGGCGCACGTTCGGCGGTTACGCTTTGCTCGGCACAGTCGTTTCGGCGGGCTTCGCGCATTTGATAGATTCGCCCGAAGAATGGGAAAACGACAGTCGCGGTTTCGCCCGCCGCGTCGGTTCGGCGTTCGGCAAAACCGTGTTCGAAGAAACGACCGTTTACGGCTTGGACGAAGCATTAAAACTCGACAGCAATTTTTACCGCAGTAACAGACGGGATTTCGGCAGTCGTTTGAAAAATGCTTTTCTGACGACTTTCACGGCGCGAAAGGAAAGCGGCAAGCGCGTCATCGGCATTCCGCGCATCGCGGGCGCGTTGACGAGCAACATCGTCGCCGCCGAAGTTTGGTTTCCGCGAAATTATGATTACAAAGACGGTTTATATTACGGCGCGGCTTCGCTCGGCGTAGATGTTTTAGTCAATCTTTTCAGAGAATTTTTCCCGAGATAAATTTATGAACGTAACCAATCTCGAATGCGCCAATTGTCATAAAGAATACGAAGCGAACAAACTGCATAATCTGTGTGTCGAATGCGGCAAGCCTTTGCTGGTTCGATATGATTTAACGAAAGCCGCCGCGACTTTGACAAAGGAATCTCTGCAAAATCGCGCCGAAAATCTCTGGCGTTACGCGGAAGTTTTGCCGGTCGAAAACGCCGAAAACATCGTGTCGTTCGGCGAAGGTTTCACGCCGCTTTTAAAGGCGGAAAAACTTGCCGCGTCGCTTTCGATTAAATTAAATTTGTTTATCAAAGACGAATCAACGAACCCGACGCAGAGTTTTAAAGCGCGCGGAATGTCGGCGGCGGTTTCGATGGCGAAAGAGTTGGGCGTGAAACGGGTCGCCGCGCCGTCTGCCGGAAACGCGGCGGGCGCACTTGCCGCTTACGCTTCACGCGCCAAAATGGAAACTTTTTTGTTTATGCCGCGAGACACGCCGCGAGCGAATATTGTCGAATGCGAACAAACCGGCGCGAACGTAACTTTAGTTGACGGCTTGATTACCGATTGCGGAAAAATCGTCGCCGAACGCAAAGAAGCGGAAAATTGGTTTGACGTTTCGACTTTGAAAGAACCGTATCGCGTCGAAGGGAAAAAGACGATGGGTTACGAATTGGCGGAACAATTCGATTGGGCGCTGCCCGACGTAATTTTGTATCCGACCGGCGGCGGCACGGGTTTGATCGGAATGTGGAAGGCGTTTGACGAAATGGAGCAAATGGGTTGGATTGATGCAAAGCGTCCGCGAATGGTTTCGGTTCAAAGCGTCGGCTGCGCTCCAATCGTCAAAGCATTTCACGACGGCGACACACACGCCGACGAATTTCCGAACGCGCACACCGTCGCGTCGGGTTTACGAGTTCCGAAAGCCATCGGCGATTTTCTGATTTTAGACGCGCTCCGCAAATCAAACGGCACGGCAGTCGCCGTTTCCGACGAAGATTTAATCAAAGCCGTCAAAGAAATCGGCGCGGCGGAAGGATTATTCTGCGCTCCCGAAGGCGCGGCGTGTCTGCCCGCTTTACGCGAAATGATTGAACAAAATTTAGTTGCGGAAAACGAAACGGTCGTAATTTTCAACACCGGCGCGGGCGTAAAATATTTGGAATGTTTTTAATCGGAACGCCATCAGGGTTAACGACGTTCCGATTAATTTTCGCCGAACGCGATGAACCAATGCGGCTCGATTTTTTCTAAAATCTCACAGTCGCAATAGCCGCCGTTTTCGTTGAGCCAGCTCATAATTTTCGGCATATTCAAACGGCGTTCCATCAAAAACTGCATCGTGAAGCGAAGATTGTGAACGCACGATTCCTCCTGCAAGCGCACGTCCAGATAATCGAATAAATCTTCGATCTGCTCTTTGGTCGCGGGCAGCGATTCGATAAAGCGTTTCCGTTCGTCGCCGCTTAACTGCGACCAAATTTCGAGTTGTCTTTTTTTAATTAACGGCATAATTTTTATATTCCGCCGAATTTAATTAATTCCGCGCGTTCGGCTTCTTCGCGCTCTTTTTGTTTGATGCCTTCGCGCCCGTCGTAAACGAAAAATTTCGGTAGGAACAGCGACAAAATTCCGACGAAAACGACGCACAAAACGCCGCCGGAAACAATCGCCGTTTTCACGCCGAAGCGTTCCGCGACAATTCCCATCTTCGCGCTGCCGAGCATCGGTCCCGTTAAATAGCTAATCATTTCAATCGAAGCGAGTCGCCCGCGCAAATGATGCGGAATTGTTTGATTCCAAATCGCGCCGCGAAAAATCCCCGAAATCATATCGGCAAATCCGGCGGCGGCGAGAAAAACGAGCGCGAACCAAACATTGTCCGACAAACCGAAAAATATAATTCCAACGCCCCACAGCGCGGCGGAAATGATGACCAGAAAACCGTGCCGGTGAATATTGCGCGTCCAGCCGGAAGTCAAACTTCCGACGAGCATTCCGACGGTTAAAGACGCGGGAAACAAACCCAAATATTCGTCGCCGTAAACAGTCGCCAACGCCGGATAGAGTGCCTGCGGCATCGCAAAAAACATTGCGATAATGTCAATCAGATAAGTTCCCAAAAGTTCCTGACGGCTAAAGGCGTAGCGCACGCCTTCGATGACGCTTCGTAAACTTGGGCGGTCGGCGTGTTCGGGCGCGGGAACGGCGGCAATCATAAATACCGCGACGAGCGATGCGAAAAACGTCGCCAAATCAATGCCGTAAGCGATGTCCGAACCGAATTTAGCGACGATAATGCCCGCAATCGCCGGAGCGATAATCGCGCCGAATTGAAACCGCAGAGAATTCAAAGCCGATACCGACGGCATCAATTCCGCCGTAAAAAGTTTTTGAATAAGCGATTCAAACGCCGGACGCTGAAGCGCGGCAAACGCGCCGTGAAGCGCGACCGCCAAAAATAAAATCCAGATATGCGGATTCGGCAGAAGCGAGTTGACCAGCAGAATCGTCGTGACGATCATCTGCCCGATTTCCGTCAGCCGCAGCATTTTTCGTTTGTCGAGCGCGTCTGCCAAAGCCCCGCCGACGAAAGCAAGAAAAAACATCGGCACAAACTCGGCAAGAAAAAGATAACCGACCATCTCGTTCGATTTGGTCAATTCATACATCTGCCAAGGCACGACGATAAACGTCATCATCGAACCGAAAAACGAAATTAATTGTCCGAAAAATAAAAGGCGATAATCGCGTGAAATTTTGAGCGGCGTTAAATCCAAAAGCATAACGAAAAACTTTTTTGAAATTTGATTATATCAATTTTTTCGCTTCGGTTATCGCTTCGTCGAGATTTCTCACCTTGCCGTCCAACTGCATTTCGTAGACCGCGCTGATAATGTCGCCGAATTTTTTGGAAGGTTTCAATCCTAATTCGATCAAATGCCGACCGAGCAGAAAAGATTGCGGCGCGGTTTCTTCAACCGCCAACTCTCTGACGCGACCGATAAACCATTCCTGCGCCGCCGCGTCGAAATGTTTTTCCGGCGGCAGCCATTCGGGATTTCTACCCAAGCTGTCAGCTTTGGAAACGCGATAGAGCAAATCCGGTTCGACTTTTCGCGCCAATCGCCGAAACGCGCCGTCGCCCGGCGGATTTTTGTAAAACATTCCCGGAAGCAGATGATAGCGGACAAGCTGTATCACCTGTTCGCGCACATCGTAATCATCAAGCGTGTGAATGCCGAGCGTATTCAAAAATGAAATCGTCGGTTCGACTCCGGCTTCGTCGTGCGCGTGCGAACGCCAGCGATTGTCGAAAAATTTCGTCGTCGCGGGTTTTCCGAAATCGTGAGCTGTTGCCGCCAGCATTACCGTTATTTTTTTCGCGTAACTCAAATCGTCAATCAACTTAGCGGCTTCGTCAACGACCATTAAAGTATGCACGTCAACATCGCCCTCAGGATGCCACTCTTTTTCCTGCGGAACGCCGACGAGCGCGACGAGTTCAGGGAAAAGTTGATTTGCTATACTTAAATCGTATAAATACTGCAAACCAACTGACGGTTTCGGTGATTTCAAAAGCAGTTTTTCAAATTCACCCCAAATGCGTTCTTTCGGCAAATCGGTCAAATCAATTTGTTTGCAAATCTCAACGGTTTCCGCATTAATCGTAAAATCAAACCGCGCCGCGAACTGCGCCGCCCGCAAAACTCTGAGCGAATCTTCGGCGAATGTTTCTTTTGAAACAACGCGCAGAATTTTATTTTTGATGTCCGCTTGTCCGTTGTAAGGATCAATAATTTCGCCGGTCAGCGCGTCCTGCATAATTGCGTTGATCGTAAAATCGCGGCGTTTCGCGGCTTCTTCAAAAGACATCTGCGGATCGCCTTCGACGACGAAGCCTTTGTGTCCGCGTCCGGTTTTTCGTTCGCGGCGCGGTAGCGCGACATCCAAATTCTGTCCGATTTTATAAACCGTGAACGCTTCGCCGACGGCATCAACTTTGCCGAATGAATCTAAAATCTCACGCAATTTTTGCGGCGCGATGCCATAAATTTCCAGATCGAAATCTTTCGGTTCGATGTTCATCAATTCATCGCGCACACAACCGCCGACGAGCATCGCGCGTCCGCCGTTTTGTTTGACGATTTCGACAAGTTTCGTAATTTTTTCCGGTATATTCATTCGGCTTTAAAATTCAGACAGGATGAACGAAACAATCAGGATAAAACAAAATCCTGTTTATCTTGTCCACCCTGTTTGAATTCTTTTTAACTCAAACGCTTTTGCAAATATTCTTTCAGCTCCGCGATTTTCACGCGCTCTTGCTCCCAAGTGTCGCGGTCGCGCACGGTTACGGCGTTGTCTTCCAAAGATTCGTGGTCAACCGTCACGCAGAACGGTGTTCCGATTTCGTCTTGTCTGGCGTAAAGTTTTCCGATGCCGCCCGTGTCGTCGTAAACAGTTCGCATCGCGGGCAATAATTGTTTTTTCAAATCCTTCGCCATCGCCACGATTTCCGGTTTGTTTTTGGCAAGCGGCAAAACGGCGACTTTGATCGGCGCGAGTTCGGGTTTTAATTTTAAAATGACGCGAACTTCGCCTTTGTCGTTCGTTTTTTCAGTGTAAGCGTCCATCAAAACGGCGAGCAAAGTTCGATTCACGCCGACCGCCGGTTCGATGACATACGGATAAAATCTTTGCTTCGTCGCTTCATCGAAATATGATAAATCTTCAGTCGAATCGGGATTTATTCGTTTACCCTCGCGGTCTTCGGGTTTCTTTGAATGTGTTTTCAAATCGAAATCGGTGCGATTGGCGATGCCCATTAACTCGTCAAATTGCTTGTCTTCATCGTCGCGTTCGGGGAAAAACCGATACAAAATATCAACCGTTCGTTCGGCATAATGCGCGAGTTCCTCTTTTGTTTGCTCGTAAAGTTTTAAGTTTTCCGGCAAAACGCCCAAGCTGTGAAACCACGTCTGAAAACCGTCAATAAATTCCTGATGAATGCGCGGCGCGTCTTCGGGCGTGCAAAAATATTCCATTTCCATCTGCTCAAATTCGCGCGTACGGAAAATGAAATTTCCGGGCGTAACTTCGTTGCGAAATGCTTTGCCGATTTGCGCGATGCCGAACGGTAGTTTGCGGCGCGAGGTATCCAGCACATTTTTGAAATTGATAAAAATTCCCTGCGCGGTTTCCGGTCGGAGATAAGCCAACGCGCTCGGATCGTCTTCGGCGGAAGTCGCGCCGACCGTCGTGCTGAACATCAAATTAAATTGTTTCGGTTCGGTAAAATCCGTCGAACCGCAGTTTGGACACGGAAAATTTTTCTGCTTTATCAGTTCTTCAATCGGCGTTCGCTCGAACGCTTTCTGTAATTCAGGTTTATCGGAAATCTTCGGATATTCGAGTTTGTCGGCGCGAAATCTGGATTTGCAGTTGCGGCAGTCAACCAAAGGATCGCTGAAAGTTGTTTCGTGTCCGCTGTATTTCCACACGAGACGATTCTGGATAATCGAAGAATCAAGTCCTTCGATGTCGTCGCGCTCGTGAACTAGCCAACGCCACCAGGATTTTTTTATGTTGTTCGCCAGCTCTACGCCGAGCGAACCGTAATCCCAACTGCTGCCCAAGCCGCCGTAAATGTCGGAGGCGGGAAAAACAAAACCGCGTCGTTTTGATAAAGAGACAATCGTTTCAATATTCGGTGCTGTCATAATTTGATTTCAAATTCCAAGTTGCAAATTCAGGATTGCATATCGTTATTTCAAGTTCAAAACGTGAATTTTACAACGGACAAAGGACAAAGGACAAAGGACAAAACAAAAAAGGACGACCGAAGCCGTCCTTAGAAATTTAAATTTCCTCAGTTATTTATTGCGGAACGGGTGGCTGTGCGCCCGGCGGAATAATCCACAAATCGTAAGTCGTCACGTCACGACTGCCCCAATTAGTAATCATAATCCGCCGCGGATCAATGCCGCGTGCTTTGACCAGATAATCGAGCGTTCGCTTGCTCAGAATATCAACATTGCGGTTTTTCACACTATTTTTATCCGTTCCCTGATACATAATAATGTAGCCTTGCGAATCGGGATTATTTTGCAGTTCGATGGCGAAAGCGTCGAGTCTGGCTTTATCGTCGTCGAACGCTCTCGACGGGAATTCGTCGAATTTGCGCGGTCCGGGAAGCGGCGGTTTGGCTTCGACAATCGTCGGAACGGAAATTTTCTGACGGCAGGTCGCGTCATAAACTCCGTCGTTCACGTCGAGATCGGCATTGACGGTTTGCCCGCCCATTCCGGTCGTATCAACAGTGATCGAAGGCGTTCCCTGTCCGCTCGTGATTTTTGCATTGTTTGAAACCGTCCAATTGTAAATTACCGGAATCGCGCCTTCGGTCACCGTGTTGTTCGAGGCAAAGGTGATTAAATCGCCTTCCATCACTCGATCCGGTCCGCTGAGTTGGATGTTATAAGGGCAAGCGCGGGTAATGGTTTCTTCGACTGCTTTTAAGCAAACGCAATGCTTGGAAGCCTTTTTGATTTCGATTTCCTTGGCAAATGTTTTACCGTTCGGACCTTCGACGACGAGGCTGTGCATACCGGGTTTCAAATAAAATTCCGCAGGCGTGTCAACGCCGCTCATTCCGAGCATCTGGTTGTCAACCTTCACCGGATAAGCGACCGGCGTAGTTCTGACCGTCAGCGTTCCCATATCTTTCGGCGGTTTATTTTTCCCGCCGTTCTTTTGGGCGAAGGCACCGGTCAATCCTAAACTCAGCATCAACCCGATCACGAATAAAAAATTATATTTAACGTTTCGCATCTTTTTTATTTCGTTCTGCGCTCGGCAAAACAGCTAACTCAAAAATTTTAGAGAAAACTTGCGGCGGCGTAATTTTTACGCCGCGCTCGAATCTTGTTTGTCCTTTTTACCGAATTTGCGACGAGCGGCTAATCCGACTCCGGCAAGACCTGTTCCGAACAGAAGAATTGTCATCGGTTCAGGCACCGGCTCGGTCGGCGGTGTCGGTGTCGGTGTCATCGGCGGTGTCGGTGTCGTCGGCGGTGTCGGAGTTTCCGAAGGCGTTGGCGACGGTGAATCGTTCGGACTATCGCCCGGCGGAATTAAAAACAGAAAAGGAACTCCGCCCAGAGCCAGCCAACCGTATGGAAAACCGGCGGCAATGACGGAACTTTCAACACAATCGCAAACGTCGTTTTCGACGATTTCCGATTTGGTTTCGGTAATCACGCGGTCATCCTGCTGCGGCTTCGGCGTATCTGTTTTCGTTTTGTCATCGTCGGAAACCGGATTATCATCAGCCAGTCGCAGTTTTGCAAAACCGCCGTTTCCGGCTTTGCCCGGTTTCGCGTCAATCACCTGAATGACTTGGTTAAATCGCACCGGCGCGGCTTGCGCGGTTATCGCCGTGAATAAAATCGAATACAAGGCGAGTGCCGAAAAAATAAATTTGAAGTTTGGATGTCTCATCGTCTTTTACCTGACTGAATGTGCTTCGCGTATTGAATTTACGCTGTTCGAGTCGCTTTAAAGCTCGTCAATAGTAACTTTGTCGGGGCAATTTGGCAAACTATATCAGAAAATATATCGGATTGCACTATCGAAATAGCTAATTTTGCCTGTTTTTCCGCCTAAATTACGCGCATTAATTATCTTTCAAGTGATTAGAACCTTCAATCGAATAGTTTTTCCAGAAATTATTTGCCGGAAGCACAAAAACGAGAAAACGAAGATTCTAAAAACCGTTTGAACATTGCCGACGTATTTTTAGAATCTTCGTTTTTAGTTTTCAGATTAAACTTACTGCGCCTGCGAATCAGCTTTTTCTTCTTTCAGAACGGCTTTGCGCGAAAGCTTGATTTTGTTGCCTTCTCTGCCGATGCATTTGACCATAATTTGCTGACCTTCTTTGAGTTCGTCGCGCACGTCGCGGACTCTCCGGTCGGATATTTCCGAGATATGCAAAAGTCCGTCGAGACCGGGCAGAATTTCGACGAACGCGCCGAAATCAACGATTCTGGAAACCGTGCCGAGATACGTTTCGCCGATTTCCGCTTCGGCGGTCAGAGCGCGAATGCGGGCGACTGCCGCTTGTCCGGCTTCGCCGTCGTTGGTAGCGATATTGATCGTGCCGTCGTCGGACACGTCAATTTTCGCGCCGGTTTCTTCGGTAATCGAACGAATCGTCGCGCCTCCTTTGCCGATAACATCGCGTATTTTTTCGGGATTGATTTGAATCGTGATAATCCTCGGCGCGTATTCTGAAAGCTCTTCGCGCGGTTTGTCAATCGCTTGCGCCATAATGCCGAGAATATGCATCCGACCTTTTTTTGCCTGTTCCAACGCTTCGCTTAAAATCATCGCGTTGATACCGCCGATTTTAATATCCATTTGCAAAGCGGTAATGCCGTCGGCAGTTCCCGTAACTTTGAAATCCATATCGCCGTAATGATCTTCCGCGCCGGCGATGTCTGACAAAATCGCGTAACGATTGCCTTCCATCACCAAACCCATCGCCACGCCCGCGACCGGCTTTTTAATCGGAACGCCCGCGTCCATCAACGACAGACAGCCGCCGCAAACCGAAGCCATCGAACTCGACCCGTTCGATTCGGTGATTTCGGAAACGATGCGAATCGTGTATGGAAAATCGGCTTCTTCGGGCATAATCGCTTCCAGAGCGCGGCGCGCCAAGTTGCCGTGTCCGATTTCGCGGCGCGACGAACCGCCGAAGCGTCCGGCTTCGCCGACCGAATACGGCGGGAAATTATAGTGAAGCATAAAGCGTTTTTTGACTTCGCCTTTTTCCAAATCGTCGGTAAACTGCTCGTCCATTTTCGTTCCGAGCGTCGCCGTTACAATCGCCTGCGTTTCACCGCGCGTGAAAAGCGATGAACCGTGAACGCGCGGCAGCCAGCCTACTTCGCACGAAATCGGGCGAATTTCCGAAAACTTGCGACCGTCCGGTCGGCGGCGTTTGCCGAGCATATCTTCGCGGAAGATTTTTTCCTTCAAATGCGAGAAAACGCTGCCCACGCCGAGGCGTTTTTGTTCGTCGTCAGCATAAGATTCGACGACTTCTTTTTTGAGCGCGTCAACCGCCGCGTAACTCGTCAGCTTGTCTTTGCCGGTCGTGTCCAACGCTTCGCGCATTCTTTCGCCGTAATTTTCTTCGATTTCCTTGATGTGCGCGTCGTCGAGCGTCGCCGGTTCAAATTCGCGCTTCGTGATTTCCAATGCTTTAAACAATTCTTTCTGCCACAGGCAAAGCCGTTTGATTTCCTTGTGCGCGAGCATCAACGCTTCGAGCATAATTTTTTCTTCGACTTCGTTCGCCTGCGCTTCAACCATCACGATGGCTTCTTCCGTTCCGGCAACGACGAGATTTAATTTCGATTCGCGGCGTTCGTCATACGTCGGATTGACGATATATTTGCCTTCGATCAAACCGACGCGCACCGCCGCAATCGGATTTACGAACGGAATATCCGACAAATAAAGAGCGCACGACGCGCCTGTAATCGCAATAACATCGGGATCATTGTCCGTATCGGCAGAGATGACCGAGCCGACGATCTGCGTTTCAAAACGATAGCCTTCGGGAAACAAAGGACGAACGGGACGATCAATCAAGCGGCAGGTTAAAACTTCCTTTTCGTTCGGACGACCTTCGCGTCTAAAATAGTTTCCCGTAATACGTCCGGCAGCGTAAGTTGATTCACGATATTCGACCGTGAGCGGAAAGAAATCCAATCCTTCCTTTGCCGTCCGCGCGCTGACCGCCGTCACTAAAATCATCGTATCGCCGTAACGAACGACGACCGAACCGTCGGCTTGCTTGGCGACTTTTCCGGTTTCCACGATTAAATCTTTGTCGCCTAATTTTATTTTTTCATTTAAGTATTTTTTTTGTGACATATTTTTCTTTCCTCATACAATAAAAGACGACCGGGCTATCCGTGAAAGCCCTGTCGCCTTTGGATTTCATAAGCGATAGATTCTCGTTCGCCGGCGGAATTTTTTTGTGCTGTCACGTTCAGCTACCGCCGACCAACTCTTCGGAAGAATCTTTATTTTTGATGACCCGAAGCGGTCATATTTAGTGAAAAACCAATAATGAAAAGCGAATATTTTTTACCTTTCACTACTAATTTTCAGTTATCTTCTCAGTCCTAATTTCTGGATGATGTCGTGATAACTATTGATGTCCTGACGTTTGAGATAATCGAGCAGTTTGCGGCGGCGCGAGACCATTTTCAACAAACCGCGGCGCGAGTGATTGTCTTTTTTGTGAATTTTGAAATGTTCGGTTAATTCGTTGATGCGCTGCGTTAAAAGCGCGATTTGCACGTTCGACGATCCGGTGTCGCTGTTGTGCGTCCGGTAATCGCTAACGATTGTTTCTTTGGTTTCTTTTGGTGTTGCCATATATTTTTATTAAAAAGGTCTCTCCTTATGCTCGCAGAAGATCCGTTTTTTGAAAACGACAACCGCGAAAATTTTATTCTTAGTGAATCGTAAATCGTGAATCGCAAATAGTCAATTTTGCGATTGTTCAACTTGCGATTAACCATTTACTGCTAATGATTTACGAGTTTGGAAACTCTTCCATAAACTTCGTCGAGAAATTTCCCTTTTGAAAATTCTCGTCGTTCATAATCTTTAAATGAAGCGGAATCGTCGTCTTGATTCCTTCGACGACCATCACTTCCAGAGCGCGTTTCATACGTCCGATTGCCAACTCTCTCGTGCGGGCGTGAACGATCAGTTTGGCAATCATCGAATCGTAATACGGCGGCACGACATAGCCCGGATAGATCGCCGTGTCAACTCTTACGCCCGGACCGCCGGGGATATTTAACGCTGTAATGCGTCCCGGCGAAGGCGTAAATTTTACCGGGTCTTCGGCGTTGATGCGGCATTCGATTGAATGCCCGACGATCTGTACGTCGTCCTGCGTCGCGCCTAATTCTTCGCCTTCGGCAATGCGAATTTGATTTCGCACGATGTCGGCGAGCGTGACCATTTCCGTGACCGGATGCTCGACCTGAATGCGCGTGTTCATTTCCATAAAATAAAATGAACCGTCTTCGTCAAGCAAAAATTCAAAAGTTCCCGCGCTCGAATAGCCGATTTCCTGACACGCTTTGACGGCGACCGCGCCCATTTTCGCTCGTTGTTCGGGCGTAATGACGGGCGACGGTGCTTCTTCGAGTAATTTCTGGTGACGACGCTGAATCGAACATTCGCGCTCGCCGAGATGAATTACGTTGCCGTATTCGTCGGCTAAAACTTGAATCTCGATGTGGCGCGGTCGCTCGATATAGCGTTCGATGTAAACAGAACCGTTTTTGAAAGCCGCGAGTGCTTCGGTTTGCGCGAGTTCGAGATTGACGGCTAAATCGGCTTCTTCGCGGACGATTCGCATTCCGCGCCCGCCGCCGCCCGCCGCCGCTTTGATAATCACCGGAAAGCCGATTTCCTTTGCCAGCACAATCGCTTCCTCAGCCGATTCAATCGGTTCGGGCGAACCGGGCAGAATCGGAACGCCCGCCGCTTTCATTGTTCGACGCGCTTCAACCTTATCGCCCATCATCCCGATAACGTGCGCTCTTGGTCCGATAAATTTTATATTGCAGTCTTCGCAAACTTTCGCAAAGCGTTCCGATTCGGCGAGAAAACCGTAACCCGGATGAATCGCGTCAACATTGGTGATTTCCGCCGCGCTGATTATCGAAGGAATGCTCAAATAACTTTGCGCCGACGGCGCGGGACCGATGCAGACGGCTTCGTCGGCATATTTAACGTGCAGGGCTTCTTTGTCGGCTTCCGAATGAACGGCGACCGTGCGAATGCCCATCTCCTTGCACGTCCAGATGATGCGGCAGGCGATTTCGCCGCGATTGGCGATTAAAATTTTGCGAAATTCGCGTTTGTTCATTAATTCAAAGTTCAAGGTTCAAAGTTCAAGACTCAAATCGAATTAACTTTGAACTTTGAACTTATTTTCTGATTCCGAAAAGCGGCTGACCGTATTCGACCGGCTGACCGTTTTCGACAAAAATTTTGACGACTTCGCCGGAAATTTCCGCTTCGATTTCGTTCA
Organism: uncultured Pyrinomonadaceae bacterium; assembly: GCA_964245305.1. Lineage (GTDB taxonomy): Bacteria > Acidobacteriota > Blastocatellia > Pyrinomonadales > Pyrinomonadaceae. The sequence continues at coordinate 14,531 of CAXTMQ010000015.1, forward strand.
TCAATTTCATCGCCTCGACGATGCAGACAATCGAATCGGGCGAAACATTGCTGCCTTCCTTGACATACGGGTCTTTGTCGGGCGCGGGCGAACGATAAAAAGTTCCGACAATCGGCGAAGGAATGATGTGCAAACTTTCGGCGGTTTCGATGGCGGTTTCATCTCGTGTTTCTGTATTAGCGGCGGTTTGAGCATTTGGCGCGGCGGCGGAAGCGGCGGGCGGCGCGGAAAATCCGTAGGCAGGCGCGGCTTGCTGAATTATCTGCGGCGCGGGATTTTTGCTGAGTCGGACGCGAATATTGGCGTTTTCAAATTCAAAATCGGTAAACCCGTTTTCGTTGACGAGGCTGGCGAGTTCGCGCAGTTCGTCCATATTCAACGAAGGTTCGGTCGCTTTCTGTGTCGCGCCGCCCTGCTTTTTAGCCGTTTCCTTTTTTGCCGATGTCGCTTGTTGACTCATCTTCAACTCCTTTTATTTGCAAATAATAAAACGTGAACCGCAAATAGGAAAAAACTATTTACGATCCACGATTCACAATTTACAAACTATTTCTTCGCCGCCAGTTCGCGCGGATTATCAACCAATTCGATAACCGCCATTTCCGCGTTGTCGCCTTTACGCCGACCGAGTTTGATAATTCTCGTATAACCGCCGTTGCGGTCTTTGTAGCGTCCGCCGAGATCGTCGAAAAGCGTCTGCACGGCTTTCACGCCCGCCGTTCTTTCAATCGGCTCTTTGGTTTCGCCTTTTTTGCCGCGAAAACGGCTTTGCTCTGCTTTGAATGTCGAGTTTCCGGCGTGGAAAAATCTGGCTGCCTGCCGCCGCAGATGAACTTCCTGCGCTTTTGCTTCATCGCCGCTCAAACTTTTCGCGCGGCGCGCGATTGTAATAACTTTTTCAACGAACGGACGCAATTCCTTTGCCTTCGGAACGGTCGTTACGATGTAGCCTTTTTCCGAATTTATTAAAGATGTCGCCATATTCCGCAACATCGAAATGCGATGCTCGGTTGTTCTTCCCAATTTACGATGTGCTTTTAAATGTCTCATAACAATAAGTCCAAAGTTTAAGGTTCAAAGTTCAAGGCGGCTTTTAACTTTGAACCTTGAACCTTGAACCTCGAGTTTATTTTTAATCTAAATCTTTTCCGCCCGAACCCGGAATCGGGTTGCCTTGTTCGTCAAAATCCATCCCGAAATCTAAACCCATTCCGTGCAGCATATCCTTGATTTCGGTCAAAGATTTCTTACCGAAATTTTTCGTGTGCAACATATCGCGCTCGCTGCGGTGAATTAAATCGCGGATCGAGCGAATGTCGGCATTTTTCAAGCAATTATACGAGCGCACCGACAATTCCAATTCGTCAACGGAACGGTCGAGCAAATCGTTGCGGAGAAGCGGCGGACGCGCGATGTCTTCAAATTTGAAATCTTCTTCTTCCTCTTCGAAATTGATGAATATGGACATATGATCTTTGACGAGCTTCGCCGCCAAACCGATTGAATCATCGGGTTTGACCGAGCCGTCCGTCCAAACTTCAATCGTCAATTTATCGAGTTCGGTATTCGAGCCTTGACGGGTTTTGTCCACGCTGTAATTTACTTTTTTAATCGGCGTGTGAACCGAATCAATCGGAATATAACCGACCGACAAATCTTCGTCGTTGTTAAACTCGGCGGAAACGTAGCCGCGCCCCGATTTCAAGCGCATTTCGATATTCAAAGTCGTGTTTGAATTAATCGTCGCCAGATGAACCGAGTCGTCCAAAATTTCGACATCGCCGTCGGCTTCAATATCCGCGCTTGTTACTTCGCCCACGCCTTTTTTGCTGATGGTCAAAGTTTTCGCGCCGCCGCCGTGCAGTTTGAACGGCACTTGTTTGAGATTTAAAATTACGTCGGTCGCGTCTTCGACCACGCCTTTAATTGATGAAAATTCGTGTTCGACACCTTCGATTTTAACGGCGGTGATCGCCGCGCCTTCGATTGACGACAAAAGCGCGCGGCGCAAGCTGTTCCCGATAGTCGTTCCGAATCCGCGCTCGAACGGCTGCGCGTAAAATTTTCCGTAACGCTCGGTTAAAGTTTCCGCTTCGACGTTGAGCCGATTCGGAATTTGAAAATCTGTCCAAGTATTGGTTTGTGTCATATTCTTTGTTCTTTAAAAAGTTCAAAGTTCAAAGTTCAAAGTTCAAGGTTTTCAATAACTTCGAACCTTGAACCCTGAACCTTGAACTGTTTGCTACTTGCTGTAAAGTTCGACAATTAACTGTTCGTTGATCGTCGGATCAACATCCGCGCGTGTCGGCAGAGACGAAACGGTTACGCTCAAATCCGCGCCGCCCGCGCTAATCCAGTTCGGACGACCGCGACCGACGGCGGTTTGCCACGCGCTTTCAACGTGCGTGTTTTTAATGGTTTTCGGCTTTATGGAAACGATGTCGCCCTGTTTGACTTGAAACGAAGGAATATCAACTTTACTGCCGTTGACTTCGATATGTCCGTGATTAACAAGCTGACGCGCTTGACGGCGCGAAGTCGAAAAACCGGCGCGGTAAACGACATTATCGAGTCGTCGCTCCAACATAAAAAGCAAGTTTTCGCCGGTAATTCCCTTCTGGCGCGACGCTTTTTCAAAATAATTGCGAAATTGTTTTTCAAGTACGAAATAAATGCGCTTAACCTTCTGCTTTTCGCGCAACTGTTGTCCGTAACCGGCTAAAACCTTGCGCCGAGCGGTCGCTCCGTGCATTCCCGGCGGCTGTGTGCCGCGTTTTTCAATCGCGCACGACGGCTTAAAACAGCGGTCGCCCTTCAAAAATAATTTTCCGCCTTCGCGGCGGCACAGACGGCACACCGCATCTCTATATCTAGCCATAATGATTTTTGCTTCCGCGAAAAATGTTTTTGGTTTTTAGATTTTAGTTTTCGGATTTTTCTTAGCCCGAAAACATCAAATCTAAATCGCGTTTCATCCTCGACGGAAAAGTTTACGGGTAAAAGTTTACCCTTCGTCCTTTCGATAATTTAATTAAACTTCAAATCAGGCTTTTAAATTTATCCGGCAAAAAGCCAAAACCTAAAAACCAAAAACTTTCTCAAACTCGTCGGCGTTTCGGCGGACGACATCCGTTATGCGGAATCGGCGTAGTATCACGAATCGAAGCGACGCGGATTCCCGAATTGTTAATCGCTCTGATCGCCGATTCACGACCGCCGCCCGGACCTTTAACGCGAATGTGCGCTTCACGCATTCCGACTTCGAGAGCTTTTCTGGCGGCTTCCGAAGCGGCTTGCTGCGCGGCAAACGGCGTTCCTTTGCGCGAACCGCGAAATCCGCGCGCCCCCGACGAAGACTGCGCGATCAAATTGCCTTCCGTGTCGGTGATGGAAACCATCGTATTATTAAACGACGCGGCAATATGCACGATTCCCATCGGAATATTTTTTTTCTCTTTCTTACGAAAAGTCTTTTTCTTGGTTGTTGTAGTAGCTTTTGCCATATTCTAAATTCCAGATTCCAGATTCCAAAACATAATATGGAATCTGGAATTTTATTATTTCTTGCCCGGTGCTTTTTTCTTCGCTACGGCGGCTTTGCGCGGACCTTTTCTCGTTCGCGCATTTGTGCTGGTGCGCTGCCCGCGCACGGGCAGACCGCGACGGTGACGCAGACCGCGATAACAGCCGATGTCCATTAAACGCTTGACATCCATTTGCACTCGCTTTCGCAAATCGCCTTCGATGTCGCCCTGCGCGTCGAGAATAGCGCGAATCTGCGTTAATTGATCTTCGCTCAAATCCTTGATTTTCGCGTCGATGCTAATATCGGCTTCGTTCAAAATCGCCGTCGCGCGGGATTTTCCGATACCATAAATATAAGTTAAACCAATTTGTGATCTTTTGTTCGGCGGTAAATCTACGCCTGCTACACGAGCCATAATTTTTCTTAATTCCAAATTTCAGATTCCGGATTCCAGATTTTCGATTCAAAATAATTTGGAACTTGAAATCTGGAATTTGAAATCTCTAGCCTTGTCTTTGTTTATGTTTCGGATTTTCGCAAATCACGCGCACAATCCCTTTTCGATGAATGACTTTGCATTTATCGCACATTTTTTTTACTGACGGACGAACCTTCATAATAATTCCACCTTTTATTTGTAGCGATAAGTAATGCGCCCGCGTGCCAAATCGTATGGCGAAAGCTCGACCAGAACTTTATCGCCGGGCAAAATTCTAATAAAATTTTTCCGCATTTTGCCGGAAATATGCGCTAAAACCTGATGTTGGTTGTTTTCGAGTTCAACCTTAAACATCGCGTTCGGCAGAGTCTCCAGCACAGTCGCGGTTACTTCAATCGCTTCTTCTTTTGACATAACTACGGAATTGATTTCGTTCAATTCGACAAACTGCTTATGTTACCGCATTTAAGCCGACTTTTCAAGTTGACTTCAGACGGTTGCCGTCGCCATTGATTTTAACTGCGTTTTTTGCTTTTTCGTTAAAGTCAAAATTTCCGGTCCGTCGGGCGTAACCGCTACGGTATGTTCACAATGTGCGCTCGGTTTGCCGTCGGCGGTAATAACCGTCCATTTATCGCTCAAAGTTTTCGTTTCGTGCGTTCCCATATTGAGCATCGGCTCAATGGCGAAACAATATCCGGCGCGAATTTTTTCCTTTGTTCCGCGTCTTCCGTAATTGGCGATTTGCGGAGCTTCGTGCATACTGCGCCCGATGCCGTGTCCGGTATAATCCCGAACTATTCCGTAACCGAATTTTTCGGCGTGTTCCTGAATTGCCGCGCCGATGTCGCCGACGCGGTTATTCGGGCGACATTGCTCGATGCCGATTGCGAGACATTCTTCGGTTACGCGAATCAGTTGTTTGACTTCTTCGCCGACTTCGCCGACCGCGACGGTCATCGCCGTATCGCCGACAAAACCGTTATAATATGCAGCCATATCAACCGACAAAATATCGCCTTCCTTGAGCGGTTGGTCGCTTGAAAAACCGTGAACGACCTGTTCGTTGACCGACGCGCAGATGACGAACGGAAACGGTGTCATTCCCGACGGCTGATAATTCAAAAACGCCGGACGCGCTCCGGCATCCTGCATCATTTTTGCCGCCGCTTCGTTGAGTTCAAGCGTCGTCGCGCCCGGAACGATCATTTCGCGCACGGCTTCACGAACTTCGGCGATCAGTTCGCCGACTTCGCGCATACGGTCTAAATCTTTTTGTGATTTGGCGATAATCATTCGCTTGCCTAAAAAAAACCGGCTAAGAAAACTGACAATTCCGCCGAGTCTTGAATCAAACAATTTTTTGCTAAATTAACTCGTTAATCTTTTGATAAATTTCTTCCAAATCGCCTTCGCCGGAAATTTTCGTTAGTCTGTTCGTTTGATTGTAATAATCAAGCAAAGGTTTGGTTAAATCTTCGTAAGTTTGCAGTCGCGTGGCGACGCTCGCTTCATAATCGTCGGCGCGATGCGTTAATTGCGCGGCGGGATGAAAATCGCAGACATTATCATTTAGCGGCGGCTTTGAATAAATATTGTAAATCTCGCCGCACACCGGACACGAACGTCTTCCGGTCAGACGCTTCATCAATTCGCTTTTCGGAACGTCAACTTCGATTGCCTGAATCGTTTTATTTTGTTCTTCGGCTAATTTTTCAAGCTGCGCGGCTTGCACGGCGGTTCGCGGATAACCATCAAGAACGAAAATTCCGGCGCAGTCTTCGCGCGAAACACGGTCTTTAACAATTTGCAAAGTCAGTTCATCCGAAATTAACTTTCCTGAAGCCATTATCGCCTGCACTTCCCGCGCCAACGGCGTGTCCGCATTTTTCATTTCGCGGAACATATCGCCGGTCGAAATTTGCGGAATGGCGCGGCGTTCTTGCAGAAGTCGCGCCTGCGTTCCCTTTCCCGCGCCCGGCGCGCCGATTAAAACGATAATCTTACTCATAAAATTAATTACGAACTACGAATTAGAAAGCGATTTTCTTTAATTCGTAATTCGTAATTGGCAAATCAAATTTGCGTTAAGCGCGTCGTCCGCGCAGACGCGAACCCGCGCCCAAAAAGCCCTCGTAATTTCGCATCACGAGTTGCGCTTCTATCTGGGCAATCGTGTCCATCGCCACGCCGACAAGGATCAAAAGCGACGTTCCGCCGAAGAAAAATTGATAACCTAAACCGGTCGGAATCCAACTCAATCCCGGCGTTGCTGTTAGGAAATTGTCGACCGACGGACCGATAAACGGAAGTCGGGCAACGTGAAAGCCGTTCAAAAGAAGTTGCGGAACGAAGGCAAGAAACGCCAAATAAATCGCGCCGACCGTTGTCAATCTCGTTAAAATAGTGTTCAAATAATTCGCCGTCGGCGCGCCCGGACGAACGCCCAGGACGAATCCGCCGTGTTTTCGCAAATTATCGGCAACTTCATCGGTGTTGAAAACAATCGTGATGTAGAAAAACGTGAACAAAACGATCAACGAAATGAAAACCACTTCGTAATACGGATCGCCGCCGTGAAACTGCTGGAAAAACGCATAAATTTTCGCCCAAGCCGAATCAGGATTGTTCGGATCAGGCGGCAGAGCCGAGAAAACCGTCTGCGGCATCGCCAACACCGACGAAGCGAAAATTACGGGAATCACGCCGCCCATATTGATTTTCAAGGGCAGACTCGTTTCCTGACCGCGGAAAGTTTGATTGCCGACGCGACGGCTCGCGTAGCTGATAGCGATGTTTCGCCGCGCCGATTCGACATAGACGATCAAAGCAATTAGCGCGACTAAAACCACGACGAGGAAAATTACGCCGAATGTCTGAAGCGGATCGCCTTGTCCGATTCTATCGGAAATCTGCGCGATGCCGCGCGGCAGACCGATGACGATACCGGCGAAAATAAGTAATGAAATTCCGTTGCCGATGCCGCGTTCGGTAATCTGCTCGCCGAGCCACATCACGAAAATCGTACCGGTCGTTAAGGTGACGACGATCATCATCGAAGCCCACCAGGTCGAGGGTATAATACCGTTTCTTTGCAGCCAAGTGGCGACGAAAAATGTCTGAATGGAGCATAAGGCGACCGTCAGATAGCGCGTCCATTGATTGATTTTTTGCCGTCCGACTTCGCCTTCTTCCTGAATCTTCTTGAATTGCGGCGAGAGAACCGGCATCAGCTGCAAGATGATCGAAGCCGTAATATAAGGAGTTACGCCGAGCGCGAAGACCGAAATCGTGCGAAAGTTTCCGCCCGAAAACAAATCGAGAACGCCCAAAAGCGTACCGGAGACTTCGCCCCAAACTCTTTCGAGCTGCGCCTTGTTAATTCCCGGCGCGGTCACGTGCGCTCCGAGACGATAAATCGCCAGCATCCCGAGCGTGAAGAGAATTCTCTTCCGAAGCTCGGGAACTTTGAACATGTTTTGGACGGCGGCAAAAAACTTTTCCATATTATTTGGTTTTTGGTTTTTGGTTTTTGGTTTTTGGTTTTTGGTTTTTGGAATAAAGAGTTAAGAACTAATCGTTTCCGAGAACTAAAAACAAAATACTAAAAACCAAAAACTAAACTTAAACTGTCGCGGCGGTCACTTTTTGAATTTCGGTGATGCTTCCGCCGGCTTTTTCGATTTTGTCTTTCGCTGTTTTGGTAAATCTGTGCGCGGAAATTTTCAAAGCCTTCGACATTTCGCCGTTTCCTAAAATCACGAGATCGTGTTTGGCTTTTTTAATCAAACCGCGCTCGTGCAGAATATCGGGCGTAATTTCGTCGCCGGCGTTAAAATTTTCTTCCAGTTTGGCGAGACTGATTTCGAGCCATTTTTTCTTAAAAATGTTGGTGAAACCGCGCTTCGGAAGACGACGCTGCAACGGCATCTGTCCGCCTTCAAAACCAATCTTACTCGAATAACCGGAACGAGATTTTTGCCCTTTGTGTCCCTTTCCAGAAGTTTTGCCGAGTCCCGAACCCGGACCGCGACCGACTCGTTTCTTTTTGTGCGTCGAACCTTCCGCCGGACGCAAATTATTTAATGCAAGTGCCATTTTCTTTCCTCGTAAATTCTTAATGGTTAATTGATAACGGTAAATGATAAATCGTCTCGAACAATCTTACCATTAACGATTAACAATTAACCATTGACCACTATTACTCAACAATTCTGAGCAGATGCGGAACTTTTTCAACCATTCCGCGCATTGAAGGATTATCCGGTCTTTGAATCGTTTGATTCAATTTGGTGATGCCCAAACTTTTGATGATCGCCTTCTGCTTTTTGGAATAGCCGATCATGCTTCGGTAATACTGAATCTTGATCAATCCGCCGCTTTCCTGTGTTTCTTTGTTTACCATTTCTTTATATTTTCATCGAGCTTTTTCTGCAAATTATTGCGATAACGCTCTCGACAACTATCTTAAATCGTCAACCTGTTTGCCGCGCAAACGGGCTACTTCCATCGGGTCTTTCATTCTCGTCAAGCCGTTAAAGGTTGCCCGAATAACATTGTGCGCGTTCGATGAGCCGAGAATTTTCGTGCGAACATTGTGAATGCCGAGAACCTGCAAAATCGCGCGAACCGCGCCGCCGGCAATTACGCCCGTTCCTTCTTTCGCCGGTTTCAGAAGAACTTTGCCCGCGCCGTATTCGCCGAGCATCTGATGCGGCAGAGTGCCTTCGACGAGCGGAACGCGAATCAGATTTTTCTTCGCCGCTTCGACCGCTTTTTTGATCGCGTTCGGAACTTCCTTCGCTTTACCCGTGCCGAAACCGACGTGTCCAGCTTCGTCGCCGACGACGACCAGCGCGGCGAACGACATATTTTTACCGCCTTTGACGACCTTTGTAACGCGGTTGACCGAAATCAACTGGTCTTTCAAAATTAAATTGTCCGCCGAGATACGTTGTTTATTCGTTTTCATTCGTTTCTTCTTTATTATTCTTTGAATCCGATTCGTTTTTATTCAGCCCGGCTTCGCGCGTGGCATCGAGCAGAGCTTTAACACGCCCGTGATAAACATAACCGCCGCGATCAAAAACGACCTGCGAAACGCCCGCCGCCTGCGCGCGTTCGGCGATTGCTTTGCCGACGGTTTGCGCCGCCGCAATCGTGCCGCCGCTTTTGCCTTTCAAATCTTTTTCCGTCGTCGAAGCCGCCGCCAGGGTTTTGCCGTTCACGTCGTCAATCACCTGCGCGTAAATATGATTCAGACTGCGAAAAATCGCAAGGCGCGGACGTTCCGCCGTGCCGCTGACTTTTTTGCGGATGCGGCTGTGAACGCCGCGTCGAATTTCTGCTCTACTATTGCTTGCCATAACTTTTTTAGTTTCGGAAAGTTGCGAATAGTTTCAGAAAGTTCGCAGAGTTTCTAAACTAAAAATTTCCTATAACTCTGCAACTCTGTAACTCTGCAACTCATAACTTATTTACCCGTTTTGCCCGGTTTCAGACGATACGTTTTGTCGGCGTAGCGCACGCCTTTGCCTTTGTATGCGTCGGGTTTGCGGAGACGATTTAATTCCGCCGCCGCCTGTCCGAGCTTTTGTTTGTCAATCCCGCTTAAAGTCAGCGTTAATTGATACTGATTAATCGTCGTTTTTGAAGGCATTCTTTCGGCTTTCGCTTCGATGCCGTCCGGCAAAGGAAATTCGACCGGATGCGAATAGCCGAGCGCGAAAACGATTTTTTTGCCCTGCACGTCGGCTTTATAACCGACCCCAACCAAATCCATCTGTTTTGAAAATCCTTCGGTCACGCCGACGACGGCGTTATTCGCCAAAGCCCTTGCCAAACCGTGCAGCGCGGCTTTGTCATCGTTCGCGCGTTCCGCGACGAGCGTTCCGTCTTCGACTTTAAATTCAACGCCTTCGGGAATCGGAGTTTTCAAAGTTCCTTTCGGACCTTTCACTTCCAACTCATTTTTGTTGACGGTTACGTTTACGCCTGACGGCAACGTAATCGGTTTTTTTCCTACACGAGACATAATTTTTGTTTTGGATTTCGGATTACCGATTTTGGATTTGTCGGATTATTTTTCAATCCAGAATCCAAAATCTAAAATCCGAAATTAGTATATTTCCGCCAAAATTTCCCCGCCGATATTTTCTTTGCGGGCTTTTTTGCCGCTCATCAAACCTTTCGAGGTTGACACGATATTCACGCCGTACCCGCCGAGAACATTCGGGATTTCGGTCGCGCCGACGAAAACTCTTCTGCCCGGACGCGAAACTCTCGACAAATGCGTAATCGAAGAAGTGCCTTTCGCATCGTAGCGCAAAAAGACGCGAATCACATATTTAAGGCTTTCGCCTTTGGTTACATAGTTGTTAATGTAGCCTTCTTCCTTCAAAATGCGGGCTACTTCCATTTTCAACTTTGAACCCGGAATATCAACGCGCGAATGATTCGCCGCAATCGCGTTGCGAATTCGCGTGAGCATATCTGCTATTGGATCAGTCATTTTCTATTAACTCCGATTTATTCCAAACTATTTTCTCGATTTGGAATTTGAAATTTGAACTCTGGAATTTCAATTTACCAGCTTGATTTAACTACGCCCGGAATTTGTCCCTGCAACGCTAAATCCCTAAAAGCAGTACGGGCAATGCCGAATTTGCGATACACAGCGCGCGGGCGACCGGTCATCGCGCAGCGATTGCGAACGCGAATCGGACTGGCGTTGCGCGGAAGTTTTTGCAGCTTCATCACCGCTTCGTCAACCTGCTCGACCGACGAATTCGGATTATTGATAATTTTTTTCAATGCGGCGCGTCGCTCCGCATACTGCACGACTATTTTTTTGCGCTCGTTGTTTTTTACGATCTTACTAATCTTCGCCATAATTTAAATCTCGAAATTTACTGTCTAAAAGGCATTCCCAAAGCTTTTAAAAGAGCGCGTGATTGTTCGTCGGTCTTCGCCGTCGTAACAATCGAAATATTCATTCCGCGCGTTTTTTCTACTTTATTAAAATCAATTTCAGGGAAAATCAACTGTTCCCGAATGCCGAGCGTGTAATTGCCGCGACCGTCAAAGGCTTTGCCCGAAATCCCTCGAAAATCGCGGACACGCGGCAGAGCGACCGAAATTAAGCGGTCGAGAAATTCATACATTCTTTCGCCGCGCAATGTCACCATCGCGCCGATATTCATTCCCTGCCGCAGCTTAAATGACGCGATTGATTTTTTCGCTTTCGTGACGACCGGCTTTTGTCCGGTTACAGCACGCAATTCTTCAACCGCCGTATCGAGAACTTTGGCGTTGCCGATGGCTTCGCCCACGCCCATATTGACGACGACCTTTTCGATGCGCGGAATCGCCATCGGATTTTTGATGTCGAATTCTTTGGCAATCGCCGGAGCGATTTCTTTCGTGTATTTTTCTTTTAATCTTGACATTTTTTTAATTTCGTTTGGGTCTCGCCGTTTCCGGCGGCGTTTCCAAACATTAAAATTTATTATTCGGAATCAGCGTTGTTCGATTTTTTTCTGGTATTCGCGCTTCGCGCCGGTTCGGGAATCAACTCGCCGCTCATCGCCACGCGAACTTTTTTGCCGTCGCGGGTTTCGTATTTGACGCGCGTCGGTTTTTTGGTTTTCGGATCAACCAGCGCGACGTTAGAAATATCAACCCACGATTCGATCTCGAGAATTCCGCCTTCGACATTCATTTGCGGAACGGCTTTTTTATGCCGTTTGGAAATCGCCGCGCCCGCCACTTTGACTTTGCCTTTCCGCGCGTCAACCGCCATTACTTCGCCGCTATAAGGTTTGCGATCACCTTTATTATCGAAGCGGTTATATTCTTTTCCCGCGACAAAAACTACCGTGTCGCCTTTTCTAATTCTGGAACGAACCGTTCCCTTCTTCACTTCTTTCATTGATTTGGTCTTTCTGTTTTTGTTTTTTGTTTTTAGTTTTCTGCCGGATTCAGCATCTGCCATTTCTGAATTGAGCTAAAGACAAAAGACTAAAAACAAAAAACTACCTTCTAAATGACCTCCGGCGCGAGCGAGACGATTTTCATAAAATTCTTTTCGCGCAATTCGCGGGCGACCGGACCGAAAACGCGCGTTCCAATCGGCGTGTTATCGTCTTTAATCAAAACGGCGGCGTTCTCGTCAAAGCGGATATAAGTTCCGTCTTTGCGGCGCACTTCCTTGCGCGTTCTGACAATCACGGCGTTATAAACTTTACCTTTTTTCGCCGTTCCGTCCGGCGAGGCTTCCTTGACGGTAACTTTAATTTTATCGCCGAGCCGCGCGATTTTGCTGGTCGAACCGCCAATCGGCATAATCATTACCACTCTTTTCGCTCCCGAATTATCGGCGACCGTCAAAGAGGTCTGCATCTGAATCATAATTTTCCTCGTTAACTGTTAGTTGTTAATAGTTAGTTGTTTTTAGAATTTACAATTTACCATTAACAATTAACGATTTACTATTTAACAGCTTTCTGTAAAATCTCAACCACGCGCCAGCGTTTTCTCGCCGACATCGGTCGGGTTTCGATAATCCGCACTTTGTCGCCGATTCCCGCGCCGAGTTCGTCGTGCGCCATAAAATTTTTGCGGCGTTTGATATATTTGCGATAAATCGGATGTTTGATTTGCCGATCAACGCGCACGGTTACGGTTTTCGTCATTTTGTCCGATTGCACGATGCCGATTCTTTCAGCGCGTTTGCTGTGATGCGATTTCGCTTCGACGTTCGATGAATCACCTGTTACCGCCGATACGACCGACGAAATTCCGTCCGAAACAGTCGCGGCAAGTGTTCCGACTGCCGCGCCGACCGTTTCCACTATGCTGTCAATAACCGAAGTTTCTTCCGCCGCATTTTCCGATGCGTCGTCGGATTTAGCGTTTCTCGTTTTTTTCGGTCTTTCGTCAGCCGCCGCTTCGACATTATCTGTTCCGGTTTCTTCCTGAACAGCTTCCGTCGCGTTTCCTTCGGCTTCTAATTCTTCTTTCTTCTTTCTTGGCATTGCTTTTTATTTTTAACTTTTTACCTTTGCCTTTTTACCTTTGCCTTTCTGAGCAGGCTCGCGCTGCATAATCAAAGTATTGACCCGCGCCAGAGTTTTTTTCTCACGGCGAATGTCACTGACCGTATCACCGACACCCAGAGATTTTTTGAATTTCAAGCGGAACAGCGATTCTTTCAAACTGTCGGCTTGCTCGCGCAGTTCGGCAGTATCCATTTCGTTAAGCTGTTCCATTATTTCCTTTTTCTTCATTGCTTAAACGATACCTCCTTCCAAATCGGCGCGATTAACGAATTTCGTTTTGATCGGCAATTTCTGCGCCGCGAGAGCCATCGCTTCACGCGCGAGTTCTTCGGGAACTCCTTGAACTTCATACAAAACTCTGCCCGGTTTGACGACCGCGACCCAATGATCCGGTGCGCCTTTTCCGCTGCCCATACGGGTTTCAGCCGGTTTGCGCGTGATCGGTTTGTCGGGAAACATTCTGATCCAAATTTTTCCGCCGCGTTTGATGTGGCGCGTCATTGCGATACGAGCCGCTTCGATTTGGCGGTCGGTAATCCAACCCGATTCCAAGGCTTTGAGTCCGAAGTCGCCGAAGTTTAATTTGTCGCCGCGCGAAGCAGTTCCGCGCATACGACCTTTCATTACTCTTCGGTGCTTGACCTTTTTCGGCATTAACATAGTTTTAGTCCTTTGTTCTTTGTCCTCTGTGCTTGGTCTCTTAATCGCAGCAAATCACTTTTTTGCTATGGACTAAGGACGAGGCACTAAGGACTAAATTATCTATCGCCTCTTCCTCCGCCATCGTTTCTATCGCGGCGGCGCGGCGGGCGACCGTCTCCGCGTCTCGCGTTGCGGTCGAGTTTAACTTCTTTCATCGGATCGGTCGTCGTTCCGCGAGCCATCGAAGCGTTCGGATCGAGGATTTCACCGCGATAAATCCAGCATTTTACGCCGATGATTCCGAAAGTCGTCAATGCTTCGGCAAATCCGTAATCAACGTCGGCGCGCAAAGTGTGCAGCGGCAGGCGACCCTGCAAAGTCCATTCGGTGCGGGCGATTTCCGCGCCGTTCAAACGTCCGGCGATCATTACCTTGATTCCTTCCGCTCCGAATCGCTGCGATTCTTCAATCGTCTTTTTCATCGCGCGGCGAAAAGCGATGCGTTTTTCAAGCTGCTGCGCGATTTTTTCGGCTTGCAGCTGCGCGTTTAATTCCGGCTGGCGAATTTCCTGAATCGAAACGATTACTTCGCGTCCGGTCTTTTTCGATAAATCTTCTTTCAATTTTTCGATTTCCGAACCTTTGCGACCGATGATAATACCCGGACGCGCCGTGTAAATAATAATTTTCAAACGATTGGCAGCGCGTTCAACGTCAATGTGCGAAACGCCCGCGCCCGCGAAACGCTTTTTTAAATCGCGTTTTAGATTAATGTCTTCGGCTAAATACTCGGCGAATTCGCGCTTGGCATACCAATGTGAGTGCCAATCTTTGTTATATCCGACCCGAAAGCCGTATGGATGAACTTTTTGTCCCATAAATTTGTTTATCTGTCGTTCGCTATTGGTCGCCGGTTTTATAATTTGACGACGCTCGACGAATCAAAAATCGTTACTGCAACTCTAAAATATCGTCTTCATCAAGCTGCCCTTGATCGGCTTTTTTCGTTTCGTTTCTTTCCGCCGGAGTTTGCGAAGTCGCATTTTTCGCGTCGGAAACTTTCGCGTTTTCCTGTGCAACTTCTTCCGCCGCCTTCGCGTCCTTGCCTTCTTTTTTCGGCAAATCTACTTCTAAAAGATCAGACAAATCGCTTTCGCCCTTTACCTCTGCCGGTTTAGTTTCCGCCGGTTTGTCTTCGATTTCCGCTACTTTTTCCGTTTTCGCTTCCGCCGTTTTTTCAATTGTCGGAAGTTCCGTCTGAGCGGCTTTTTCTGCCTTCGGTTCGGCTTCAACCTTCAAAGATTCTACTGCTTCCGCCGGTTTCGGTTCTTCAGCCGTTTCCGTAGACGGTTCGACTTTTGGCGATCCCTTCGTCTCCATCATTTCGGCAACCGGATCGGTGACAACAGGAGTTTCGACAACTTGCGTTTCTTCAACCTGCTCAACGTTTTTCGGCTTTTCCGCTTTCGGTTTGTCAACAGTTTCCGTCGTAGTTTCGACTTTCGACGGCTTTAATTCAACCTTTTCTTCGGCTGGCGTTTGTTCTGTCTGCGCTTTTTTAGTTTCTTTAACTTTCGCCGCCGGAGATTCTTTAGCGGCTTTCTTTTCTTTTACCGCTTTTGTCGTTTCCGGCTTTTCAGCTTTCTTCTCCGATCTCGATTTCTCGTTCGGTTTCGACGCGGCTTTCATTTTCGCGCCTTTGTCGCCTTTTTCAGCCGAAGTCTGTTTTGATTTCTTCGCCGATTTTGTTTCTTCCGTCGTCTTCTCGCTCGAAACTAAAATCGTAATATGACAGTAATGACGCTGTTCGCGGAACGCTCGACCTTGCGGCGCGGGACGCATACGACGACGATTTTTGTGCGCGCCCATATCCACGAAACAGGTTTTGACAATCAAATCGTCCGGGTCAATGGCGATGTTCTGCTGTTCCGCCGCGTAAGTCGCGTTGGCAATCGCCGAGCGCAGAGTTTTAGCAATCGGTTCAGCCGCGCGTTTGTCGGTAAATTTTAAAATATTCAACGCTTGTGAAACATTGCGCCCGCGAATCAAATCAATCACGAGCCGCGCTTTACGCGGTGAACCTTTCAGATGTCTTGTTTTTGCTATCGCTTCCATAATTCAATTACGAATTACGAATTACGAATTACGAATTGTCGAATGGTTTTTTATTCGACAATTCGTAATTTGAAATTCGTAATTACTTGCGCTTTGCGCTTTTCTCCGCTTTCGTTCCCGGATGTCCTTTGAAAATCCGCGTCGGCGAAAACTCGCCGAGCTTGTGTCCGACCATATTTTCCGTTACATAAACCGGAATGTGGCGTTTGCCGTTGTGAACTCCGAAAGTCAAACCGACCATTTCCGGCGTGATCGTCGAGCGGCGCGACCAGGTTTTGATCGCCTGCGGCTTATTCGCGCCTTCGCGGATTTTTCTTAAAACTTTCTGAACGCTTAAATCAATAAACGGACCTTTTTTTAATGAACGTGGCATAACTTTTT
>CAXTMQ010000015.1:30792-33979 GCA_964245305.1 uncultured Pyrinomonadaceae bacterium
CGACCGCCGGAAGTTTTACCTTCGCCGCCGCCGTGCGGGTGATCAACCGGATTCATCGCCACGCCGCGAACTTTCGGACGCAAGCCTTTCCAGCGATTTCTTCCCGCTTTACCTAAAGAGACGTTTTCATTTTCGACGTTGCCGACTTGTCCGACGGTTGCCATACAAACGACCGGCACACGGCGAACTTCGCCCGAAGGCATTCTCAACTGCGCGTAATCGCCTTCTTTAGCGACAAGCTGCGCGAATCCGCCCGCTGAACGAACCATCTGTCCGCCTTTTCCCGGTCGCAGCTCGACGTTGTGAATCTGCGTTCCCAAAGGAATGTTCGCAATCGGCAGAGCATTTCCCGGCAGAATATCGGCTTCCGCGCCGCTCATTACCGTGCCGCCGACCTTCAAGCCGACCGGCGCGATAATATATCGTTTTTCGCCGTCGAGATAAGTAATCAGAGCGATGTGCGCCGAACGATTCGGATCGTATTCGATCTGCGAAACTTTGCCCGGAATGCCCGGTTTATTGCGCTTGAAATCAATAATGCGGTAAAAGCGTTTGTGTCCGCCGCCGCGTCTGCGAACCGTGATGCGCCCGTCGCTGTTGCGACCGGAAATGCGCGTCTTCGCTTCGAGCAAAGATTTTTCCGGCTTCGCGCCCGGAGTCAATTCATCGCGCGTCAGATACGTCTGGTATCTTCGCGCCGGTGATGTCGGTTTTAATCTTTTAATACCCATATTGTTAATGGTAAATTGTTGATCGTTAATTGTTACGAACAATTAACGATCAACAATTTACAATGAACTAAATCGCTTCAGCGTAATCAACATGCGGCTCGCCTTTTTTCAAAGTCACATAAGCCTTTTTCCAGGAAGCGCGGCGACCTTCGTAACGTCCGCGTTTCTTCATTTTGCCTTCGTAATGAACCGTGCGAACTTTCGCCACTTTGACGTTGAAGATTTCTTCAATCGCTTTTTTAATGGCGATTTTTCCGGCTTTCGTATTCACGCGAAACGTCAAAATCTGTCCGATGTTTTCGTCTTCGCTGCTGGCTTCCTTCAAAAGCACGGATTTTTCGGTAACGACGGGCGTTTTCAAAACGTCCCAAACACTAAGTTCTGCTGCCATTATTCAGTTTCCTCCGCGCTCGTTGCCTTCTCTCTCTGCGGATCGAGCAGATGATTTATCTCTTCAATCGCCGATTTGGAAATCAAGAGTTTTTCGTGATAAATGATGTCATAGACATTCAGACCGTAGCCGTTTGTAACTTTGGTTTTCTGCACATTACGCGAAGACAAAATCAAATTTGAATTATCGAGCGAATCAACAATCAAAGTTTTTGTCGCTTTTTTCGCACCGTTAAAACCGAGGTCAGACATCACGCCCAAAAATTCTTTAGTTTTCGGATTGGCAAAATTAAAATCTTCAATGACAATCAGATTTCCCTCACGCAATCTTTCCGACAAAGCCGAGCGCAACGCGCCGCGCCGCATTTTCTTCGGCATTTTGTATGACCAATCGCGCGGCTGCGGACCGTGAACATTGCCGCCGCCTTTCCAAAGAGGCGAACGAAGCGAAGCGATACGGGCGCGTCCCGTTCCTTTCTGCTTCCAGAGTTTTCTGCCCGAACCGGAAACATTACCGCGCGTTTTCGTCGCGCTCGTTCCCTGCCGGCGATTCGCCAGATAATTTCTGACCGCCGCGTGAATCAGCGATTCATTCAACTCGACACCGAAAATGGCATCGGATAATTCGACATCGCCGACTTCTTTATTTTTTAAATTACGAACCTTGACGGTTGTCATAATTCTTACTCCGTGTTTGTTAATAGTTAGTTGTTAATTAATTTTTTCAATTTACGATTAACAATTAACCATTTACTTTCTCTTTTTAACTACTACCAAACTTCCCGTTGCGCCCGGAACTGCGCCGCGCACCATAATCAGATTATTTTCGACATCAACTCTGGCGACGCTCAAGCCTTGAACAGTTACCTGCGCGTTGCCCATATGTCCCGACGAGCGCGTTCCTTTGATAACTCTCGAAGGATATGCCGACTGACCGATTGATCCAGGTTCACGGATATTCATCGAACCGTGCGACATCGGACCGCGACTAAAGTTATGACGTTTAATCGTTCCGGCAAAACCGCGACCTTTCGACGTGCCGATAACATCAATCTTATCGCCGTCGGCAAATAAATCGGCTTTGATCTGGTCGCCGACATTGGCTTCCGGCGCGTCGGTCAAACGAATTTCCTTCAAAATTCTCGTAGCCGGGACACCACCGCCCGTTTTCTCAAAATGTCCGCGCATCGGCTTGGTCACATTTTTCAGTTTGATTGGTTTATCTTCAACCAATCCGAGCTGCACGGCGTTATAACCGTCTTTTCCATCCGCCGTTTTCGTTTGGACAACCACGCAAGGTCCCGCTTTGATGACCGTTACCGGAGTAACCGTGCCGTCTTCCGCAAAGATTTGCGTCATTCCCATTTTTCTACCGATGATTCCGCTAATCATAACTTTTGGGTCTTTGGTCTTTGGCTTCCTAATTCAGATCGAACTAAAAACCAAAAACTAAAATTAATTTTTGCCGAATGCCTTGATTTCAACATCAACGCCGGCTGGTAAATCCAATTTCATCAACGCGTCAACCGTTTCCGCCGTCGGATCGAGGATATCCATCAGACGCTTGTGCGTTCTGATTTCAAACTGCTCGCGCGATTTTTTGTCAACGTGCGGCGAACGCAAAACCGTCCATTTATTCTTCACCGTCGGAAGCGGAATCGGTCCCGCAATGCTCGCGCCCGTTCGTTTTGCCGTCTCGACGATTTCGACCGTTGACTGGTCTAAAACGCGATGGTCGTAAGCCTTTAATTTGATGCGAATTTTTTCGTTTAGCATATAATTTGGTTTTGGTCTTTAGCCTTCAGTCTTTGGTAAAAAACTAAAGACCAAATACAAAAACTATTCAACAATCTCTGATACAGTGCCTGCGCCGACGGTTCTGCCGCCTTCTCGGATGGCGAAGCGCAACCCCTTCTCCATCGCAATCGGCGCGATCAACTCGATCTCCATCTGGATGTTGTCGCCCGGCATCACCATCTCGACTCCCGTCGGCAAATGCGCCACTCCGGTAACGTCCGTCGTTCTGAAATAAAACTGCGGGCGATAGCCGGTGAAAAACGGCGTGT
>CAXTMQ010000016.1:0-30814 GCA_964245305.1 uncultured Pyrinomonadaceae bacterium
CTTTCATACGAATTAAATATTGATCCAATCGAATTAAGACGAATCAACGAGCCGGAAAAAGACCCAACCAAAAACACGGAATTTTCGCATCGTGCGCTTCTTGAAGCGTATCGGCGCGGCGCGGAAAAATTCGGCTGGAAGCGCGTCGAAACGCAAACGCAAAAAGACGGCAAATGGCTCATCGGACAAGGCGCGGCGACCGCCTATTATCCTTATATGCGATTTGCGGCGACGGCTCGCGTCAGAATCTCGAACGACGGAACTGCCGTCGTCCAAACCGCGACGCACGAAATGGGAATGGGAACGGCAACCGTCCAGATTCAACACGCGGCAGACCGTTTGGGCTTGCCGCTTGATAAAATTTCGTTTGAATACGGCGATTCGAGCTTGCCGCAATCCGCGCTCGCGGGCGGCTCGAACCAGACTGCCAGCAACGTCGCGGCAATTACGGCGGCAATCGAAAAAACTATTACGGAATTTCTCGCCATCGCCGGCGACGATTTTGATTCGCCGCTCGCCGATCTGAAATACGAAGATGTCGAACTTCGGGACGGCGGAATCTTCAGCAAAAAAGATTCGTCGAAGGGCGAAACTTACGCGGCGATTTTGAAAAGAGTCGGACAGGATTTCGTCGAAGCGGAAGCGTCCTCGCGCGCGCCTTTTGAAATGATGAAATATTCGATGGGTTCTTACGGAGCGCAGTTTTGCGAAGTCCGCGTTCACGAAGACACGGGCGAAACCAGAATTTCGCGCTGGCTCGGCTCGTTCGACTGCGGCACGATTTTGAATCCGAAAACCGCGACCAGCCAGTTTCGCGGCGGAATCATTATGGGCATCGGAATGGCTCTGACCGAAGAAACTTTGCTCGACGAGCGCACGGGCAGAATCGCCAACCCGTCGCTCTGGGATTATCACGTTCCGGCGCATCTCGACATTCCGCACATCGAAATTATTTACAATAATATTCCCGATCAACACGCGCCGCTCGGAGCGCACGGCATCGGCGAAATCGGCATTACGGGCGTGGCGGCGGCAATCGCCAACGCCGTTTTCAACGCGACGGGAAAGCGCGTCAGAGATTTGCCGATTACGCTCGATAAACTTTTATAGATTTTTTTCGGAGAGGAAAATGAACGAAATAACGACAGGCGAAAGATTTTTAGAGGAACTCGAAGCGGAAGCGACCGCGACACGCAAGTGTCTCGAAAAAATACCGGAAAATTTATTTGAATGGAAACCACACGAAAAATCTATGAAGCTCGGTTATTTGTCTTTGATCGTCGCCGAGATTCCGAAATGGATTCAGATGATGATCGAAGAACCCGAAATTGATTTTGCGACGTTTGAACATTTCGATCCGAAAACGACCGCCGAAATGGTCGCGCATTTCGACGAAAATCTGCAAGCCGCCCGCGACGCGCTGAAAAATGTTTCGGACGAAACGCTCGCCGAGCCTTTTCATTTGAAAAATCAGGGAAAAATAATGTTCACCGCGCCGAAAAAGAAACATCTTGGCTCGACGGTCAATCATCTCGTTCACCATCGCGGACAACTGACGGTTTTTATGCGGCTCAAAGATATTCCCGTTCCTTCGATTTACGGACCTTCGGCGGACGACCGTGGAAATTTTTAAGTGACTGAATTTAGTGAAGACAAAAGCTGTCGATGACGAAATTTTTTAAGGATAAAATTGTTCTAAAACCAAATTAATATGAACGAAACAAATCAACAAAATCCTGCCGGAACAGTTACCGTCAAGTTACAGGTCAACGGCGCGACGCACGATTTAAATATCGAGCCGCGCGTTTCTTTACTCGACGCGCTTCGGGAATTTATCGGGCTGACGGGAACGAAAAAGGGCTGTAATCAGGGCGCGTGCGGAGCTTGCACCGTTTTGGTGGACGGCGAAACGCGCATTTTGTCGTGCCTTTCGCTCGCCGCGCAATTTGAAGGCAGAGAAATTACGACGATTGAAGGTTTGGCGGAAGAAAACGGCGGGCTTCATCCTTTGCAGGCGGCGTTCGTCGAACACGACGGCTTTCAATGCGGCTACTGCACGCCCGGACAAATTTGTTCGGCAATCGGAATGTTCAGCGAATTTCAAAAAGATTTGCCGAGCGCGATTTCCGCTTCGATGATTGGCGAAATAGAACTTTCCGACGAAGAGATCCGCGAGCGAATGAGCGGAAACCTTTGTCGCTGCGGCGCATACAACGGAATTTTCGATGCGGTGCGCGAAACATTTTCAAACGAGCGAGCGGAGGCGGCGAAACGATGAAAAATTTTACTTATTCGAGAGCGAAAGACGCGGGCGAAGCGATTGATCTTTTCGGTCAAAACACGGGCGCGAGATATTTGGGCGGCGGCACGAATCTGGTTGATTTAATGCGCGAAACCGTCGAATCGTCGGACGCGCTCGTTGACGTAACGCGTCTGTCGCGGGACATCGAAGCGACGGAAAACGGCGGTTACAAAATCGGGGCGGCGGCGACCAACACCGCGCTGGCGAATCATCAGGAAATCCGTGAAAATTTTCCGCTTTTGCCGCAGGCGATTCTTTTCGGCGCGAGCGGACAAATCCGCAATATGGCGACTGTCGTGGGTAATCTTTTACAGCGAACGCGCTGCGGATACTTCTACGACACGGCGGCGAAATGCAACAAGCGCGAACCCGCTTCGGGCTGCGACGCGCTCGAAGGTTTCAACCGCAGTCACGCGATTCTCGGCTGGTCGGATAAATGTATCGCCGTGATGCCGTCGGATATGTGCGTCGCGCTCGCCGCGCTCGATGCGACGGTTAATGTCAAAGGCGCGAACGGCGAACGCTCGATTTTGTTCGGCGAATTTCATCGTTTGCCGAACGATACGCCGCAAATCGAAAACGCTTTGCAGGCGGGCGAGCTGATTACGTCAATTGAAATCGCGCCGCTCGCCGCGGCGAAAAATTCTCTGTATCGCAAAGTGCGCGACCGCGCCAGTTACGCCTTCGCGCTCGTTTCGCTCGCGGCTATTTTGGAAACGGAAAACGGCGCGATTAAAATCGCGCGTCTCGCGCTCGGCGGCGTAGCGCATAAACCCTGGCGTTGCGCGAAAGCCGAAGAATATTTGAACGGAAAAGCCGCGACCGAAGAAAATTTCAAAGCCGCCGCCGAAGCCGAATTAGCCGACGCGAAAGGTTTTGAATACAACAATTTCAAAATCGAACTCGCCAAACGAATTATCGTCGGCGTTTTGAAAGAATTAGCAATTTCGGCAGGCAAATAAAGAGGGTGAAAAAAAAGAATAAATCTTCCGGCGATTCGATTGATCTCGAACACGACGCAGCCGATAAAGATAAAAAACCGCCTGCCCAACGCTCGTTTTGTGAAGCAAAGAAAGTATGCGGGCGAAATATAAGGTTTCGGAAATACGGCGTAAACGAGCTGAAAAAGTCGAAGGCTTCGCGCTCGGCGGCGGACATTTTCTGCCCGAAGAAAATCCGCAGGAAACAACGGCGCATTCATCGAAATTCTTATAAAGTTTAGCGTTTGAACTTCAAATTCAGACGCGCCGAACTTTTCCGGCGAACTGTTATAGTATTTACGCGGCTTTTCAAAATTCAAATTTTCAGACGACGAGAGTTTTATGAAATATACCGGAAAGGAAATGAACCGCGTGGACGGCGTGGCGAAAGTAACGGGAAAAGCGAAATATGCGGTTGAATTTCAAGCGAATAATGCTGCGTATGGCTTTATCGTGCAAAGTTCGATTGCCAAAGGCGCGATCACGACGATTGATACGAAAGATGCCGAAAAACAGTCGGGTGTGATAAAAATTTTCACTCATTTAAACGCGCCGAAACTCGCCTTTACCGACAAAAAAGACGGCGATGAGTTTGCTTTGAGCGAAACGCCTTTACGCGCTCTTTACACGAATAAAATCTTGTTCAGCGGTCAGCCGATTGCGCTCGTCGTGTCGGAAAATTATGAGCAGGCGCGACACGCGGCGCATCTCGTCAAAGCGACGTATGCGGAAGAAAAATCGGCGACGCACCTCGAAGATTTATTGACGAAAGCGTATGCGTCGCCGCCCGCCGATCCGGGTCAGCCGCCACCGAAGCCGCGCGGCGACGCAGCCGCCGCTTTGAAAAAAGCCGCCTTTAAAATCGAAGCCGAATACACGATCCCGATTGAGCATCACAACCCGATGGAAATGCACGGCGTGCGCGCGTTTTGGAATGAAGATAAGCTGACGATTTTTGATAAATCGCAGTATGTCTATAATGTGCGAAATCATCTCGCTTCCGTTTTCGGCACCACGCCGGAAAACATACACGTTATTTCCTCATTTGTCGGCGGCGCGTTCGGTTCTTCTTTAAGACCGAATTATTATCCGCTGCTCACGGCGATGGCTTCGCGTGAAGTGAAGCGTCCCGTCAAAGTTTCTTTCACCAGGCGGCAAATGTTTACCGGACACGGTTATCGTCCATATACCCGGCAAAAAATTTCGCTCGGCGCGGACAAAAGCGGCAAGCTGACGGCGATTCGCCAGGAAGCCGTCAGCAACACTTCGACGTTTGAAGATTACTCGGACGGCGCGTCGTATTTTCCGAGAACGGTTTACGCCTGTCCGAATATGGAAACGTCGGAAAAACTGGTTAAAACCGATTTGCCGACACCGTTTGCGATGCGTGCGCCCGGAGCCGTTTCGGGAATGTTCGCGCTCGAATCCGCGCTCGACGAACTGGCTTATAAACTGAAAATTGATCCGCTCGAAATTCGTCTGATAAATTACGCGGAGATTGATCCCGATTCGGGAAAACCCTGGTCGAGCAAGGCTTTGCGCGAATGTTACAAAGAAGCAGGCGACAAATTCGGCTGGTCGAAACGCAATCCCGAACCACGTTCACAGCGCGACGGAAAATGGCTCGTCGGTTGGGGAATGGCGACCGGAACTTGGGGCGCGTTTCAGAATGCGGCGACCGTTCGCATCGCGCTGAAATCCGACGGCACGGCGCACGTTTCCAGCGCGACTTCTGACATCGGACCCGGCACTTACACGGTGATTACAATGATCGCCGCCGAATTTTTAGGACTTCCGGCGGAACGGGTAAAATTTGAACTCGGCGACACGAAATTTCCGAAATCGCCCGCGCAGGGTGGCTCTTGGACGACGGCTTCGGTCGGTTCGGCAGTTCAACTCGCGGCGCGAAACATCGGCGAGAAATTGATCGAATTTGCCAATAAAGACGCGAACTCGATTTTCAAAAATGCGAAGCCGACCGATGTCGAAATGCTCGACGGCAAACTGCAACTGAAAAACGATTCGTCAAAATCAGTCGATATTTCTGATTTGATGAAGAAAAATAATCTGACCGAAATCGTCGAAGTTTACGAAGGAAAACCTTCCAAAGAACGCGATAAATACGCGCTTCAGGCGCACGGCGCGCAGTTTGTCGAAGTCAAAGTTGACGAAGATCTCGGCATCGTCAAAGTGACAAAAGTTATCGAAGCGACGGCGTGCGGAAAAATTATGAATCCGAAAGCCGCGCATTCGCAGGAAATGGGCGGCGTAGTTTGGGGTATCGGAATGGCTCTGCACGAAGACACCATTGACCATCGCTGCGGGCGAATGATGACGACGAATCTCGCCGATTATCATATTCCCTCCAACGCCGACGTTCACGAAATCATTACGAGTTTTGTCGAAGAAGACGATAAAATAGTCAACGAACTCGGCGTGAAAGGAATGGGCGAACTCGGAATGGTCGGCATTCCGGCGGCAATCGCCAACGCCGTTTTTCACGCGACCGGCAAGCGCATTCGCAATCTGCCGATTACGCCCGACAAGTTGTTATAATTTTGAAACCACATAGGAAAATAGGATACATAGAATTAAATTTTGATATTTCTATGTGTCCTATGTTCCTATGCGGTTAAAATCTTTATGAAAGAATTACAGGAAATTCTCAAAAAAATCTCAAACTTTGCGCCCGATGAAAAAGCGATTTTGGCGACCGTCGTTGATGTCGTCGGTTCGGGTTATCGTCGTCCGGGAGCGCGAATGTTAATTGACGAAAACGGTTATTCAATCGGCACGATTTCCGGCGGTTGTCTCGAAGCCGATGTTTTGGAACGCGCAAAAAAAGTCTTGGAAACGGGCGAAGCGACGGTTATCACTTACGACACGACCAGAGACGAAAATTCTGTCTTCGGTCTTTCGATGGGCTGTCGCGGTATCGTGCGGATTTTGCTCGAAGGCATTAGTAGAGAAAATAATCTGGTTCGTATTTTTCAATCTGTTACGGAAGATAGAATCAGTTATTGTGTAGCTACGATGATTACATCAAGCCGCGCAGTTATCGGTGGAAGAATGTTTTTTAATATCGAAGAATACGAGGAAGAATTTGATTTTAAAAATTTACCGACTGACATCGAAACGCTGGAAAATTTAAAAAATGATTGCAGGTCGTTTTTGAAAGACAATAAATCACCTGAAGTGAAGCATTATAAAATCGGCGGTAATAATTTTGAGCTATTTTTCGAGAATCTGGTGCCTCCGCTCAATTTATTATTATTCGGTGCGGGTTTCGACGCGCTGCCGCTCGTCAGATTTGCGAAAGAGTTGGGTTGGCGCGTTACGGTCATTGACCATCGTGCCGCATACGCCAACGCCGAAAGACTGCCCGAAGCGGACGAAATTGTAGTTTCCGCGTCGGAAGATTTGAACGACGATTTATTCGCGGATGAAAATTCAATCGCCGTGATAATGACGCATAACTATGAGCGCGACCGTAACATTCTGCGCCGTCTTTTAAATTCAAAATGTCTTTACGTCGGCGCGTTGGGACCGAAAAAAAGGACGGAAAAATTGCTGGAAGAAATCGGCGAGAATTTCAGCGCGGAACAATTGCAGAAACTTCACGCGCCAATCGGTTTGGACATCGGCGCGGAAACGCCGGAAGAAATCGCGCTCGCTATCGTCGCCGAAATCAAAAGCGTTCTGGCAAACCGCGCGGGCGGTTTTCTGCGTCTGCGGAAGACGAATATTTACGATAGAAAATAGCTTGCCTCGTTTTATTTTTCCGCGTCGCCGTCGGCAGTCAAATCTTTAACGAAAACGAGCAATTTATCAATATCCACGGGTTTCGGAAGATGTTTTTGATAACCCGCTTCGAGAGCCAGATCGCGGTCTTGAATGCTGGCATAACCGGTGAGCGCGACGGCGGGCGTTAAGCCGCCTTGTTCGGGCGCGAGTTTTCTGACGCGGCGCATTAAATCATAGCCGTCTTCGCCCGGCAAACCGATGTCGCTGACTAAAATATCCGGCTGAGTTTGTTCGATTAAACTTAATGCTTCGGCGGTCGAAGAAGCATCTACTACCTCTAAACCGGACTGCTCGAAAACGATTCTGAGCATCTCGCGCGAATCTTCATCGTCCTCGACCAACAAAACCCGGACGCGCTTGAGTGAATTTTCATTTTCCATTTCTTTTGATTCTATTTCGCTGTTTTCCAAATCGCCGTCGCGCGACTCGCTCGTTTCATCTGTCGAGGCGAGCGGAAGAGTTACGGTAAAAATCGCGCCCTGATTTTCGCCCGCGCTTTCTACATCAATTGTTCCGCCGTGAAGCTCGACAAGATGCCGCACGATAGCTAATCCCAAACCGAGACCGCCGACCTGTCTCGTATAAGAACTGTCCGCCTGTCTGAATCGCTCGAAAACGAACGGCAGAAATTCTTTTTTAATGCCGCGCCCCGTATCGCTGACTTCGATTTCAATGTTTGATTTTTTTTCGTTTATTCGCAGATTGATTTGTCCGCGCGGCGGCGTAAATTTAATCGCGTTCGAGAGCAAATTCCAAAAAATTTGCTGGAGACGGTCGGCATCGCCTTCGATTTGGCTGACGCTCGCGTCGAATGAATTATTCATCTGAATTTTTTTCGCTTCAAACGACGGGCGAAGGCTTTCGACAGCGGTCTGCGCGACCGCGATTAAATCAATCGTTTCGATATTTAAGACTAGTTTTCCGGTGATTATTCGTGAAACAAATAATATGTCGGAAATCATTTCCGCCTGCGCTCTGGCGTTGCGTTCGATGACGTTGAGGGCGTGTTTTAAATTTAATTGACTGCCGTCTTCGTCGGCGTTTAATAATTGCAGCCAGCCGAGAATCGAATTGAGCGGCGTGCGAAGCTCGTGCGAGAGCGTCGCCAAAAATAAATCTTTTTGATGGTCGGATTCTTCGAGTTGATTGAGCAGGTCGCGCGATTGATATTGTCTCGTTCTGGCTCTGAGCGCGCCCTTGACCGCGCTGACCAGAATCGGAATCCGCACGGGACGCTCGACAATCGTCGCGTTAAAGCGCGTTCCGACCGTGGCGATTAAAATTTCGACGTGCTGACCGTTTCCGGCGAATATGACCACCGGCATATCCGACCAGACGGGCTGCGCGTCGAGCGCGGCTGACAATCGTTCAAGCGTTCCGTTTTGCAAACCTTCCTCTGCCAGCAAAACCGCACCCGCGCCGATTGCCGTTTGATTTGCCATTTCGTTTGAATCGGCGCAAATCAGCGTGTCAATTCCGACCTTGCCGAGTGCCGCGCAAACAAGTTTGGCATCGCGTCCGGTCGGCATAAAAACGAGAACGCGATTTTCTAAATTTTTATTCTTCGGCGCGATCTGCGCCGTCGTCGCCGTTTCCATTTTTTTCCATCAAACCGTCGCTTTTTCCTTCATAAACCGGAACGCCGGTCAAAACGCCTCGAAATTCCGCAAGCGGCTGTCCGAGTCGAATTCCGCCCGCATCAATGCGAAATTCACGAATCGTGCGTTCGTGTCTGCCTGTGCGCTTTTTCAAAACGGAAATCGCCTGCCGCACTTCGCCGCCCGCTTCAAAATAACGAAGCAGAACAACCGTGTCCGCCAGATAACTCATATCAATCGGCGACTGCATCGTTCCGATCAAGCCGTATTGCCCGACGATCAAAATGCTGACGATGCCGCGTTGGTTCAAATAACTGAGCAATTCGTGGAATTGCATCGTCAAAAATCTTTCCTGCGGCGTGGACATCAGATAACCGTTCACGCTGTCAATAACCACCATTCGCGTGTTATGTTTATCAATTTCCTGACTGATCATATGCGCCAACTCGCCCGGCGTGAGTTCGGCGAGTTTGATTTGACGAATATTTATCAAATCCGCTTCGACGTATTTCTTGACATCTAAGCCGAGCGCGGCTGTTCGTTTGTATAAAGTTTCGATGCCTTCGTCGAACAGATAAATCGCCGCGCGTTCGCCTTTTTCGGCAGCCATACAAGCATACGTCAACGCCAGCGTTGATTTGCCGATTCCGGCAGGTCCCGTGAAAATCGTACTCGTTCCGTAATCCAATCCGCCGAGCAATTCTTCGAGGTCTTTGTTTTTGTTGTTAATCGTTCCCGCTTCAAATTGATGAGTAACTTCCGGCGAACCGAGACGCGGAAAAACCGCGATGCCGCCGGTTTCGATATTAAAATCGTGCGAGCCGGACTGGAAATTTACGCCGCGCATTTTCACGACGCGCAGATTATGACGCTGTTTGCCGTATTCGGTCGGTACGTATTCGAGCGTAATCACGCCGTGCGCGATTGATTCGAGCTGGCGGTCGGAAAAATCCGACGTTAAATCGTCGAGCATCAAAACCGTGCATTGCCGGTTGATAAAATATTGTTTCAGCGCGAGAATCTGCCGCCGGAAACGAAGCGACTCGCTCGCCAGCATCCGCATTTCCGAAAGCGAATCGAACACGATGCGCTTCGGATTAATGCGCTCGACTTCATTCAAAATCTTCTGCGTCGTTTCGTCCAATTCAACTTCCGACGGATGAAAAACCGTGTAGCGCGAATCGTCGCGCAGAGAATCGCCGGAAACCGTCAGATCATAAATATTTAAGGTTTTTAATTCCCAGCCGTGCGAATGCCCGACCGCCAGCAGTTCGTCTTTGCTTTCAGACAGAGTAATGTAAAGTCCCGGCTCGCCCTGCCGTTCGCCTTCGAGCAGAAACTGCAAACCCATCGTCGTTTTGCCCGTGCCGGGATTGCCCTGCAAAAGATACAGACGATTTTTCGGCAAACCGCCTTTGAGTATAAAATCCAACCCTTCGATGCCGGTCGAAGCCCGGTCGGAAACATTCGTCTGCGCGTCGTTCATACTTTGCGAAAGATAATTTATTGTTAAAAATATAACGCCTTATATTTTGGCACATATCCGGCAATAACTTCAAAAAATCCGTAATCAGACAAAATAAAATTACTCCCATTCAATCGTGCTTGGCGGTTTGGAGGAAATATCGTAAACGACGCGATTGATGCCGCGAATTTCCGAAGTAATTCTTGATGAAACCGCCTGCAAAAATTCGTGCGGCAGGCGCGCCCAATCCGCCGTCATTCCATCGGTCGAAGTGACGGCGCGGAGCGCGACGGTTTTTTCATAAGTGCGAAAATCGCCCTGCACGCCGACCGATCGGACAGGAAGCAGAACGGCGAACGCCTGCCAGACTTCTTTGTATAAATCGAAATTATGTAGTTCTTCAATAAAGATTTTGTCCGCTTTTTGCAGCAGCAAAACTTTTTCCGGCGTGATGTCGCCTAAAATTCTGACCGCCAAGCCCGGACCCGGAAACGGATGACGTTGGAGAATTTCGTCGGGAATTTTTAAATCTTTGCCGATGGCGCGAACTTCGTCCTTAAAAAGTTCGCGTAGCGGTTCGATTAACTTCAAATTCATTTTTTCGGGCAAGCCGCCGACGTTGTGATGCGATTTAATCGTCACCGACGCGCCGCGCAAAGATACCGATTCGATGACATCTGGATACAAAGTCCCTTGCGCCAGATATTTCACGCCGCCGATTTTGTTTGCTTCCGCGTCGAAAACTTCGACGAATTTCGCACCGATAATTTTGCGCTTTCGTTCAGGATCTGAAACGTCTTTCAACGCCGCGTAAAATTCTGCCGAAGCGTCCACGCCGACGACGTTTAAATGCAGATTTTCGCGGTAAATTTTCAAAGTGTCTTCAAATTCACCGGCGCGAAGCAAGCCGTTATTGACGAATATGCAAATTTGCCGCTCGCCAATCGCTTCGTGAATCAAAGTCGCCGCGACGGTCGAATCAACGCCGCCCGAAAGCCCGCAGACAACTTTGTCCGTCTCGCCGACCGTCGCGCGAATTTTTTCGATTTCTTCCTCGATAAATTTTCCGGTCGTCC
Source organism: uncultured Pyrinomonadaceae bacterium (assembly GCA_964245305.1). Lineage (GTDB taxonomy): Bacteria > Acidobacteriota > Blastocatellia > Pyrinomonadales > Pyrinomonadaceae. The sequence goes on from CAXTMQ010000016.1 coordinate 11,226, forward strand.
AATCGCCGCGACAGCCGCAGATTACAAACAAAAAGTTCCGCAAAACTTCCCTGCCGAGCGGCGTGTGCGAAACTTCCGGGTGAAATTGCACGGCGTAAATTTTCCGCTCGTCGTTTTCCATCGCCGTCACGACCTCGCCGGTCGTCGCCGTCTGCCGAAAATTTTCCGGCAAGTCGGTCACGTGATCGCCGTGACTCATCCAAACGTCCATCTCGAACGGCAAGCCCTGAAAAAGTTTCGTGTCGCCGCTCAAAATCTGCATCTGCGCGGCGCCGTATTCGCGCCTTTCCGAAGGCGAAACCGCGCCGCGCAGATTTTTCGCCAGCAACTGCATTCCGTAACAAATTCCGAGAACCGGCGCGTCAACCGCGTCGAAAAAATCATCCGCGACAAGCGGCGCGTCCGCTTCATAAACCGAATTCGGACCGCCCGATAAAATCACGCCCTTCGGATTTTTCGCCCGAATTTTCTCGGTCGAAAGGTGAAACGGCGCGATTTCGCAATAAACGCCCTGCTCACGCACTCGTCGGGCGATGAGCTGCGTGTATTGCGAACCGAAATCGAGAATTAAAACTAGTTCGTGCTGCATTATTTTTAGATTTTGACAAATTACATAATAACAGAAAACTTTTGAACATCGCTTGACAAGAAACGGCAAAATCCTTAACCTAAAAATTCGTTCTACGGAGCGATTATTCCGCAGTAGCTCAATGGCAGAGCATTCGGCTGTAAGCTAGGCAAGGTCTTTTACAATGTCAGAAAAGCGCACATATCGACAGCGCAGAGAATATTTGCTCGAAGCGGTCAAACGCCGTCGAGCAAAAGTTCGAGAAATAGCTGTTGAATACAAAGGCGGCAGTTGCGAAGTTTGTAACTACAATCGTTGTATCGAAGCACTTGAGTTCCATCATCTTGACCCGACAAAAAAAGATTTCGGCATTTCCGCAAAAGGTTATTCCAGAAGTTGGGAAAAGGTAAAGGCTGAAATTGAAAAATGTGTTTTATTATGTGCAAATTGTCATCGTGAGTTCCTTGCCGGAAAGTTGCAGCTTTCACAGGCGACTGTGATTGAAAAATCGGATGAATTCAGGGAAGCCTTAACTAATGCAGATTAGAATGGTAATCCTGAGCGAAGCCTGCTGAATGGTTTAAGAGTAAGCAGGAACGTGCAGAGACTAGAGATTGAGGAAACCAAACCGATAAAATCTCCGCGAGCGTCCGACAACTTTTGAAAGTTGATGAGATAGTCCACACTCAAACGAAAGTTTGGGAGAAAGTGTAACCGAAGGGTTGTAAGTTCGAGTCTTACCTGCGGAGCCAATTTTATTTAAGAAAAAGCGAATCGTTTGATTCGCTTTTTTCTTTACGCTTCAAACTTTTTAAAGAATCCGCGGAATAGAATAGAATCTAAACGATGTCTATTTTGATTGCGGAAGACAATGAAGCGCAGAGACGATATTTGCGCGATTTATTGACCGAATCGTTTGCCGGATTCGCGCCGGTGATCGAAGCCGGAGACGGCGAAGCGGCGGCGCGTTTGGCGATTGAAAAGCGTCCCGCGCTGTGCGTTTTCGATATTCAGATGCCGAAACTTTCCGGCGTGAAGGCGGCGCGCGCTGTTTGGAAAGATTTTCCCGAAGCGCGAATCGTTTTTTGGACGCAGTTTCCGCACGAAATTTATATCAACGAAATTCGCAAAATCGTCCGCGCCATCGAGCCGCCGCCGACTTACGGATTTATTCACAAAAACAACCCCGAACCGCGTTTTCTGCGTTTTATCGCCGCCGTTCTGGAAGACGGCGCGGATATGATTGATCCGGCGTTTAAGGATTCGTTCAAACGACCGCTTTTAACCGAATTTGAAGCCGAAGCTCTGCGCTATCTCGCGCTCGGCTTGTCAAATTGGGCGATTGCCCGCAAATGCAGTTTGTCGGCGCGCGGCGTGGAAAGCCGCCTGGCGACGCTCTACGAAAAACTTTTCCCCGAACATTCCGCCGGCACAACGAGCGAAGCGTTCGACAAATTGGCGTTTAACCCGCGCACCCGCGCTTTTTTTGAAGCCTTGAAACGCGGTTTGATAAATGCCGACGAACTTGAGAAAGCCGAAACCGAGCTGCAAAACTGGATCGAGCGCGAGCGCGTGAAGTTTGCCGCGAGCGAGAAGAAATAATTTTTTGAAATCGCGCGTTTGAAATCACAACTTTGAAATTAAACTGTCGGGTATCCGCTAATTTTAGGGCAAAATCCCTATTAAATATTGATAGCCGACAGCGCGACGACGCATTTTGATAAACTTCTAAAATTTTTCGCAAAATTCTTTCAAGCAGTGAATAAAGCGCGGAGAAAAAAATTTGAAATCAAAATCTGCGCGGCACGAATAATTTCTCAACGCGCCGCGCCGCGCTTTCACGTTTTCTTTTTCGCGTTGATTTTCTGCGCGGCGATTTTCACGGCGGCGCAAAATTCACCGAACGACGATTCTGAAAGTCGAGATTCGTCGAACGCCGACGTTGCTTCTAAAAATCCGAAACCGCCGCGCGTCGCTTCAAATTTTCATCAATGGGGCGCGGTTACGCTCTTTAACGGCTTGCCTTCGGACACGGTTCGCGCCATCGCGCAGACAAGCGACGGCGTTCTCTGGTTCGGCACGGACAACGGTTTGGCGCGGTTCGACGGAAGGCGTGTGCAGATCGTTCAAATCGAAAATGTTACTCAAATTAACACGCTGAAAATTGCCGCCGACGGCGCGCTCTGGATCGGCGCAAACAACGGCGCATTCATTTTTCGCAACGGGCAAATTCAAAAAATCGAAGCAACGAAAAGTTTCTCGATTACCGATATTTTTTTCGATGCCGGAGTTTTACTCGCCACCGAAAACGGCGCGATTCTGCGCGTCGCGGCGACGGACGAAAATCAATTTCGCGTCGAAAAAATTCCCGCCGAATCGCTCGCCGCGGGCGACGGACAGCTTTTGAAAATAACGAGTCTCGCCCGTGTCGGCAGTCAATTAATCGCCGGAACGCGCGGACGGTCGTTTCTGCTCGTCGAGAACAATCAAATGTTTGAAACAAACAGCCGACCGCGCCCGTTTTTCGTCAACGCGATGGTTGCCGACGCGCTCGGCAATCTTTGGCTCGGCGCGGATTCGCGCGGCGCGGAAAGCGGATTTTTTCAAGTCCGCGATACGGGAAATTTACGGCGCGTCGGCGAAGCGACCGGCAATATTACGGCAATCGCGCCGGACGCGGCGGGCGGCGCGTGGTTCGGCACGGCGACAACCGGTTTGTACCATTTTCGCGGCGAACAGCTCGAACATTTTACGTTTGAAAATACGGCGGGCGGCTTGCGCTCGAACCAAATTTACGCGGCGTTTATTGACCGCGAAGCCGTTCTTTGGATCGGCACGAATCGCGGCGTGAGCCGTTTCGACGCTTCGAGTCCGTTCAATCGAATCATGGCGGAAAACGCCAATTCAAATTTCGTTCGCGCTTTGTTCCGCGCGTCGAACGGATTGATTTTCGTCGGCACGAATCGCGGTTTATTCAATCTCAACGACGGCGTATTGAGCGCGTCGGAAAATTTTCCCGAAAAAGTTGTTTACTCAATCGGCGCGGATAAAAACGGGCAGATTTTAATTGCCGCGCCGAGCGGACTGCTTGGCGCGAATAGCAAGGCGATCTTAACGGGCGACGTTCGCGCGGCTGCCGATTTTCAGGGCAAAACTTACGTCGCCGTGTTCGGGCGCGGCATTTTGCAGGCGGACACGCAAGCCGCGATTTTGGCAAACGATTCGCCGACCGCCTTGTTCGCCGACGCGAACAAAAAACTCTGGATCGGCACGGCGCGCGACGGCGTTTTTACGTTTGACGGCAAGGAAACAAAGGCGGAAACGAATCTCGAAAAAATGCGCGGCGCGGCGATCCGGCGTATCGCGCGCGGCGCGGAAAGTGATTTGTGGCTCGCGGGCGAGCGCGGGCTTTTTCTTTATCGCAGCGGCGATTTGCAGCAGATTTTCGACGGCGCGGACACGCGCGACGTTTCGATTACAGGCGCGGATATTTGGACGGCAACGATTCAGCGCGGCTTGGTTCATCTGCGTTTCGATGACGAATTCGGCTGGCTGAAAACTAATTTGAGCGTCGAACAGGGCTTGCCGTCCGAACAGATTTTTTCGATTTTACCCGTCGAAAATCATTTGCTGATCGGGACGAATCGCGGCATCGCCGATTATGCGCCGAGCCAAATCGCGCCGCAAATCGTCGCCGTCAGAGTTCTTAGCCAACGCCTGCATTCGCCGGATGAAATTAACAGCAAAATCGCGCTCGAATACCCGCAAAATTCCCTTCTGGTCGAAACCGCAGGCTTGAGCAGCCGCACTTTTCCCGAACAATTTCAATATACATTCGTGCTGAAAAATTCAAACGGCGAAGTTTTAGATAAAAAAATTTCCAACGATTCGCAGTTCGCGCCGGCGAATTTAGCGGCGGGAAATTATGAAATCGTCGCCCGCGTTTTCAACAAAGATTTAATCGCTTCCGCGCCTTTGACGATAAAATTTTCCGTCGCTCGCGCTCCCTTTCCTTGGACGGCGACCGCGCTCGGCGCATTGCTTTTAATCGCGCTCGTCGGTTTGGCGTGGGCGATTATCGAACGGCGCAGAATCGCAAGGCGCAACCGCGAACTTCGCGCCGCGCGTTTCGATTTAGCGAACGAAGCCGAACGCGAACGCAAGCGCATTGCCCGCGATTTGCACGATCAAACGCTCGCCGATTTACGTTCGTTGATGCTTTTATCCGACGAAATTCCGTCAGACACGAAAGAATTTCGTCACGAAATCGAATCAATTTCCACCGAGATTCGTCGCATCTGCGAAGATTTAAGCCCGTCGGTTCTGGAAAACGTCGGGCTGATGCCTGCGCTCGAATTTCTTTTGTCGCACACCACGCGCGATTACAAATTTTCTGCCGCCGAAAATCTAGACGAACGCCTCGACTTCAAACCGAACGCGCAAATGCAGATTTACCGCATCGCGCAGGAAGTTTTAAATAATATTCAGCGTCATTCGGACGCGAAATTTATCGAAATGAAAATTGAAACGACCGCCGAAAACGAATTCGTTCTTTCGATTTCCGACGACGGAAAAATTTTCAATCCGCTCGAAAAATCTCCGAAAGGACGCGGCATCGCCAACATCAAATCTCGCGCCGCGATCATCGAAGCCAATGTATTTTGGTCGCAAACCGACGCGGGCGCGAATCTTTTTCGTTTCGTCAAAAATCTCTGATTTTTTCGCCCGCGTTTTCTCCCAACTGTGGTAATCCACATTTCCCTGCCCGTAAAATCTGTCCGAAAAATTGTTGAAGCACCCGTTAAATTCGTTTTCCGGCTGACTGATAATCGCTCTATATTATGCGTATATCAACCGGCAAAATTTTCATCGGCGCGGCGGCGATTATTTTTTTCGGCTTCGCGGTTTATCAAATTTTCAGTATTAGAAGTTCCGTCCAAAACGCGCTCGCCGAAGAAAACGCCCGCCTAAAGAACAAAAATCTCGTCCCTTTCGAGAAAAAAAGCCTCGCTCCTCACTCTTTTCAAAACTTCGAGATTTTGCAGAACGCGACGGACGCGCGCGATTTTATCAAATTTCAAAATTCGTATTTTGCCGCGACAAGCGGCGGATTAACGCGCTTTGACGAGACGGGAAAAATCTCGAAACATTTCACCGTCGCCGAAGGTTTGCCGGAAAGCGATCTGACCGCGCTCGCCGTTTTCGCCGACAAACTTTTCATCGGCACGCGCACCAAAAATCTGCTCGCTTTCGACGGCGAAAAATTCGAGCAATTCGTTTTTAACGAACGCGACACGCAAGCCGTTGCCGCGCTGCTCGCGGCAGACGGCGGGCTTTACATCGGCACGGCGAACGGCGGACTTTTGAAATTTGACGGCGCGAAATTTTCGGAAATGAAAATTAACGACGACAAAAAATTTCCGGCGATTACCTGCCTTGCAAAACTCGGCGCGGCTTTGTTCGTCGGAACTTTCAACGACGGACTTTGGATTTACGAAGCCGACATCTGGACGCATTTTACAACCGCCGAAAATCTTCCGTCGAACCGCGTGGTCGCCGTTTTTAAAAACGGCGAAACAATCTATGCCGCGACCGATTTCGGTTTGGCTGTCCGCGAGGAAAACGTCTTCCGAAAACTCGCTGTTTTACCCGCGCTTTCCGGCGGCGCGACGTTTGAAAACCGAATTTTCTTAACAAAGGACGACGGAACGATTTTCACTTTTGAAAACGCGCTTAAAGAGTTTTCCGCGTCGAAACAAACGCAAAACGCGCGGTTCGCCGCAACAGACGGAAAACTTTTTCTCGCCTCGAATCAAGACGTTTCCGAAATCGTCAAAAACCGCTTGAAAAATTTCAGCCAGACGGAAACGGATTCCTTGACCGACAATTTCGTTTCGGCTTTAACCTTTGATAAAAGCGGCAATTTCTGGGTCGGAACTTTTCGGCGCGGCATTGATGTCTTCAGCCCGACGGGTAAAAAAATAAAACACATCGAAACCGAAACAGCGCGTGAAATAAATTTTCTGCATGCTGAAAGCGACACGATTCGCGCCGCGACGAGCAGCGGCTTGCTCGAATTCAAGTCGGATTTTTCGATTAAAAATCTGACCGAGAACAAAAATTTGCCGAGCCGGTCAATCACGCATTTTACGGACGAGGCGACCGCAACCGCAAAAGGTTTGGCGTTCGTCGAAAAAGGCAACACGCGCGTTCTTTCGACCGTGCAAAATCTGCCGAATAACGCGGTTTACACAACTTTGCGCGTCGGCGCGAAGCTCTACGCCGGAACGCTCGGCGGCTTGGCGGAAATTGAAAATAATCGCGTCGTCCGCCAATTCCGCGATACGAATTCCAACTTAAAAACAAATTGGGTAACGGCTTTGATTTGCGCCGAAGACCGAATTTTTATCGGAACATACGGCGGCGGAATTTTTGAACTCGGCGCGTCGGGAGAAATCCGCTCGTTTGAATCCGCGACGGGAAAATTCGTCGTTAATCCGAACGCTTTTTACACGGACGGCGAACGGCTTTACGCGGGAACTTTACAAGGCGTAAAAGTTCTCGATTTGGCGACGCAAAAATGGACAAGCGTTAAAGAAATTCTGCCAGCCGATACGGTTTTAAGCATCACGGGCGACGCGGAGAATATTTACTTCGGCACGACGAACGGCATTGCCCAAGTCGGTAAAGATTATTTTGCAAACGGAGAAAAAAATGCGAATTAGCAGGAAATTTATTATGGAGAGTGGAAAGAATTTGACTGGTAAAATCTGTTCGGCAAAGAAAATATCTCTCGGAACGAATCGCCGAAAAATAAATTCGCGCAAAGTAATCTGCGTTTTTTTGATTCTGATTTATTATCCGTTTTCCACTATCAGTTTTCCAAAAGCATTCGCCCAATCCGGCGTTTTGATTTCGACCGACGAAAACAAACCGAATCCGAAGACGCTCACGCTTGCCGTGATGAATGTTGACATATTGATTGACAACAATCGAGCATCGGTCAAAGTGATGCAGATTTTTGAAAATCGAACGCCCCGAACTTTGGAAGGAAAATACGTTTTCGCGCTTCCGCAGACCGCGACGATTGCCGATTTTGCCGTGTGGGACGACGATTTGCGAATTCCCGGCGTGATGTTGGAACGCCGCCGCGCCAACGCCGCTTATGAATCAACCAAACAAAAACGCATCGATCCGGGCATTTTGCAGACGACCGACGAAACGGAAAGCGCGAGCGGTTTTTCGGCGAAAATTTTCCCGATCAACAATTTCGGAACGAAACGTTTAGAGATGGAATATGCGGAAGATTTGCCAATTGAAAATCTCACGTCGCAATTCGTTTTTCCTTTGAAACCGACTTACGGCGAGCGGCAGAAAATCGGCGAGTTTAATTTGAAAATTCGCGTCGTCAACGATTTCGATTTCGCGCCCGTCGCGCGCGAAGACGCGCCGTATCCTTTGCAGATTTCCAAATCGGACGCGCGTGAATTCGTCGGCGAGTTTCACGCAAGCGACGTGCTTTTAACCGACGATTTCGCGTTTGATTATCAAATGCGAATCGCGGCGAATGATTTTTCCGTCGTCGCTTATCGCGCTCCCGAACGCATTTCCGCCTATGACTTGCGCGATCCGCAAACCGCCGAAAAACAGACGGACGGATTTTTTCAAGCGCGGGCGATTTTCCCCACGCAACGTGCGGAAACAAAGTCGCCGAAGCACTTCGTTTTAATGCTCGACACATCGCTTTCAATGTATGGCGACAAGCTCGCCCGCGCCGTCGAAGCGACGGATTATTTTCTGCACAATCTCGGCGCGGATGACGAATTTAATTTGATTTTGTTTTCCGATGACCAAAGAATTTTCGCCGACGCGCCGCAAAAAGCGACCGCTGAAACGATTGAAAACGCGCTCGCTTTCGTCAAAAATTCGGATTTGAGCGGCGGCACGAATTTGCAGAAGGCTCTCGAAACAGCAATCGCGCAGACGGAAAATTTTTCCGGCGGCGAGCGGCAGATCGTTTTAATTTCCGACGCGAACCCGACGCTCGGCACGGCGCGAACGACCGAAATCGAACGAGTCTTCGACAACCGAAACGTCAAATTTTTCGCTTTCGGTTTAGGCGCAAACGCGAACGCCAATCTGCTCGAAACTTTAGCTGCGAAAACGCGCGGCGATTATGAAGCAGCAAGTGAAACCGAAGACATCGCGCTCAAACTAAAATTATTTTTCGACCGCATCGGCGCGAGCGACATTTCAAATTTGCGGCTCGCTTCGGACGCGAATCTTTATGATATTTATGCGAGCGGCGCAAATTCTTTTTACGGTTCGGACTTCTCTTTCGTCGGGCGTTATCGTCAACCGCAAACACAAATTTTTAACTTCAAGGCGAACGCAGGCGCGGAAGAAATCAATCTCTCGCGTGAAACGAATCTGCCCGAACTCGACGAAACGCATTCGTTTCTGCCGCGCGTTTGGGCGCAGGCGCGGATTGACGCGCTTTTGCAATTGATTAACCGCGACGGCGAACGCGAAGATTTAACTGCGGAAATTATCAAACTTTCGGAAAAGTATAAAATCGTTACGCCTTACACGGCGTTTATCGCCGCACCGCGCGCGCTTCTGCGCCCGCGCCTGATTCAGCCCGGCGATCCGATTATCAGAGTGAAAACCGACGAATCAATTAAAGAAGTTTTCGCCGTTTTGCCGTTCGGAGAAACTTTGCCGCTTAAATTCTTGGAATCGGAAAAAGTTTGGGAAACGCGCTTTCTCGCGCCCGTCTGGATGGCGGACGGGACATATAAATGCCGCTTGCTTTTGACCGATAAAAGCGGCGCAGGCTACGAAGAAGAAAAAACTTTTGTCGTGGACAGCCGCGCGCCGCGCGTGAAAATCAATCTCGACAAAAAAGATTTTCGCGCGGGCGAAATTATTAAATTAAAAGTCGCCGCCGATCAGGATACGAGCCGCCTGACGGCGCGGATTTACGACGCGAAATCTGTTTCTTTAACGTGGTCAAACGCCGAAAAATCGAATGTCGGCGCGCTGCAAATTCCCGACAATCTGGCTTCGGGAAAATACACGCTGACAGTCGCGGCGGAAGATTTCGCGCACAACCAAACGACTGAAGAGATAACGATTGAGGTGATTGGAAAATGAAATTTGAAAAACGAAAAACGAAAAACAATCTGCGAAATTTCTCTAAAATCCTTTTACCAATCGGCAATTTTATTTTCTTCGCCGCGATTTTTGCTTTTTTACAATTTTCCGCCGCTGAACCTTTTTCCCGAAAAGTTTCCGCCGAAGATTTGAGCGCGGAAATCGAGAACGCGGTTTATGTCAGACAGGAATTTTTCGGCGCGGCGGCGCGCGTCGTTTTGCCGACGAAAGAAAAGCGTGAAAATCTTTTGAAGCTCGCCGAAAAATATCCCGACAATCAAATCGTTCTCGAAAAATTGGCGGACGCGAACGAAAAACTTTTGCGGTTTGACGAGGCGGAAGCGAATTTAATTCATTTGACGGAAATTGATTTTTCGGCGAATGAGAAACTCGCCGCATTTTACGAACGGCGCGGCTTTTTTGAAAAACAAACCGCCGTTTTAGAGAAAATTTTGTTTTCGACCGCGCCCGAAAAACGCGCGGCGGCGTTTGAAATATTAATTTACACGGCGCGAAGTCACGATTTGAAAAAATATTTGAGCAACGAATTTTATACGCGCGTCGTCGCCGAAAATCCGAATCTTTACCCGCTTTTCGTCAGCCTCATCGAAAATTCCGTTTCGACCGAAGATTACGCCGCCGCGCTCGATTTCACCAGACAGGCACGACGACAGTTTCCCGCAGAAAAAGATTTTCTGCTTGATAAGGAAATCGAAATTTTGCTCGCGCTGAAAAGATCGAACGAAGCCGAAACCGTCTACCGCGCCGCGTTTGATCCGTTTTGGTCTGACGAAGAAGCGCAGAATTTTTACGATTTTTTGAGCAATCAAAATCATCTGCGCGTTTACGGCGCGGAGATGAAAAATCGTTTCAAAAAAAATCCGGCGGACTTTGACGCGGCGGTGCGGCTCGTTGATTATCAAAATCACGATTACGAATACGACAACGACGATCTCGCGCCGATTATTGCCAAGCTCGAAGCGGCGAAAAAAAGTTGGACGATTGACGAACTTTTGATTGCGACGCGAATGCTTCTGCGGCGCGGCGACGGCGAGACGGCTTCCAGATTTCTTTATACGCTTTATCTGCGCGAAGATTTTCAGAAAAACTTCGCGCTTCGCGCCCGGGCTCTTTATCAAATTTTCGAAATGTTCGCCGACGCGGAAAAAAGCCGTCTGCCGTTGACGCGCGGCGATCTGCATTTTTATGAAGACATTGCCCGCGCCGACACGAATCCGGGTATTGCGACCGGCATTCTTTCGCTGATTTTGTCGGACACGAACCCGCGCGAAAAACTCGCCGCGCAGGAAAAAATCGCGGTCGAAAAATTTAATCGCGCTGCCGCTTATCGCACGTTTCTCGCTTACAAAAAAGAATTTCCGACATCGAACGAACTCGCGCAGATGTATCTCGACATCATCGGATTTTACGCGGCAACCGAAGAAACGGAAATCGCCGAGCAAACTTTGAACGAATTCGTCGAAAGACACGAAGAAGCCGAAGATTTCCCCGTCATCGCGCTGAAATTAGCCGACGCTTTTAACGCTCTTGACCAAAAGGAAAAAGCGCGTGAAACGTATCAAAAAATTCTCGATTATATCGGCGGTCGAACGAAATCAATCGCACCGCAACGGGCGGAAAATTACGCCGCGTTTCTGCAATTTACTAATCCGCAGCCGCCGACGATTTCCAGCGAAAAAACTTTTGAACGCAATGAAGGAATTAATATTCCGAAGCCTGCCGCGACACCGCGAAACGATTATTATTACGACGTCCCGGCAAATCAATTTCACGATTATCTCGGACAAAAAGATGCGGAAATAACTTATGCGGAAATTTTGGACAGATACGTCGCCGCGCTCGCCGCAGAAAATAAAACGGCGGAAATTCTCGCGCTTTATTCAAAGGAAATCGAAAAATATCCGAACGAAGAATGGCTTTACGAAAAGCGTCTGGCGTGGCTCGAAAACACGAATCTGACCGAAGAGCAATTGAATTTTTACCGAGTCGCGCTCGCGCGTTTTCAAACGAACGATTGGCGCGATAAATTGGCGCGTTTTTTTCTGCGACGCGATCAAACGACGGATTTTAAAAACTTTAGCGAAGACGTAATCGGCAACTTAAACGAAGCGGAAATTGCCGAATTCGTCGCGCAAACCGTCGAGCCGAATCTGGCGAATTCGAGCCGCGATTTTGACAAGCGCGTCCGGCTCGCGCTGCTCGACGCGGCGCACAAGCGTTTTCCGCAAAATCTGCAATTCGTTAAAAGTCTTCTGAACTTTTACAGCGCGAATAATTACATAGAAAATTGGCGCGCGCTCGCCGCCGAATATTATTTTGAATCGAAGGAAATCCGCGAGGAGTTTTTGAATGATTTGGCGGCGAAAAACGATTTGCGAAATTTTCTGGAAAAATCGAAAGACAAAACCGATTTGATTTACGAACTTTTTCGCGCCGACGCTTCAGCGAGACTTTCCGATTTTGAAAACGCGCTTCCTGCCTATCGCAAATTAAACGAACTTTATCCGAACACGCCGGAATTCTCGGCGCGGCTCGTCAATTTTACGCGCTCGTTCGGGCAGAAAAACGCGGAAAGTTTACGCGAGGCGGCAACAGTTGCCAAAACACAAGCCGATTTTCTCGAACAGCGAACGGATTTACGAACAAAAAGCGGCGAGATTTTCGCCGAACTCGGCGACTTTGAAAAGGCGCGCGCCGAATGGAAAAAATTAAACGATTCGGCGCGCGGCGAGCAAAACAATTATCTGGCGACGGCGACCGTTTTCTGGGATTATTTTCAATACGACGACGCGCTTCAAACGATTCGTGAAGCGCGTGAAAAGTTTGACGACGACGCGCTCTACGCTTTTGAAAGCGGCGTAATTTTCGAAGCGCGGCACAAGCAAAACGAAGCGTTGCGCGAATATGTCAAAGCTCTCGGCACAGGCGAAGATGACACGCAAAAAGAAAAAGCGAGCGGACGAATCGCCGCGCTTTTCAAACGCGCGGCGAACAAAACAAACGGCGCGGAAAATTCTTTTCTGAAGACGCTCGACGCGGCATTTGCCGTTGAAAGCCGAAACGAAAAAGACGCTTCAAATCTCGCGCTCGGTTACGCCGAAACACTTTTCAAAATCAATGAGAAAACATGGGCTGAAAAGACTTTAAATTCAATCGTCAGCCAAAGCCGCGACGCGGATTTTCTCAATGCGGCGCGTGATTTTTATGCCCGCGAAGAAGCGACAGACGGCGAACGGTTTGTCTTAAAACGAATGATCGCGGCGGCGGAAAATCCGCGCTCGAAAATAATGTTCGAGCTGCAGTTGGCGGAGAATTTTGAAACGGCGCAACAGCCGGACAATGCGAAGATTACGCTGGCAAATCTCGTCAAAATTTTTCCGACCAACTACGGCGTTTTAACCGAAGCGGCGAATTTTTACGCGCGTTTAGGCGATGAAAACGCCGCCGCGAATGTTCTGCAAAACGCTCTGCCGAAAAGTCGCGGAACGTATCGAAAAAATCTGGCGCAAAAACTCGCCGCGCGGCTCGTGCGGCTCGACCGGCTCGATTCCGCCGAAAAAATTCTGCTCGCTCTGCACGAGGAAAACCGAGCCGACGCGCAAATTTTCAAAACGCTCGCGGCGATTTATGTGCGTAAAAACGAGCCGGAAAAAATACGAAAAATTTTCAACGAGACCGTCGCCGCGCTGAAAGCGAGCGATGCCGACCGGCGCGAACTCGACCGGGAAATCGGAGATTTACGCGCTTCGATGATTGACGCTTTTACAAAGCTCAAAGATTACAAATCGGCAATCGAACAGCACATCGAAATTATCAACCGCGAGCCGGACGACGAAGCATTGATCGAAAACGCGATTCAATACGTCAAGCGTTACGGCGGCGCGGAAACGCTTTTGAATTATTATCAAAAAACCGCCGCCGAAGCGTTTAAAAATTATCGCTGGAACGTCGTTCTGGCTAAAATTTACGAAGCGAACGGCGACGCGGATAACGCGGTAAAAAATTACGAAGCCGCAATCGGCAACCAGCCGGAAATGTTCGAGCTTTACGACGCAATCGCCGACATCAAATTGAAAAGAAACGATTTCGACGCGGCTTTGAAAAATCTCGACAAGGTTTTGCAGTTGACGAACGACGCGCCCGAATTCGTCAGGAAAAAAATCGAAGCGTTGAAAAAAGCCGGACGATTGGCGGAAATCGAAGCGGAACAGGCGAAGCTGCCCGCCGAAACAAAGACGGACTTGAAAATCGACCGCTTTGTCGAAGCCGGAAATCTGGCGGCGGGCGAACGCGAAAAAGCGCGTGAACTTTACAAACAGGCGTTCGCCGCGCTGCTCGAAAATCCTCTGCAAACGGATTTGAAAGCGGCTGATCTGGACGGTTACGCGCGAATTGTCCGCGACGAAAAATCGCTCGCCGAAATCAACCGAAGTTTCTGGACGCTGCGCGAAAAACTTTCGGCAATCGCCACAGAAACAAATTCGACGAACGCGGGCGAAGCGCGAAAACGTCTTTCCGTTCTCGACGGCGCGATGATCGAATCAATCGGCAATCTCGCTAAAACCGTGGCGACCGACGATGAGCTGGCGAATCTGCACGAAGATTTGCGGCGGCGAATCGAAGACGATTCGCCCGATTCGGAAAGCCGCGGTAAAATCGCGTCGCTCACCCAGGATTTGAGTCGCCGCGCCGGATTCGGCGATTTGGAAGAATTGATTTTACTGCAACGACTAAAGGCGGCAAATACGCCCGACGACAGAAATTTTCGTCTGCAAAATCTGCTTGATTTTTACAGAGAACGCGGCGCGTATCGGAAAATTTTCGACGCGCTCGAACAATTCGGCGGCGACTGCGCGCAGAAAGCCGAAGCCGCGCGGCTCGTCGGCAACCGCGAAAAAGAACTCGAAGCGTTGCGGGCAATTTATCGGAAATTGTTTGATGCTCCACAAAAAAACGATGAAAACGTCGCCCGTTATCTGGAAATTCTCCGCGCCGAACATTCCGACGAATTAAATTCGCTGACTGAAAAATCTTCGGCTTATCAATTACAGTTGATCAATTTTCTCGTCGGCGCGGGCGAAGCGAAATTGGCGCATCGAGCAATCGAAAATTCACGGTTTTCGGCGGCTTGGAAAAAATCGCGCGGCGCGGAAATCTCGCTCGCCTTGCGTGAATTTGATGAAACGGCGGAATGTTTTTTCTGCGACGCTCTGCAATTCGATTCAATCGGGAATTTAATCGCGCAAACGCCCGACAAAACAAGTTTTCTCGTCAACGACGATTGGTTTCGTCTAACGCGCGAATACGGCGAATGGCTTTTTGAAAAACAAAAAATCGCGCCGGAAAACGCCGCGCCCGCGCCGGATAAATTTTTAACGGCGATGACGGAAAATCTGCCGAACAACGCCGATGAACAATTTAAGCTCGGCGAATTTTATCTCGCCGATAATCAAACGGAAAAAGCGAATGAGCATCTTCGCCTTGCTATAGAAATAGAAAATGCGGAAAGCGTTGACGCATTGAAATCAGCCACGCTTCTCGCGGCTTATTTGAAAAATAATCAGCCGGCTGAAGCCGAACAATTGCAGACGGAAATTCTGGCGGAAGAAAACATCAAAAGCGCGACGATTTATTTTAACGCGATGCGGAAATACGGTTTCGCAGACAAAGCGCGAATTGTTTTGCCGAAAATCATCGTCAAATTTCTAACCGGAAACAATACTGAAAATTCCCCGGAATTTCAAAATCTGATTCGCGCCGTCGCCAAGTCTTTTGCAGACGAAAACGAAAAATCGAAATATTTTTCAAACATTCTGCAAATGCGTCCGACCGACGAATCGCTGGCGAAAATGCTTGTTGAGGAAAATTTAATTGCTCGTGAAAAGCAGACGGATTTTTATCAATCAATAATCGAACGCGCTGGTAAATCGAGCGATTCCGATTACCGCTATGCGGAAATCTTTCAGAGAGTTTGGCGCGACACGGCGGATGCCGAATCAATCTACGATCAAGAGAATGATTACAAAATCGAAGAATTGGGCGGCGAGCGTTTTGAGTATCAAAAGAAATATCTCGAACTGCTCATCGAATTGCGCGAAAACGAGAAAGCGGAAATTTTAACGACGGAAATCGAAAAAGAATTCGCCGCTCGATATGCGCGTCCCGAATGGTTGCGGCTGGCGAAAATTCGCCTGCAAATCAGGCGCGGACGTTTCGATTTAAACGAAGCCGAACGCTTTGCCGGCATTACAACTTCCGATGCGGCGATTGAGATAAATCTGCCGAGCGTTGAAAGATTAAACGCGATTCTCGACGTTTTTAGAACAGAGAATGCCGAAGCCGGATCGCTTCGGATCAATAAAGATTTTTACGCGCGAATGCTCGCGTTCGGACAATTCGACGCGGCGAATTTTGTTAATCTGGCGCGGGCGTTTTTTCAAAACAACGAAACGGCAAACGCGCGACGAGTTTTACAACTTTTAGCCGACGCGGGCGACGACGCAAAGCGCGAAACAATTTTAGCGGAAATCGCCGCGTTCGATGTTATTAAGGCAAATTCCGCGGATGCCGTAAAAATTAAACCGACTGAAACAAACGATTTGTGGAACGGCGCGAAAAATTTAACGCTCGCCGCCGAAACCGCGCTCGAATTCAAACAGATTGACGCGGCAATCGAATTTCGCCGCCGACTTTTTGCGACAACGCCCGAAGACGCGCCGAACCGCGTCAAGTTTGCCGAACTTCTTTTAAAAACAGACGCGCGCGACGATGCCGTAAATCTTTTAAATGGCGTTATCAACGACCGCAACGCTTTGCGCGAAACGCGCTGGCAGGCGCGTCTGCTTTTAATCGAAGCGGGCGCGGCAACCACTTTGCCGAACGTAAAATTCGACGCGCTTTCGCAAGTTTACATCGGCGATTTCGCCGCGCAAAACAATCAGACAAAAGAGGCGACAGATTTTTTTATCAACTCGCTGATTGCCGACAGAGACGCGGCGATTAACGCGCGGCAGAAACTCGCCAAAACCTATTTCGACGGCGGAAATTATTTTGCCGCAATTGAAATTGCCGCGACGGATAAAACTGCTAAGTCTGACGATTTGCTCGACGCGCTCGTCGAGGCGGCGATGAAAATTGGCGATTTTACCAGAGCGATTGAGTTTGAACGCGCGAAATCCGATGGCGGAACGGCGGAAAAAATCCAATTGCTGCAAAACGCGCTCGACGAAAAAGCGAAACGCGCGACCGATTTGCGGATTGACGCGGAGAATACGAGGAAATTATGAAACTTAAAATTTTCGCAACGATTTTAATTTCGAGCGCGATTGTTTTCGTCGTCCGTTCGGCAACGAAAACGAACGAATTCGCGCCCGCTGAAATGTTTCCGCGCGGAGCTTTAATCTACGCGCAAGCCGCCGACTTGCCCGCGCTCGTCAAGCTCTGGAACGAGTCGGATTTTAAAGCGAAATATGAGCGAAGCGCGAACGCGGAAACATTTTCAAACAGCCATCTCGGTTTGAAATTGGCGAGCCGACTCGGAGAATTTGAACAGGCGGGCGGTTTTCCGTTTGATTTGGAAACCGTCGCCGCGCTCGCGGACAAACGCGCCGCCGTCGCGCTTTACGACATCGGTAAAATCGAATTCGTCTTCGTCGCGCCGATGTCTGATGAAGTTTTCGCGGCGACAAAGTTCGCGCAAAATCAAATGAATTTTGAAGAGCAAACGCTTGATGACAAAACGATTATTTACCGCGCGCGGGTTGAAGCCGACCGCGGACGGCAGAGACAGGATTTGATTTTTTGTCATTTGAAAAATCATTTTATCGTGGCGACGAGTGAAACGCTTCTCGGGCGGACTTTAGAAAACATCAACGGCAAATCGAAAAAAACTTCGCTCGCCGATGAACCGACGTTTGCCGCTCTCGCCGGGCGAACCGCGCCGCGTCTGGCAACCGTTTGGGCGAATCAAACTGCGCTCAACGACGATTATTATTTCAAACATTACTGGCTCGGGGCGGACGAGGAAAAATTAAAAAACATCCGCGCCGGAATTTTTGATTTTTCAATCAAAGAAAATAACGTCGTCGAACGCCGCCGTTTTTTGCTCGCCGAAAAAATTAATTCGGCGGCGATTTCCGCGCCGCGCGTCGCGGAAACGCTCGCGTTTTTGCCTGAAGAAATTCCGTTTTATCAAATGCGAAAAGCCGCGCCGACTGCTGTTGACCAAACAATCGAAGCGACGCTTTTCGACCGACCGCAAACCGCGCCGGAATCGAATCGCCGACACGATTATTACAGCAATTTTTCGTTTTCCGACGACGAAGATTATTCGGATTATTATGATTACAGCCATCTCGATTCGGATTTTGACCAGGCGATTGACGAATCGGAAGAAATCGAGACGACTGAAAAAAGCGACGCTCGAAAAGATTTTTCAACGCTTTTGCAGACGGCGAATCCGCAGGCGATTTTGACTTTTACCGAACCCGAAGTTTTGCCCGCGCCGCTGTTCGTGCAATTTAAACGCGCCGCGATTTTCAATCTCGACGCGGCGGGAAAATTTAATCGCCAACAATTCGAGACGGCAATCGCGGAAAGATTTTCGCGCGATACGACGATTAAAAATTCGGGCGCGTCGCTCGTTTGGGAAACGAAAGGTGAAAACGATTGGCAATGGCGCGAACTCGATTTGCCGATGCTCGGCGCGGGCGCGGTTTATGCCGTGCGCGGCGATTGTTTGATTCTGACGAACGACGCGGATTTTCTACAGCAAATTTTGGCGGATAAAAGCGCGCCGAAAAATGAAATTGCGGGTGATGCGCCGTTCGTTCGTTTGAGCGTTTTAAATCTTAACGAACGAGCGAACGCTTTTGATGATGTTTTCGCCGAACTCGACGAAGGCGACGCGACCGGCGAATTTTTCACCGGAAATATTTCTTCTCTTTTAGATTCGATTTCGGAATTTAAGCGCGTCGAAATTCGTGAAAATTATCGGGAAGGATTTTTAGAACAAACGATTACCGCTTCGCGTTGAGAATTTTCTAAAGAGAAAAATTTTAACGGGGATAGACAGGATAATTTTTTAATTTTTCCAGAGAGCGGTGAAAGCGTCGGCGAGACGGTCGCGCCAACTCGTCCAGTTATGTCCGGTTTCGCGCTCTTCGTAAGCGACATCGAAATTTTTTCCGCGCAGAATTCCGACGGCTTTGCGGTTCGTTTCCGCGCCTTCGAGCGCGCCGACATCGAAATAAAATTTGAATTTCGTTTTGCCGTCGAGATTTTTCAGTTCGTTGATAACGCGCTCGTCGTCAATCCAAAACGAAGATGATTGCCCGCCGACGCGACTGAAAATTTCGGGATATTTTAACGCCGTGTGAACGCTCGTTACGCCGCCCAAACTCGCGCCGAGAATTGCGCGACCGTCGCGTGATTTGATTGTTTTGTATCTGGCATCAATCGCGGGAACGACTTCCATCGCGAGAAATTTCGCGTAATCGTCGTTCGCCCAATATTCTTTCATACGGTCTTTATAATCAACGAAAACCATCATAAACGGTTTGATTTTTCCGGCTTTGACGAGGTTTTGTTGAATTGTTATCGCTTTGGCGCGACTCACATAATCCGTTCCGTCTTGCAGATAGAGTGCCGGTAGAAACTGGGTTTCGTTTGAATTCACATATGGCTGATAAACTTTGACGGTTCGCTTTCCGTAAATTCCGCTTTCAATTTCAATCTCTTTAACATCTTCAGAACTGGAAAATTTATTTTCCTTATCCCAACTCGTCGGCTGATAATCCGGCATCGTAAAAAACGAATTTTCGCCGCCGACACCGTTATCAACTTT
>CAXTMQ010000016.1:30914-32668 GCA_964245305.1 uncultured Pyrinomonadaceae bacterium
GATAATCCGGCATCGTAAAAAACGAATTTTCGCCGCCGACACCGTTATCAACTTTGTTCGGATTCAGCGGATCGGTTATCCATTTTCCGTCAACGATGAGTTTGTATTCGACTCTTGCAGTTGACGCGATATAGCTCAATGGATAGAATCTTGAAAACTCTAAAAAATCGCCTTCAACCGGTGCATAAGGTTGATAGCGAGTCAAAATTAACTTTTGAGGTTTCCATCCTGTGAAATCTCCGACCACTTCAACATTCTCGCCTTTCCCCGAATAAACAAAAACCGGCGTAGAAATCCCATCCTCGCATTTAAGAATAATCGGACTCTGTTGCAATACCTTTTCCCTATTCTTATCCAACCATTTGCTGTAACAACCCGTCGTAATCTCTACTCTTTTATTAGATTCTTCTAATGAATTTTGATTGCCGGCTTCCGCTTTCTTTCCTAAAACATACCGCTCATAAACAATGTCCGGCGTGTCGAGATTTTTGCCTGCCTGCAAATTGACGGCGAGGCGGATGAACTGCGCCATTGACCACGCGAGCGGCGTTGCCGAACCCGTGCCTTCGCCGAATTTCAAATCGGGAACGAATTGTTTGTCTATATTTTCCGGCACGTCCGCTTTGTCCCAAATTTGTTCGGGAATCATCAAACCGTCGTTAGCGAAATTTGCCATCGCTTCAAGCCGAGATTTAGCTTTTAGATTTAAAGCGAGAGGTTCGGGCAGAATTGATTTACCATTATTAAATCTTTTTTCGTTGTAAGAATATTCAGCGAGAGCCAATTCGTATTGCCCGCGTTCACCGGCGAGCAATGCCCAGAGCCGACCTTTGCCCGTATATTTCCCGTCCCAATTCCAACGTCTGCCGTCGTCCATTTCGCCGTAGCCGTCGTTGGTGTAGCGGTAAAAAGATTCGCCGTTCGGCGTGTTGACTCGGAGCGTTTGATCAATGACTTTGACCGTTTTGACGATCAGCGGATCGGCGGGCGATTTGATGCCGAGACGCACGAGTTCCAAAAATCCCGCATCCACGATTTCGTTTTCGATGGCGGTTCCGGCGTTGTTGCTGAGAACGGTTTTCTCGCGTTCGTCGGGCTTGCCGTTTTCCGTCAGGCGAACGTAATAATTGCCGTCGCCGTATTTGCCGTTCGTCGTCGCCGTCCATTTTTCGACGTTTGCCGCCCAATCGTCGGCGGTTTTCAGATAAAGCGTCGCCGACGATTCATCGCCGTTGCGTTTCGCAATATTCGCCGCGCAAACCAGTCCGGCGATTTCCGCCGCAATCGTCGAAGGCGAATAGCCCGACTTTTCTTCCCAGCGTTCCTGCGTGGTTTTCGGTCCGGTTTTCACCAGAAAATCAGCCGCTTTTTTGACGTGATTTTCGTAAAGTTTTCTGTCAAACCGTTTCAGTTGATAAGCCATTATCAGCGGATACGCGACTTCATCTAATTGCAGCGAACCCCAACCCTGTTTGCCGTCGAGCCGCGAATTCTGCGGAAAACTGCCGTCCGGTTTCTGCTGAATATTAAACAAAAAATCCAACGCCCGATTCGCCGCCGCCGTATCGCCCAAAGCCATATACGCCGTCACGACCTGATACAAATCGCGCGACCAAACCAGATGATAACCGCCGCCGATGTCTTCATTCGCATTCGCGCCGCCGCCCCACGGAATCGTCAGCGAAGCGACATTCGCGCCGCGCACGGTTTTATCTTCCTGCGCCTTCAAAACCATCGCCGCCATATTAAACTGC
>CAXTMQ010000017.1:0-10448 GCA_964245305.1 uncultured Pyrinomonadaceae bacterium
GTCCACCAAAGCGACCCGTATGAAGTTTGCTCAACGCCTTCGTCGGCGACGACCGCGATTTTCGGATTTTGCAGCGACAAAACATTTTCGCTGCCGATGCCCGTGTCGCCCGTGTCCTGAAACTGCGTATTCGCGCCGTAAACGGTCAAATTCAATTCACGCGCGAGCGTTTCGACGGCTTGATGAACGCTCGGCTGATTGCGCGTCACGCGCACGACGAACGTGCCGCGCGGAAACATTTGTCCGGCGGCGTTCAAAGTTTTCGTGGCGACGGCGACGCGAAAATTTTGTTTCAAAAGACGAATCGCCGCGACTGCCGCCGCGTCCTGATCGTATGGAATAATATAGGCGATTTCGGCGCGCGCAAATCTCGTTTTTTCGGCGCGTTTTTGTTGGAGAAAAGTATCGTCG
Organism: uncultured Pyrinomonadaceae bacterium; assembly: GCA_964245305.1. Taxonomy (GTDB): domain Bacteria; phylum Acidobacteriota; class Blastocatellia; order Pyrinomonadales; family Pyrinomonadaceae. The sequence continues at coordinate 412 of CAXTMQ010000017.1, forward strand.
ACGGCGACGGAATTTGAAATCTGCGTCGCGTCTTCCGACCAGAAAGCGTCAACGCCGAACGCCAGCGGCAGATTCCAAGCCGTAATGTCGTAAAAGCCGTAGTCTTCTTTTTGCTGAGATTTGCCGCGCTGTTCGTTGCGCCGGAATCTGTCCATTTGGTCGCGGACAAAAGCCGCGTCCTGCGGCGTATCCGGTTCGAGCAAAGCCTTGGCGATTCGCTTTTGCGGCTGTGCCAGATCAATGATATACGCCCCGCCGGAGAAACTTTTGGTCGCTGCCGAAGAATTTTTATCCGCGTAGCTGTGCGCTTTATTAGAGATAAAATTCGGCGACCAGCGGACTTCGATTTTGGCGAGGCGCAGAATTTCGATTAAATCAGCCGCTTTGCCCCAATCCTTTTGCGGGTCAATGACGATGCGTTTTATTCTTTCGGTTCTGACTTCATCAATCGCCGCGCGGCGAAAATCATAAAAATCCTGCAATCTCGCCTGACGATTTTTCGCCAGAGTTTCGAGCGTCGTCATCGAAGCGACGAAATGTTTAGCGATTGCCGAACGAAGCGTAGCAATCGAGCCGTCGTCGCGCGTCCAGTTGATCCCTTTAAATCCGCCGCCGTCGGTTTCATAAGTCATTCCAATCGCGCCGTTCAACGCCGGAAACGAATCCCAATAGCCCGGATAAAACAAATCGAAAATGTCGCGCACGTAATAATCCCATTTGTTTTTATCGAAATTCTGCGCGTTCGCTCTGCCGAACGTATCGAGCCATTTATTCGTCGCGGGCTGCGGCAAATTCGGATTGATCGGCAAAGCGGCGGGCGGGAAAAAGAATTGCGAAGGCTGTCCGTGATGATCTACCGAAACTTGCGGATTCCAATCGAGAAACGCTCGTTGTAAATTGCGCGTTTCCGTTTGCGTCGCGGCGATGTTGTCGCGGTTCAAATCGAAGCGGAAATGATTCAGCCTGCCGTAAATCGTCCATGGCTCGCGGTGTTCGAGCGCGGCGCGGTCGGCGTTGCCGGTCGCCACCGAGTTATACCACGTAACGAAACGCTCGTGTCCGTCGGGATTTTCGCCGGTGATAATCAGCGTTACGCAGTTGTTCAAAATCTCCAAAGTCTGCGGCTCGTTCGAGGCGGCGAGTTGGTAAACGACTTGCATCATCGTTTCAAACGAAGCCGATTCGTTGCCGTGAATCGTGTAAGCCATCCACGCGATTGCCGGTTGATTTCCGATAATCTGCGCGGCTTGATCGGCGTTCGTTTGGCGCGAATCCGTTAATTTTTGATTGTTCGCTTTGATTTCGTCGAGTCGCGCCATATTCGCGGGCGAAGAAATAGCGACGACGTGCTGCATCCGGTGTTCGTTCGTTTCGCCGATGTCGAAAATCTTCACGCGGTCGGGCGCGGCTTTGGCGATTGCTTCGATGACCTTTTCCATTTGCGCGTAGTTCGTATGAAAGTCGCCGACATCAAACCGCAAAATCGTTTGCGGGCGCGGAACTTCCGTTCGATAATCGCCGCGCGTGTAAAAGTCGAATTTTTCTTCCGCTTGCGAAAAGGCGAAAGACGCGAACACCGAAGCGAAAAAGACCGCTGCCAACAGAGACTTTATTTTCATCATCAATAATTTCAGAAACTTATATTCTCGGGAAAGAACTTTACAAGATTTTAATCCGTAAAGGCTTTAACGCACAAAGCGAAGGAAATGTTTTTAAGTATTATGCAATGTCCGAAATGCCATTATCCGCAAATGAAAACGTGGGAAGAATTGTCCGGCGACCAAAAATTTATCTTTGAACGACTGCCAAAATCAGCGGAATTCACGCTCAAGGAAAGAAAAAATCATTTGTTCTGCCCGCACTGTCATCACGAAGAAAACGCGCCGTCGGCTAATTGCTAATTGTAAATTGATGAACAGTTATTTTCTGTAAATCAATTTACAATTGACAATTTAGAGTTAACGCTTATTTGACGACAACATTGACCAGACGATTCGGCACGACGATGATTTTGACGATCTGCTTGCCGCCGGTAAATTCCTTGATTTTCGCGTCGTTTAACGCCGAAGATTCCAAATCTTCTTTGGAAACATCCGGCGCAACGACGATGCGCGAGCGCAATTTGCCGTTGATTTGAATCGGAATTTCGATTTCGTCGGCTTTGGCTAACGCTTCGTCGGCGACGGGAAACGTCGCGCCCGACCGCAAAATGCCTTGCTCATCATTGGTCAGAACTGCCCACATTTCTTCAGCGAAATGCGGAGCGTAGGGCGCGAGCATCAAAATCAATTTTTCCAACGCTTCGCGGAGGGCAAAGCGTTCCGCGTCGGTCGCCGCTTCGGGTTCGACTTTGAAATCGCCGAGCGCGTTCGACAATTCCATCAACGCCGCGACGGGCGTATTGAATTGATAGCTTTCCAGATTTTCCGTGATGCGGTTGATCGTTTGATGCGTTTTCTGCCGCAGTTTTCGCGCGTCGCCGCCAATCTCGCCGTCGGACGTTTGATTTGCGTCGTTCAGAACATCTTTCCATTTGAAAACAAAACGATAAACGCGCTGTAAAAATCGAACCGCGCCTTCGATTCCCGTTTCCTGCCAAACAAGTTCGTTTTCGGCGGGCGCGGCGAACAGCGCGAAAATCCGCACTGCGTCCGCGCCGTAAATCGCAATCATATCGTCGGGGTCAACGCCGTTGTATTTTGACTTCGACATCTTTTCGACGGCGACTCGAATCGGCGAATCGTCGCTTTTCAGGACGGCGTTCGACACTCTGCCTTTTTCGTCGCGCTTGATTTCCACTTCGTCCGGCGCGACGTAACTCGATTTTGAATCCGAGTAAAAAGACTCACCGACGACCATTCCCTGCGTTAAGAGATTTTTCACCGGTTCGTCGAAAGTTACCAAACCGATGTCGCGCATTACTTTCGTCCAAAAGCGCGTGTAAAGCAGATGCATCACGGCGTGGTCAACGCCGCCGATATACTGCTCGACGGGCAGCCAGTAAGCGACGATTTTCGGGTCGAACGGCATTTCCGCGTTCTTCGGGTCGGCGTAACGAAAGTAATACCAACTCGAATCAACGAAAGTGTCCATCGTGTCGGTTTCACGCTTCGCCGCTTCGCCGCAGTTCGGACAAACCGTGTTCACAAATTCCGGCACGCGCGCCAGAGGCGATTCGCCAACACCCGTGAACGGCGCGGTTTCGGGCAGTTCGACGGGCAGATTTTCGTATTTTTCAGGCACAACGCCGCAAGTTTCGCAGTAAACAATCGGAATCGGCGCGCCCCAAAATCTCTGTCTGGAAATTCCCCAATCGCGCAGGCGAAAAGTCGCGGCAGATTCGCCGAAACCTTTTTCTTCCGCGTATTTCGCCATTTCCGTCTTTGCATCGTCGGATGTTTTGCCCGACCATTCGCCGGAATTTATTAAAACTCCATAATCGGTGAACGCCTTTTCAAGATCATTCGACGAATCTGCCTTCGAGTTTTCCGATGCTTGAGCGACGGATTGCGATTCATCGCCTGCGTATCGCTCATCCGAAGTCGCGGATTGCGATACGCCGCTTGCGGATTGCTCACCCGAAGCGTCGGATTGCGATACTGAAGCAAAGTTATGCGATACGTCGTTTGCGTATCGCTCACCTGAAGGGGAGTTATGCGATACGTCGCTTCGGGCAGGCGATACTTCACTTGAGTTTTGCGCTTCCGGCGCGATAACTGTCTGCACCGGAAGCCCGAATTTAACAGCAAACTCGAAGTCGCGCTCGTCGTGCGCCGGAACGCTCATCACCGCGCCCGTGCCGTATTCCATCATCACGTAATTCCCTATCCAAACCGGCAATTCTTCGCCCGAAAACGGATTAATCGCTTTCAATCCTGTATCAATCCCATCTTTCTCGACTTCTTCGCCGTAATCGGTCGGCTTCGCCTTCTCGATTTTGATCGCTTCGATTTTCGCCAAAACCGCTTCGGATAATTCCGCTTTGCGCGCTTCGATAATCGGATGTTCCGAAGCAACGACAATCGCGTTCGCGCCGTAAATCGTGTCAATGCGCGTGGTGAAAACTTTAATTTTTTCGTTGTCGCCTTTGACTGCAAAATCAACAAACGCCCCTTCGCTCTTGCCGATCCAGTTCGTCTGCATCGTCAAGACTCTTTCCGCCCAACCCTTTTCAATCTCCGGCATATCGCGCAGCAGTTCTTCGGCGTAAGCGGTGATGCGAAAAAACCACTGCGCCAAATCCTTTTTCTCGACCGCCGTTCCGCAACGCCAGCACACGCCGCCCGAAGCCTGTTCGTTCGACAGCGTGGTTTCGTCTTTCGGACACCAGTTCACCTGCGTCATTTTTTTATACGCCAAGCCTTTTTCCAACATCTTCAAAAAGAACCACTGGTCGAACTTGTAGTATTCGGGGCGATGCGCGGCGATTTCCCTGCGCCAATCATAGGAAAAACCGAGTTTCTGCAGTTGCGCGCGCATCTGGTTGATATTGTCTTCCGTCCAATCGCGCGGGTTCACGCCTTTTTTGATCGCGGCTTGCTCGGCGGGCTGTCCGAACGAATCCCAGCCAATCGGGTGCAGAACATTAAATCCCTGCAAGCGTTTATACCAGGCGAGCGCGTCGCCGATGGAATAATTGCGAACGTGACCCATATGCAAACGTCCCGATGGATACGGCAGCATTTCGAGCGCATAAAATTTTTTGCGCGTTTCGTCCGCGTCCGCTTCAAAGGTTTTATTTTCCGCCCAACGCTTTTGCCATTTGCGTTCTATTTTCTGCGCGAAATATTTCTCGTCCATAATGATTTTCCTGTCGTAAAAATGAATAATTTAGCGGACAAACGATAATTCGTCCACTTCGCAACTCGGTTAAGTTTTTGTAAAAAAATTGAAAGCGCGGATTCGCCACACGCGCCGAAGATTTCGGGCGGGTGGCTATCTAAGAAGGAGTTTGGTCAGGTTTCTGTATGAAATCATATTTTCATTGATAAACTTTTCAACCGAAAAATGTCAAGCAGGCAAAAAATAATGAAGTTAAATTATTTTGATTTAGCCGTCAAATTAGTGTTAAAATTCTTTCCGTAATTTCAATGGCTTGGAGATTTATCGAAATACAGATTTTAATGATAAAAATTTCGATTTTGCAGACGGTTAAAACTTGAAATATAAGTTTGTCGCTCGACTGTCTGCCCGAAATCACGGAGGCAAAAAGATGGTCAAGCAAACGAAACAAACGATTGTCGGTGAAATTGATAAATTAAACGAAACGGAAACTTTAGCGGTCGTCAATTATATTTCCCAAATACTTTCCAAACGTCTCCAAAAATCAAAAGATGCGCGAACAAACGACGATTTAATCGTGTCGCTTTCCGACGCTTACGAAAACCGCCGCGCCCGGCAGGTTTTTGAATGGGAAAAAGCGCGTCGTCAAAACGTCTATCGCGCGGCGTGAATAAATCAACTACGAATTACGAATTTCACATTGCGAACCGGCGACGATGCTTTTGCGGCGCGGTCTTTTTCGGCGTGTTTTGCATTTTTAATTTGAATGTTCTCGCGCAAACAAGTCTTGAAAATTTTACCGGAATTATCGAGCGCGGCAATGCCGAACAAAAGCGCGACGCTTTGATTCAAATCAGAAATCTCGAAAATGCCGAAGCCTCGCGCGTCGCCGTTCCGCTTCTCAAAGATTCGTCGGAAATCGTCCGCGCGACCGCCGCGTCTTCGATTATTTTTCTGCCGAAAGACGAATCGGCGCGAAATCTGATTCCGCTGCTTTCCGACAAAAAACCGTTCGTGCGGCGCGAAGCGGCTTACGCTCTCGGCAAAACTCAAAATCCGGCGGCGATCAATTCTTTGATTCAAACTTTTCAAAAAGACAAAATTCCCGAAGTGAAATCCGCCTGCGTCTTTGCTCTCGGTGAAATCGGCGACGCTTCGGCGATTGATTTTTTGTCAAAGATTTTACAGAAAAAACCGCAGGCAAAGGAAGAATTCATTCGTCGCAGCGCGGCGCGTTCCATCGGGCAAATCGCGCAGATCGTTCAAACCGGCAACGCGGAAGTTTTAACGCCGGAAACTTTTTCAAACCAAAAAACTGAAATTTCGCAGACGAATACGCAATTGGTCAAAAATTTTCCGCAGTTCGTATCGGCAATCGAAGTTTTGATTCAAACGCTCGGAAATTCCGACGAATTTCCCGATGTCAAACGTGAAGCCGTGCGCTCGCTCGGCGCAATCGGCGATATTTCGGCAGTTTCAATTCTGCAAAATCTCTTGAATGCCGAAGACTATTATCTTGCCCAAATCGCCCGCCGATCTTTGCAAAAAATTTCCGCTCATTCAAATCAAACGCCGGAATAAAACCACAAACAAAAGTCATTATGCAAAAGGAAAATAAAAATCGGCTTTCCCTTTGCAGATGTTTTTGTTTTAATTGATTTATGCAAGCAACATACGCCATCGAATCCGCGCCGCAGGATTTGCAGTCGCTTTACGAGCAGGTTCGGAAATATACCGAACATCTTTGCGAGCCGCTCGAAACGGAAGATTATATTCCGCAGCCGACGGTTGACGTTTCGCCCGCGAAATGGAACATCGCGCATACGACCTGGTTTTTCGAGGAAATGATTTTAAAGCGTTTCACCGAAAATTACCAGGAATTCGACGAACAATTCGGGTTTCTTTTCAACAGTTATTACAACACTATCGGCGAGCGCACAGTGCGCGATCAACGCGGCGATTTATCGCGTCCGACCGTTAAAAGAGTTTACGAATATCGCCGCTACGTTGATGAGAAAATGCTCGCGCTGCTCAAACAAAATCAATCGGAAGAATTGCGCGAGTTTGTCGTTTTAGGTCTCAATCACGAGCAGCAGCATCAGGAACTTCTTCTGACTGATTTGAAATATACTTTCAGCGTTAATCCGACTTTTCCCGTTTATCGAGAAGATTTCGCGCTCGTCGAAAAAGCGGACGTGGACGAAAAAGGATTCGCCGAAATCGCAGGCGGCGTGTATGAAATCGGCTTCGCGGGCGAAGGTTTTCATTTCGATAACGAACTCGGTCGGCACAAACATTTACTTGAAGATTTCCAAATCAATCGTCGCCTCGTTACGAACGCCGAATTTCTTGAATTCATTGCTGACGGCGGTTATCGAAATCATCGATTATGGCACGCCGAAGGTCTCGATTGGGTCAAACAAAACGAAATCAACGCGCCGCTTTACTGGCGGAGGCGCGACGGCGAATGGTTCAATTACACGTTCGCCGGTTTGCGAAAAGTAAATCTCGAAAGTCCCGTCTGCCACGTTTCGTTTTACGAGGCGAGCGCGTTTGCCGAATGGAAACAAATGCGCCTGCCGACCGAGTTTGAATGGGAAGCGGCAAGTGATAATTTCGATTGGGGCTTGCGCTGGGAATGGACGAATTCGGCATATTTGCCGTATCCGAATTATACAAAACCGGCGGGCGCAGTCGGCGAATATAACGGAAAATTTATGATTAATCAGATGGTTCTGCGCGGCGCGAGCGTCGCCACGCCTTTGAATCACAGCCGTCGAACTTATCGAAATTTCTTCCATCCGCCGCTGCGCTGGCAGTTTACGGGAATCCGACTGGCGAGTTAATTTCAAAGATCAAAGTTCAAAGTCGTTTGATTTTACAGAACTTTAAACTTTGAACCTTGAACTTTGAACTGAAAATTATGCAGAGCGCGACAAAACAAAATACTTTTGCCGAAGATGTTTTACAAGGCTTGTCGGCGACACCGAAATTTCTTTCATCGAAATATTTTTACGACGACGAAGGTTCGCGCCTGTTTCAGCAGATTATGCGTCTGCCGGAATATTATCTGACCGAAGCCGAATTTGAAATTTTTTCGACGCAAACCGCCGCGATTTTTGAAGCGTTCGCCGGTCAAAATGAAAATTTCGATTTAATCGAACTCGGCGCGGGCGACGGCGCGAAAACCGCCGTTTTGATTGATTTTTTTCTCAAACAACGCACTGATTTCAGCTATGTTCCGATTGATATTTCGGCGGAAGCGATTCATTCGCTGACCGAAAAATTCGCCGCGCAATTCCCCGATTTAACGATTCAAGCCGAACAGGGCGATTATTTTCAAACCTTAAAAACATTTCAGGCGAAAACCGAAACCAGAAAAATTATTCTTTTTCTCGGCTCAAATATCGGCAATTTCAGCCACGAACAGGCGCGAGAATTTTTCCGCCAGCTTCGCGCCGTGATGAACGATGCTGACTTGCTTTTTATCGGTTTCGATTTGCAAAAAGACCCGCGCGTGATTCGCCGAGCCTATGACGATGCTTCGGGCGTAACCGCCGCGTTCAATCTGAATTTATTAACGCGCATCAACTGTGAACTCGGCGCGAATTTCGATTTGAACTGCTTTTCTCATTATGCGGCTTATCACCCGATTGAAGGCGCGGCGCGTTCGTTTCTAATCAGTCGAAAAGCGCAGACTGTTTTTATCGAGGCTCTTGCCAGAAAATTTGAATTCGCCGCTTGGGAGCCGATTTTTATGGAAATTTCTCAAAAATACAGTTTGCGTCTAATCGAAGAATTAGCCGCGGCGAGCGGTTTTCGCGTCGAGCGAAATTTCTTCGACAAAAAAACTTTTTACGCCGATTCGCTCTGGAAACCCGTCTGAAATTATTTTCAAAACCGCCGATGAATTTTAACGTCATTCGTTTCGATTCGATCCCGTCAACCAATATCGAAGCACTCGAACAAGCCAAAAGCGGCGCAAACGAAGGTTTGTGCGTCGTCGCCGAACAACAAACTGCCGGACGCGGACGACACGGCAGAACCTGGATTTCTGAAAAAAATGCCGGACTATATTCGAGCATCGTTTTGCGTCCGCGAATCGAAAACAAATTTTTCCCGCTGTTGACTTTAATGAGTGCGGTCGCCGTCTGCGACGTTTTGAAGGATTTTTACAATCTGCAGCCCGACATCAAATGGGCGAACGACGTTTTAATCAACGAACGGAAAATCTGCGGCGTTTTGGCGGAAATGACTGAAACAAAAATCGGCGCGGCAATCGTCGTCGGCATCGGAATTAATTTAACGAACGCAAATTTTCCGGCGGAAATCGCGGAAATCGCCACTTCCATCGAACAGGAAACCAATCAGAAAACCGATGCGAAAATTCTGCTCGACGCGCTGCTCGAAAAGTTCGGCGAGTATTACGAAATTTTTCAGAGCGACGACGGCGCGGAACGAATTCGACGCGAATGGGCGCGGCGGTCTTCGTATTTTGAAGGCAAAACGGTGCGCGTAAAATTTGCCGCCGAAATCGTCAGCGGAACAACCTGCGGCATCGAGCCGAACGGCGCGTTGCGCGTCCGCACGGCGAACGGCGAAATAAAAATCCTTCACGCGGGCGATGTCGAAAACGTGCGTCCGGCTGACGCAGCATAAGCCGCGATTGAATTTTGGCGCGGTAAAGTGTAGTTTTTAAAAGGAATTACAAAAATAATTTATAAATTGATTTATGAAAAACGAATTTGATTTTGAACCCGAAGATTTGGAGTTTGACGATTTTGATAAAGATATAAGCGATTTCGACGAATTTGACGAGGACGATTTTGACGATGTGCAGGTGCGAACCGCGGTTTTGTCGAAAAATAATATGGTCGCGCTGCTCTGCGTCAAAACGGCGACGGCGGGCGGCGCGATTTGCCGCGTTGATCCGCGCGAAGCCAATCCGTCGGTTCAGCTTTACGACGATCCGGCGAAAGCGATTGAATGGTTTACAAAAAGCCTGCGAACAAGCCGTAAAAACGGCTGGCAGGTAGTTTACGACGGGCTTCCGCTGCAAGGATAAATTTAACGAAAAGTGGAAAGTTGAAAGTGGAAAATTATTTGAAAAAGTTTTAAAATTTACAAAAGGACAATTTGGCTCACGGCATCGGCTTTTTCGCCGCGCCAATGAAGCCATGCTAAAGTCACTTTTTTATGCGTATCGTGATCGCCGCAACCGCAAGCGCGACTTCCGCCGCTTGTGGATTGCCCGC
>CAXTMQ010000017.1:10458-12586 GCA_964245305.1 uncultured Pyrinomonadaceae bacterium
TAAAGTGTAAAATCAGTTGAAAAAGTTTTCCACTTTCCACTTTCCACTTTCCACTTTCCACTATGCTTCTAGCGATTGACATCGGCAACACGCTCACGAAATTCGGAGTTTTTAAAAACCAATCGCTTATTCAAAAAACAGCAATTTCGACCGTCCGCAATCAGACTGCTGATGAAATAAATGCTCAAACTGATTTTCACAAAATCGAAGCGATAATTATTTCAACGGTCGTTCCGCATCTGAAAGACGCATACCGAAAATTCGCCGATAAATTTTTCAACCTCGAACCGATTTTTGTGACCAACAATTCGGATTTCGGCTTGCAAATAAAATACGGATCGCCGGAAAAATTGGGTGTTGACCGCCTCGTCGCGGCGTTTGCGGCGACGGAAAAATACGGAAAGCCGTGTATTGTCGGTGATTTCGGAACGGCGACGACGATTGATGCGGTAAATTCAAACGGCGATTTTTTGGGCGGAATAATCGCGCCGGGCATAAAAATTTTCGCAGAGACGCTTTTTCACAAAACCGCGCAATTACCGAATATCGAAATCGTCAAACCGCGAAAAGTTATCGGCGATTCGACAATCGGATCAATTCAATCGGGCGTTTATTTCGGCTACATCGGTTTGGTTGATAGCATTATCGAGCTAATGATTAAAGAAATTAATGAATCACCGCGCGTCGTTGCAACCGGCGGATTTGCGCGTCTTATCGCGGAAGAATCGAAACTAATCGAAACGGTTGACGATGATTTAATGCTCGAAGGATTGCATTTAATTTACGAAAAGCGTCTTCGATAAAATTCGTAAGCCGCATAAATTATCAAACCCGTCAAAACTGCCGCTATCAAAGCCAAACCTTCCTTGCCGAAATCTACGTTCGTCAAAAGCCAAACGATTAAAATCAAAGACAAAATCGCCGCGATGCCGAACGGCGCGACGAATTTCGCTTCAGGCGCGTCGCCGCGTCGTCTGAAAACCGGCAGAGCCGCGCAAGTCGTCGTGTAAACGATCAAGCGCGTGATGGTCGCAATCGTCAGAGCCATCACGAAAGATGAATGAAACGTCAAAAACAGCATCGCCGCCGAGGTCAGCAGCAGTGAAATATACGGTGTTTTGAATCGCTCATGCGTTTTGCCGATTATTCGCGGCAGCTCGTTTTGTTCAGCCATCGCAAACAAAATGCGCGAGGCGGCGAGAAATCCGCCGTTCAAATTTCCGAGAATCGAAATTAACGCGCCGACGGCGATAAAACCCGCGCCGACAGTTCCCATAAATCGTCCGGCGGCATCTGCCAGAGGTTTTTCCGATTTCGTCAATTCGGGCAAAGTTCCGATGGAAACGATTTGAATGACGATAAAAAGAACGGCGCAAAAAGCTAACGCCGCGAGCAGCGCGAACGGCACATTTTTTTGCGGGTCTTTCGTTTCGCCCGCCGGAATCACCGCCGCTTCAAAACCGACAAAAGCGTAAATCAGAAGCAAAATCGCGCTCGAAAATGTTTGGTAAGTCGGCGTTTGGTCAAAGACGAAATTGTTTGGCTCGATAAAAAAGATACCGATTGCCGCGAAAATCAAAAGCGGGACGATTTTACCGACGGTGAAAATATTCGTCAGAATCACCGACTCTTTCACGCCTGAAAAATTCACCCCCGTTAAAACGACGACAATCGAAACGATCAAAACGACGCGCAAAATTCCTTCGTTCGCCGCCGGCGCGAAAAATCCGAGATAGGCGAACAGCAGATTGTAATTGGCGGCAAAAGTCGTGACGCGCACGATCCAGTACAGCCAGCCGACTTCAAAACCGACGATTGCGCCGAACGCTCCTTTGGCGTAAAGAAATATTCCGCCCGTCTCGCGGAAGCGGCTGGCGACTTCGGCAAAACACAAAACGATAAAGCCGACGATCACCGCGCAGACGACGAACGCCAGCAAACTGTAGCCGCCGATCAAAGCCGCGACTTTCGACGGCAAACCGAAAATTCCCGCGCCGATAATCGTATTGACGGCAATCGCCGCCAAATCCCAGCGATTGATGCCGCGAACAAGATTTTCTTCAGACATTTCGTTTTGTAGTTTTCCCGAATCGCTTTTTTACAAGCCGCTTTTCGTTTATACTCTCTA
>CAXTMQ010000017.1:12686-32412 GCA_964245305.1 uncultured Pyrinomonadaceae bacterium
AACGATGTCGCCGCGACGCTGATTGATTTGCGCGACGCGAGCAATTTGCGAACGGCGAGTGTGCGCGGCGACCAAAAAATTTATCCGGCGAGCGTGGTGAAATTATTTTACCTGGTCGCGCTCGAACAATGGCTCGAAGACGGAAAAATCAAATTTTTCACTCCCGAATTGCAGCGCGCCGCCAAAGATATGATCGTCGTTTCGTCGAACGACGCGACGCAGTATATCGTTGATGTTTTGACCGATTCGTCGAGCGGCGCGGAACTCTCGCCGTCGGAACTGGAAAAATTCGCAAAGAAGCGCAACGCCGTCAACCGATATTTTTTTGCGCTCGGATTTTCAAATATAAATACGAATCAGAAAACCTACTGCGAAGACGCTTACGGGCGCGAACAGCAATTCCGCGACAGCGGCAAAAATCGCAATATGCTGACGACCGGCGCGACCGCCAGACTTTTGACCGAAATTGTTTTGGGCAAAACCGTTTCTGCCGAAAGAAGCCGCCAAATGATGGATTTGCTGAAACGCGATTTCAGCGGAACTTCGATTGACGCCGACGATCAAGCGCACGGATTTACCGCGATTGCATTGAACGATTTGAATTTGAAGGACGCGAAATTATGGTCGAAAGCCGGTTGGACTTCAAAAACGCGCCACGATGCCGCGTATATCGAGCTGCCCGACGGCTCGAAATTCGTGCTGGTGATTTTTACTGAAAATTTCGCCAACGAACGCGATTTAATCCCAGGCATCGCCGAAAAAATCATTAAAAATTTCAAGGACGTGAAATGAAGAGACAAAAAATTATGAAATATAAAATTCTAGTTACCGTCATTTTTTCTTTTCTGGTCGCGCTGAATGTTTCAGCGCAAAGTTCTTATCAAAAGCCTCCGCAGAATGTTCTCGACGTTTTGAACGCGCCCGCCGCGCCGACGAGTTCGATTTCTCCGTCGAAGGATAAAATTCTGCTCGCCGAGCCGCTGCGCTATCCGCCGATTTCCGAACTCGCGCAGCCGATGTTGAGAATTGCGGGCGAGCGCATCAACCCGAACACGAACGGTCAGCATCGCCAGCCGTATTTCGTCAAAATGTGGCTGAAAAATATCTCCGACAGTAAGGAAACGCCGATTTCCCTGCCGACGAACGCGCAAATAATTTCGCCGAAATGGAGCGCGGACGGCAAATACGTCGCGTTCGGCAATCAAACCACGACGGGCATTGAGCTTTGGGTTTTGGAAACTGCAACCGGCAAAGCGAAGGCGTTGAAAAATATTCAAGTCAACACGGCGTTCGGCGACTTCGATTGGATGCCCGACCAAAAATCTTTGCTCGTTAATTTGGTGGCGAAAAATCGCGGCACCGCGCCCGCATATCAAAACATCACGCCAATCGCGCCGAATATTCAGGAAACGAGCGGCAAAACCGGCGCGGTGCAGACGTTTCAGGATTTGCTGAAATCGCCGAACGACGAACGTCTTTTTGATTTTTACGCGACTTCGCAGCTCGCCGTCGTTTCGCTCGACGGCAAAGTTAAAGAAATCGGACAGCCGGCGATTTTCAATCAAATGACCGTTTCGCCCGACGGCAAATACGTTTTGATTTCGCGCCTCGAAAAACCGTATTCGTATCTTTTTCCGTCGTCGTATTTTCCGAAAAACGTCGAAGTTTGGGATATGAACGGCAAGCTGATTTATAAAGTGGCGAGCCTGCCTTTGCAGGACGATTTGCCCGTGCAGGGCGTTCCCGTCGGCGCGCGAAGCGTTGATTGGATTCCGGTCGAACCGGCGACTTTGATGTGGGCGGAAGCACTCGACGGCGGCGATCCAAATAGTAAAGTTTCGCCGCGCGATAAACTGATGCGAATCGCCGCGCCGTTTTCCGCCGCGCCCGTTGAAGTCGTGAAAGTCGAACAGCGTTACGCGGGCAGACAACTCGGCGAGCGAAACGGAATGATGCTGTTTTTCGATCAAAACCGCGACACGCGCCGACGACGAATTTTTATGACCGATTATCGTTCGGCGAACGCGCAGCCGAAATTGATTTCCGATCTGAACGTCAACGACCGCTATAACGACATCGGAACGCCGGTTTTGAAAACTTTGCCCGATGGCGAGCGCGTGATTTTGCAAAACGGCGACGAGATTTTCCTGACCGGCACGGGCGCATCGCCCGAAGGCGATAGACCGTTTTTGCGCCGAATGAATTTGGCGACAATGAAGACCGACGAAATCTGGCGTTCGAGCAACACGGAATTTGAAAGTTTCGTCGCGCTTTTAACCGACAACGCCGCGCAGTTCGTCACGCGCAAAGAATCGCCGCTCGATCCGCCGAATCTTTTTTTGCGCCAATCCTGTCCGCCGAATCAAATCTGCACGGCGATGGCTTTTCGTCCACTGACCGATTTTAAAGATCCGTCGCCGCAGCTTCGCGGAATTAAAAAACAGCTCGTCAAATATAAACGCGCCGACGGCGTGGACTTGTCGTTCACGCTTTATCTGCCGCCGAATTATCAAGAAGGAACCAGATTGCCGACCGTCGTTTGGGCGTATCCGCTCGAATTTACCGACGCGGCGACCGCCGGACAGGTTTCCGGTTCGACCAATCGCTTTACGTCCATCGGCGGATTTTCGCATCTGTTTTTCCTATTGCAGGGCTATGCTGTTTTAGATAATACGACGATGCCGGTCGTCGGCGATCCTTTGACAGTCAACGATACTTTTATCAAACAGATTGTTGATTCGGCGCAGGCGGCGATTGATAAGGCGGTCGAGATGGGCGTAACCGACCGCGATAGAGTCGGTGTCGGCGGACATTCCTACGGCGCGTTTATGACGGCGAACCTGCTCGCGCATTCGGATATTTTCCGCGCCGGAATCGCTCGTTCGGGCGCGTATAACCGAACCTTAACGCCGTTCGGCTTTCAATCGGAACGACGCAATTTTTGGGAAGCCAAAGAGCTTTACGAAAACGTCTCGCCGTTTTTTTTCGCCGATAAAATCAACGAGCCTTTGCTTTTGATTCACGGCGAAGCCGACAATAATCAAGGCACTTTTCCGATTCAGTCGGAACGACTTTTCGCCGCGATGCAAGGCACGGGCGGAACTGCCAGACTCGTTATGCTGCCGCTTGAAGCGCACAGCTATGCGGCGAAGGAATCAACCGAGCAGACGCTTTACGAAATGATTAAATGGTTCGACAAATACGTGAAAAACGCCAAACCGCGCTCGAATAACACGGCGGTCAAATAACTTTCCGAAACACTGAAAAGGCGGACAATCTCGTTCCGCCTTTTCAGTGTTTTGATAAAATATTCGCAAACCAAATTTCCCGTAAAACATTATGAAAAGGTATATTACATTGATTTTGTTAATCGCTTTTTCCGCCGCGACTTTCGCGCAGACGATGCCGAAAGATGCCGATTCGAAACTTTGGGCGCAGGCTTTGAAGATACATAAAAAGGCGATTATTGTTGACGGGCATAACGATATTCCGACACCGATGTTTGACGAAGATTATGATCTCGCCACGCCGACCGTCGGAAAGTTTCACAAAGACGGCGATCCGTTTCATACCGATTTGCAGCGATTCAAACAATCGGGAATCACGGGCGAATTTTTCTCGATCTACGTTTCTGGAAACTTCGTTAAAACCGGCGGCTCGGCTTCACACGCGCTCGGTTTGATTGATTCGACGTATCGCGCCGTCGAAAAATATCCGCAAAAATTTAATTTCTGCACGACCGCCGAAGATATTCGCCGCGCGAAAAAGCAAAATAAAATCTGCGCTCTGATGGGCATCGAAGGCGGACACGCGATTGAAGATTCGCTCGCCGATTTGCGCGAATTTTATCGTCTCGGCGTGCGATATATGACTTTAACGCACAACAACACCAACAATTGGGCGGACGCGCACCGCGACGAACCGCGCAACAACGGTTTGTCGGATTTCGGCAAAGATGTCGTCAGAGAAATGAATCGCTTAGGAATGCTCGTTGATATTTCGCACGTTTCGGCGAAAACGATGGCGGACGCGCTCGACGTTTCAGTCGCGCCGGTCATTTTTTCGCATTCGGGCGCGCGCGGCGTGAACGACCACACGCGCAACGTGCCGGACGATATTTTAAAACGCTTGCCGAAAAACGGCGGCGTGGTAATGATAAATTTTTACCCGTCGTTTCTCGATGCACGCACGAACACTGAAGAAAACGAACGCGCCAAACGTCTAAAACCGCAGATTGATGCGCTCAAAGAGCAATACAAAGACAATCCCGAAGCCTATAACGAAGCCGAACGCAAGCTGTTCGACCCGAACCCGATTTTCATTGCTCCTTACACCAGAGTCGTCGATCACATCGATTACATCAAAAATTTGATCGGCATTGATTACATCGGCATCGGTTCGGATTTTGACGGCGTTCCGTTTTTGCCCGCCGGAATGAACGGAATGGAAGATTTGCCGCTCGTAACTTACGAAATGCTCAAACGCGGCTACTCTGAACAGGACATTCGCAAAGTTTTAGGCGAAAATTTCCTTCGCGCCTTCGCGCAAGCCGAACGAGTCGCCAAAATCAACACGCGCCAAATCAGCGGCGAAGGCAGTCTGCGAAAGATTGGAAAATAAATAGGGGCAGCAAAGCTCGAGCATAGTTTATGAAGGACAGATTAAAGAAAAAGCTCAACCGGCTGAAAGTCAAGCCCGCGTCGAAAGCGGACGTTTTTCCGACGCTCGCCGCCGCCAAACTCTCCGAAGCGACGAATAATGAGCAGTTCAATACCGCGCTCGATTCTGCGATGGAAAACCTCGAAGACCTTTTTATTATTATAAAAAACGACACGCCGCATCTTTTCGAGGAATTCAAGGAATTGACTATACAGGATATGTCCAACGAAGACGTTGAAGAGTTTTACCGGCGCATCGCTCTCAAGGAAGCGTATCGAGCGGGCAAAATCAGCGAACCGCCGCCCGCTTATAAAACGCCGAAACCGAAGGTTTATGAAATGCCCGTCGAGTATCGGCAAAACCTCGAAAAGCTGACCGAAATGATCGAAAGCCGCGATGAACATACGCGCCTGCTGCCGACTTTGCCGCCGGAAGCGAAAATTAAAGCAACGTCTGTTTTAAATGATTTAAGCCGGGCAATCGAAAATACGGAAGAAATACTGGCGGCGGAATATGAACGCTATCAGGAGGAAAAAGCCGACGAAGAATTCCATTTATCGGTAATTAAGGTCAAACACTGGAGGCGAACCGCCAAGCGGTATCTGTTTATCAAAAAATATCAGTCACACGCGCTCGAAGCCTTCAAAGAGACTTTGATGGAAGACGAAGAATGGGTTGACATTGCCCGCTGGATTGACCGCCTCGAATCCGAAGGCTACAACCCGCCGCCCGCCGGGTCCGCGTAAGCCTCCGTCGTGTCCGCAAATCAATAACAGTCGCGCTTATTCAATAATCTTCGCCTTAATTCAGATTCATCATTTCCTTAACATATTTAGCGGCGGGCGAGCCGAATGAAAGCATCTCGTCGTGCATTATCAGCAGATCAACTTTGCCTTTGTTTTTCGCTTCGTAAGCCTTACGAATGTCGTTGATTTCGACCGAGCCGACGTAATACGTTGAAAGCTGCGTCGAGGAAAGCTGCGCGCGTTTCCATTTCCCCGCCGCTTCGCCTTCTTCCTGAAAGCCTTCGTTCATCATAAACGCAATCGCTTCTTTTTCGGTCATTCCCATCGTATGAATTTTCTGGTCAATGATGGCGTTGATGATGACGCGCAGTTTCATTTTCAACTGCTGCATCTCGGTTTCCGCGCCGCCGAAGCCTTTTTCAGCCATCAGTTGTTCCGAATAAACCGCCCAGCCTTCGATGAACGAACCGCTTGTAAAAATCGCGCGAAGCATCGTCGGAGCTTTGAATTTATTGGCGTGAACGAGCTGCAAATAATGTCCGGGCATCGCTTCGTGAATCGTCAGATCGTTGAGCATATAATCGTTATACTCGCGGAAAAACGATTCGCTGCGCGCCGCCGTCCAATCTTTCGGTGTCGGCGAGATGGCGAAAAATGTTTCGTTCTTTTTCTCGAACGGTCCGGCTGAATCGCAGTAAGCGACCGCCGAGCCGCGTTTAAATTCGGGCATCACAATCGCTTTCACCGGCTCGTTTGGCACGGTGACGAGTTTGTTCGCTCGAACAAATTCGGTCGTTTTCTGCAAATCTTCGTTCGCTTTAGCAACAATCGTATCATTCGTCGGACGCGATTCGGCTAATTTGTTAAGAATAAGTTTGATCGTAGTTTTTTTCTCTTCAAGAGTTTTTTGAAATGGCGGCGGAATTGCTAAAGGACTAATGTCGCCAAATTTAGGCTTAAATGTTTTTTGATAAAGTTCGCTTGCAACTATAAACATTCTCTTCTGCGTTGCCTTCAAATCAGCTTCGGCGCGTTTGAGAAGTTCTTCGCGCGGCAAATCCGATTCGAGCGCGTAGCGCAGTTTCTGCCGATATTTCGCATCGCCGAGACGAAAATCGCCGGTCGAGCGCGGCAGCAATTCTTTTTCGAGCCAAGTGCCGTAATCGGTCAGCGCGGCGACGGCTTTTTCACGCGCGGGCGCGAGTTCGGTTTTCATTTCCGGTTCCTGCTCGACGAACATTTCCAAGTCATCTTTCACCAAACCGATCACGCCTTTGTTCTGCGCGATTGCCGTTTCGGTATAAACGCGCGGCGGATTCGCCAAATTCGCTTTCGCGGCGGCGATCACGGCGGGAAATTTTTCGAGCCGGGCTTTGACGTTTTTCAAACGATCTTTGAGCGGCGCGAAATCTCTGGCAATCAGATTATTGATCGAATCGCCCGCGTTGTAATTCATCGGATTCCACTCGTATTCGCGCAGAACGTCAATCTGAAAAATATTATACTCGAGATTGTCGCGCATAATTCGCGCGTCTATGTTGTTGACCTTGCTCAATTTATCGAGCGGCATCTGTTTGACCAGACTTAGATACTTTTCGTTAAAGGCGCGCATCTTTTTCACACCCGCCAAGCTGTAATCGCTCAACTGATCGTCGTATTGATGCTCGCCCAGATTGGTCGCCCATTCGGGATTCATCTTTAAAAGCTCGGCGATATATTTGTTCGCCAACGCTTCAAATTGCTTGTCCGCCGCGTCTTTTGTTACATTTGAAAAAACCGTCATATTCGGAAACAAAAAAAACGCAATCAGAACCGTCGTCCAAATTTTCTTTGACATTTTAAGTTTGTCCTCATTTTTTTTTGAGATTCATTATGAAATAAGTTTCGATGCGAGTCCAATTTTTTTTGCGGGAAATCGGTGTCAAAGTAAAATGTAACGAAAACAATTTCTAATTTACAGAGTAATAGAATGAAAAATATCGAACGAAGAGATTTTTTGAAAACCGCCGCGCTCGGCGGAATCGCCATGATGAATTTGAAAACGAACGGCGCGAACGAGTTGAATTTTACCGCCGCGAAGGATTTTGAACTCGAAGAAACGACCGTCGCCGATTTGCAAGCCGCAATGTCGTCGGGCAAAATGTCCGCCAAAGAAATCGCCCGAAAATATCTTGAACGAATCAAGGAGATTGATCAGAAATTAAATTCGGTGATCGAAACGAATCCCGACGCGCTCGAAATTGCCGAAACGCTCGACCGCGAACGAAAGGCGGGAAAGATTCGCTCGCCGCTTCACGGCATTCCCGTTTTAATCAAAGATAATATTGACACCGCCGACAGAATGAAAACAACCGCCGGAAGTCTGGCTCTGCTCGACGCGCCGACACCGAAGCAGGATGCGTTTTTAGTTCAGCAATTACGCAAAGCCGGCGCGGTTATTTTGGGCAAAACCAATCTAAGCGAATGGGCGAATTTTCGTTCGACCAAATCTTCGAGCGGCTGGTCGGGACGCGGCGGGCAAACGCATAATCCGTATATTTTGGACAGAAATCCGTGCGGCTCGTCGTCGGGTTCGGGCGCGGCAATCGCGGCGAATCTCGCGGCAATCGCCGTCGGCACGGAAACCGACGGCTCGATTCTTTGTCCTGCGGCGACGTGCGGAATTGTCGGCATCAAACCGACGCTCGGACTCGTTTCGAGAAGCGGCGTGATTCCAATCGCGCATTCGCAAGACACCGCCGGACCGATGGCGCGATCCGTCGCCGATGCCGCCGCGCTTCTGAGCGTTTTAGTCGGCGCAGATAAAAACGATTCAATAACTTCGCAAGCCGCGAAGGGTGAAAAAGATTACACGCGCTTTTTGCAAAAAGACGGTTTGCGCGAAATGAGAATCGGAGTCGGACGACAGATTTTCGGCAAAAATTCCAAGATTGATGCGGCTATCGAACCGCTTTTGCAAGTTTTTAAAGACGGCGGCGCGACTTTGGTTGATGTCGAGTTTCCGACGTTCGGCAAATTCGGCGATGCCGAGTTTGAAGTTCTGCTTTACGAATTCAAAGCCGACTTGAATAAATATCTGACGACGCGCGGCGGACAATATAAAACGCTCGCCGATTTAATTAAATTCAACGACGCGAACCGCGAAAAGGAAATGCCTTATTTCGGTCAGGAAATTTTCTTAATGGCGGAAAAGAAACCGGATTTGAACGAACGCGCCTATCGTCTCGCGCTGCAAAAATCGAAATCAATGTCTCAAGCACAAGGACTTGACGCGGTGATGTTAAAAAACAAACTCGATGCCGTCGTCGCGCCGTCGGGCGGCGCGGCGTGGATGACCGATTTGGTCAACGGCGATTGCGGCGTGTTTGAAGGCTTGACGAGTTTCGCGGCGGTCGCTGGTTATCCGAGCATCACCGTTCCCGCCGGTTTCGTGCAGGAACTGCCCGTCGGAATGACATTTTTGGGACGCGCCTTTACTGAACCGACGCTGATAAAAATCGCCAACGCTTTCGAGCAAATGACGAAAGCGCGAAAACCGCCGAAATTTTTACCAACTTCCGTTTAAGAGAGTTTTCAATTTTCAAAATTCGTTCAAAAATCTAAGATAAAAATGTTCAAGAAAAATTTATTCAGTTTGTTAATTTTCGGTTTGTTCTCGTTCGCCGCCGCGTCGCTCTTCGCGCAATCAACGCCGACGGAAGCGTCGAAATCCGATGCGTTGGATTACAATTACGGACAATATCGCGCCAACAACGATTTGCTTTTCTATCATTTGGACGTTCGCGTCGAACCGGATAAAAAGTTTCTGAGCGGTAAAAATACGATTCGTTTCAAGATGCTGAAAGATGACAAACGCATTCAAATTGATCTTCATCCCGCGCTGAATGTTGATAAAATTTTGCGGGAAAATAAGCCGTTGAAATTCAAGCGCGAAGCCAGAGCGACTTTGATTGATTTTCCCGAAACGCTGCGAAAAGGAAAGATTTATTCGATTGATTTTTATTATTCCGGCAACCCGATTGAAACGGGCAGATTCGGCGGCATTACATTTAAAAAAGACCCGGGCGGAAATGATTGGGTCAATACTTCGTGCGAAGGTCCGGGCGCGAGCATCTGGTTTCCGAACAAAGATCAATGGCGCGACGAAGTGGAAAATATGCGAATCAGCGTTTCGATTCCGAACAATCTGACTGACGTTTCCAACGGAAAATTCATCGGCAAAACCGATTTGGGCGACGGCTACACGCGCTGGGATTGGAACGTGCAGTATCCGATTAACAGTTACAGCATTTCGATGAACATCGGAAATTACACGCATTTCAGCGATCAGTATAAAGATTTGCCGCTCGATTTTTATGTTCTGCCCGCGAATCTGGAAAAAGCCAAAACGCAGTTCGCGCAGACGAACAAAATGATCGAAGCGTTCGAACATTATTTCGGCGAATATCCGTTCAAAAAAGACGGTTATAAATTAATCGAAGCTCCGTATTCGGGAATGGAACACCAAAGCGCGGTTACTTACGGAAACCACTTCGCCAACGGCTATCTCGAACGCGATTGGACGAATGTCGGCATCAGCCTGCGTTTCGATTTCATCATCATTCACGAAAGCGGACACGAATGGTTCGGTAACGCCGTTTCCGCCGCCGACCATTCGGATATGTGGATTCACGAAGGCTGGACGACATATCTCGAATGCCTCTATGTCGAATATCTCTGGGGACGAGAAGACGCGCTCAAATACACGAACGGTTACAAAGCAAAAGTTAAAAACGAGCAGCCAATCATCTCCGAACGCAACAGCAAAAATGTTCCGCCGCAAGACCAGTATTTCAAAGGCGCGCTTTTTCTCAACACGCTTCGCAGCGTAATTGACGACGATAAAATCTGGTGGAAATTGATTCGTGATTTTTACCAAAAATTCAAATATCAAAACATTATGACAGAAGATGTCGTCGCTTTTTTCAATAAGGAAACAAAGAAGAATTTAACGCCGATTTTTAATCAGTATTTAAGACGCGCGGCACTTCCGACGCTCGAACTGAAATTTGACGAAGCGAAAAAAACAGTCTCTTATCGCTGGAAAGCGGACGAACCGAATTTTGCAATGCCCGTTCGCGTCGGAACAAAAAACGAATGGCAAATTATTCAACCGACCGCTGCCTGGAAAGAGATGAAAACCACTCTTGGAAAAGATGAATTTGAGGCGGCAACCGACCTTTATTTTATCAACGTCAACAAAAACTAAAGGCAAATAGTTGTGGAATTTTATTTTGCATTTTCAGTTTTCCACTATTTAAAAATGCCTTCGCCCAGAAAATTTTCGCGCAGATATTTGATCGTGTTCTGCAAAGTTTCCTGTGGCTCGCGTGTCGTGAAATTTAATTCTTCAGCGGCTTTCGATGAATCGAAATACCAGAAATATTCGCCCATTTCTACTTCCGATGCTACAAACGGCGCGGGTTTATTGAAAGTTTTAAAGAGAGACGAGATCAAATTTGAACCGGCGACCGCGATTGATTTTGGAACTTTGAGAATGGGAGCGGAAACGCCGGAAAGTCGTTCGAGCCTTCCGAAAAATTCGGCGACCGTCCAATTCGCCGCGCCGAGCAAGTAGCGTTCACCGTGTCTGCCTTTATCGAGCGCGTTGACAAATGCCGCCGCCGCGTCCGCCGTGTCCACAAAACTCATTCCGCCCGACGGCGTGTATGGAAATTTTCGCGCCATAAAATCAAGCACGATTTTCGTCGAACTCAGGCGTTCATCGCCTTCGCCCAAAAGCAGCGACGGATTTAAAATCACGAGCCGCTCGCCTTTATCCGAGAACGCCCGAAGCGCGGTTTTTTCCTGGTAATATTTTGAAGCGTAATAAGCCCATTTCGTCAAAATCTCAACCGGCTGCGGATAAGTCTCGTCCATTATTTCCGGCGTTTCGCTGATGGCGGAAGTTCCGGATGACGACGCGAGAATAAAATTTTTAACTTCATTTTCCTTCGCCGCCTCGCATAAAATTCGCGTTCCTTCAACGTGCAGTTTGTTCATCTGCGCCGCGCCGTCATAATCGAACGACACTCGTCCGGCGAGGTGATAAATCGCCTCGCAATTTTTCGTCGCCGCCGCGACATCTTCTTTTTTCGTCACCGAACCGGCAAACGCTTCAACGCCCGCATCCGTCATCCATCCGGGAACGCTCGATGCCATCACGCGCAAATTTTTCGCGCCCGTGTCGAGAAATTGTTTGACGATATGCGTTCCAAGAAATCCCGTTCCGCCCGTGATTAAAATTTTCTTAGCGGACTTTTTCGATATTGCTTTTGTCTTTTTCTCAGCCATTTTTATAAATTACCACGTTTTCCGAATCGGATGCGCCTCGGTATTAAAGATGACCTTTTTGAAATCTAAAGTCTTCGGCGGCGCGAACAGCAGATAATAATATTTCAGCGTTTCGGCAAAGAAAAAGCTGTGCATATAATCGTTTTTTTCCTTCGTTACGACAGATTTCAACCCCGTGTAAGCGACATCGGTTTTGCAGTATTTTACCGTGTCTTCAAAAAATGTCCTGCCCATCTGCAAATATTTTTCATCGTTCGTATATTGATAAAGGTAATAAGCCGATTCGACGATTTCCGGTCGCAGAGGATAACTCGGATAAGTTACTTCGCCCTTTTCATAATCGAAAACTTCGGGTTCGATGCCGTTCTTCATCCACATTTTATAGCCCGAATCCTGCAATCTTTTTGCGCGTTCCAAATCGCCGCCGAGCGCGAGAACCGCCGGAAAGAAAGCATCGAGCGCGCCGTAAGCGGTCGCGCCGCGCTTGCCCGAATTCATATCCGCGTGACCATACCAAAGCTCGCCGCCCTTTTCGTCAGCCAGATATTTACTGACCGCCGTAATCGAGTCTTCCCACATTTTTTTGCAGTCTTTGTCATCAAATAAAATCGCGCACTTTAAAAGATATTCGTAATAAGAATCAATCCCGCCGCTGACGTGGCTGTCGGCGTTCGTCCATTCGCCCGTCTCGACGTTGATGTTTTCGCCGACGAGTCCGATCTTTGAACGCCGCTTGTAAGTTTCGACCAAAGCCTTTTTAGCTTTGTCGTAAAAAATCGGTTTCCCCGTCAATTTTGAAAGCGTTCCAAATTCGATTAACAGCGTTCCCGTCTCCGCCGGATTAGAAATCGCGTCTTTCGTCTTGCCCGTTTTGAGATTGACGAACCGATACGGCATTCCCGTCGGCGAATCGAAAGCGGGCAACAGACGATTTCCCAAATCCTCCGCCAACGCGAGCAGTTTTTTGTCACCAGTCATCTGATAAGCCGAAAGCAAACCGCCCAAAAGACGAATCGTGATTTCAAAATTCTGCGCGTCAATATCTTTATCGAACGAGATATTTTCGGTGATGTATTTTCTCGTCTCGTCCGCTTCCTTTTTGAACCCCAACAAATACAGCGAATCGAGCGAATCAACCGGAGTCATCAAAATCGTCTGCCCGTACCAATCGCGGTAAGTCTTGGAAACCGGCTTCAAATCATCGTGTCCCCAGGCGTATGTTTTATAACCGTTCCAGGCGTGCAAAAATTCGCTTTTGACCCGCGCCGCCATTTGTTTTTTATCAATCTTTTGTTGAGCGTTGACGGTAAATACTCCCGTCAGAAACAAAATGATGAAAAGTAGAAATTTGTTTTTCGATTGATTCATAGCCGGAGTTACTCTAATTCCTTAATGTATTTAATCGTATCTTCGCCGTAACCGAGTTTTTCATACAAGTTTCTGGCTCGACCATTATGCGAAAAAACGTTAAGGGTCAGCCACTTGAATCCTTGCGCTCTCGCCCAATCTTCACCGGCAGTCATTAACGCCTTTCCGACGCCGCGCCCTTCGCCATCGGGCGCGACGACTATATCAGAAATATGCCCGTGTTTTTCCGAAGCGTAATAGTCGGCAGAAATATTCAGATGAATAAAACCCAGTGGAACGTTATCAGCATCTTCCGCCACGAAAATTATTGATTCGGGCGGACTTGTTAATAACGCGCGGCTCAAAACTTCCGCATCGACAGAATTCATTTGTTTCGCCTCACGCCACGGCGGCAGTTCAAATTCGGTCAAGCGCGGAACTAGCGAAACAATAAAATCCTCATCTTTGTCGCTCGCGAGCCTGATTTTTATCTCCGTCATAAACTGGTTTTTATTCATCAATCACAGGCTCTTGCTTGCGCGACTTGCGGCGTTCAGCTTTCCATTTTTTTCTGACGCTTGCGACATCGAATTTGTCGCGTTTGCCGCCACGGCGCATATTTTCGATCTCAAATTGTACTCTTGCGGCAACTAAGCGATACGCTTCGGTATTGGGAACGTCTTTGGTCATTTCTCTAAGTTCGTCGTATTCGAGAAAACGCCCGACTTTCGCGCCGACTTTCGCGCCGAGGCTTTTTTGCCCTGGGATAGTCATTCCCTTCGGAAATGCTTCGTAAGTTCCCCAGATGTAGATCGGCAGAATTCCGATTTTTTCGTTGAGCGCGAGATAGCCGATGATCGGTTTGAACTCTGACATTTCGCCGGTCGTCGTGCGCGTGCCTTCCGGGAAAATCAGGGTGTTATAGCCTTCCTTTAAAATTTCCGTGACGTGGCGCAAGCTCTGTCGCAAACTTCCCGTGCGCTCGATGGGGATGAGCGTCGTGAAGTTGTTCATATAGGCGCGTTTGTATTTCGTGTCGAACCAGTAATCGGCGGCGGCGACGGCGACGGTTTGTTCGGCGACGTCTTTACCGAGCGCTTTTTTAACTAAGCCCGTGTCGATGTGCGACGAATGATTCGGCGCGACGATAAAATTAGTGTGTTGCGGCACGTTCGCTTCGCCTTCGATTTTTGTATCCAAAACATTGTCGTAAAGTTTGTCCTGCGCGAAATCAATCAACTGATTTCCGACGCGGCGGATGATTGACGGGATGAAAATTTCATCGTCTTTTTTCTCTTCCGGTTCGGGCGCGTCAACCAGTTTTTTCGATTTATCAATTCGCTGGACGGCGGTTAAAAGTTCGCGGACGGTTTGGACTTCATTCAAAGTGTCCGGGGACGCGACGCGCCCGCCTGCGTCTTCGACGGCGGCTTGCAGTTCGACGAACATTAATGAATCAAAGCCCAAATCGGCAAGTTTCGATTCGAGCGTGACGTCCGCAAGCGGACGATTTGAAACGCTTGCGGTGATTTTGCGAATCCATAAAGCCGTGTCATCGCCTTTGGAATCGGCGGAAATCCGCGTTTTGTTTTTCGATTTCGCTTCGAGCGTTTGCAGAAATTCGACAACTTCGGGGCGTTTGACTTTGCGCGTCGCCGTTCTTGGTAATTCAAACGGCGTTAAGTGCAGAATTTTGATTCGCTTGAAAAACGGCAGTCCGGCGGAAACTTCGCGGAAATGTTCTTCGATTCGTTTGTTTGCGGCGGCGCGTGAAAGCGCGATGTCGTATTCATAATCAGGCACGACGAGCGCGGCAATTTTTTCGCCGCCGTCTTCATCGGGCAAACCGACGACGGACAATTCTTTAATGAACGCGGATTTGCCGTAAAGGTCTTCGATTTCGTCCGGGTAAATATTTTTGCCGTTGGAATCAATAATGACATCTTTCGAGCGTCCGACGATATACAGATTTCCGTCTTCGTCGAGTTTTCCGAGATCGCCCGTTTTCAGCCAACGGTCTTGTAAAACTTCATCGGTCGCCGCCTCATTGTTGTAATAACCGAGCATCACGTTTTGCCCGCGCGCCAGAACTTCGCCGACACCGTTTGCGTCGGGGTTTTCAATTTTCACTTCCACGCCCGGCAAGGGCTTGCCGACGCTTCCGCGAATCAGTTTATTTTCCGGTCGCGTGACGGTTAAAACGGGCGAAGATTCGGTTAATCCGTAGCCTTCCAAAACCGTAAATCCTAATCCGTGTAAATCTTTTTGAACTTTTTCCGACAACGCCGAACCGCCCGAAATCAAGTAGCGCATACGTCCGCCCATTCCCTGATGAATCGGGAAAAAGATAATCGGACCGAGATTGAAAAATGTGTTGTCGCGCAGCCAGGCATTAAATTCAATGACGTTATCCGCCAAATCCGCAAACCAATCGCCGCGTTCTCTGAGCCGTGTTTTGATGCGCCGATGCAGCATTTCCCAGAGCGCGGGAACGCCGACCATTCCCGTTACCAGATTGTTTTCGATGGCGTGCGCGAGTGCTTCGCCGCTTAATTCGTCGAGATATGTGATTTGCGTTCCGTTTGAAAACGGCGTTAAGAATCCCGCCGAAAATTCAAACGTATGATGCATCGGCAGCACGGACAAGACACCGTCGGTGATGTCCATATCGAGTACGGATGAGAGCATCGAAATCATATTGACGAAATTTTTGTGCGACAGCATCACGGCTTTCGGCGTTCCCGTCGTGCCGCTCGTGAAAATCAAACTGGCGACCGAACCCGACAAAATTTTATTCGGCAACAAGGCGTTTCTACGCGCTTCTTCAGTTTCGTCCTGAATCTCAAAAACTTCGTCGAACGTCCAAACTTTTATATCAACGCCCGCATCTTTTAATCGTTCCGACAAATCAGGATTTTCATCAAAAAGTTTCGGCGAAATAATAATCGCCGACGCTTCGCCCGCTTTGGCAAAATTGATAATTTCGTCAACCGAACTCGCCGGATCAATCGGAATCGCCGTCGCGCCCGCTTTCAAAATGCCGAAATAGGTCAAGCTCCATTCGGGCATATTATTGGAAAACAAAATCACGCGGTCGTTGTGCTTGATATTATTCTCAGCCAAAAATCCGGCGGCGCGAAGAGTTAATTCTTTGGCATCTTCGTAAGTGTATTGCTCTTGCTTGCCGTTACGCTCAATTTTCAAAGCGATGCGCGTCGGAAATCTTTTCACGGAAGTGTCGAACAAATCAAGCAAATCTTTGTAGGTATAAGAACGCTTTTCGATCTGCTTTAAATCTTCTTCCATCTGCGGCAAAACCCATTTTCGCATTCCGGGAAAATGAACCTTGAGCCAGTAATCATACCAATCCAATTTTTCGGGATACCACGGCAGCAGATGCTTTTCTTTTTCTTTGACGAGCGACATCAAAGCCCGCACGTTGTCCGAGCGATATTCGTAAGCGTTATCAACCATAAACGGCTTGAACATCGCAAAAGCATCAATCGTTTCCTGCGTCGTCTGCTCGAAAGATTCGACCGACTTTTTTAAATCCGAAACGATATTTCCGAGCCGTCCGCCCGCCCAATTCGGCGCGGCTTTATCAAGCAGATTGTTGGCGCGTTTCGCCAGTTTATTAAACATCGGCGCGGAATAGCGTTCGTATTTCGCCTGCGTCGTCGGCGAAGTTTCGATCATCGCCGCGAAATTGTTTAATAATTTATTGCCCGTGTCTTTTTCCTTGTAGTAATCGCGTTTATACAATCCGACGAGTCCGACCATCCGCTTCATATCATTCGGATTCGAGTCGCCGCTCGAAGCCTGAAAAACAAGCGGCGGTTTATCGTCAATCAAAACATTCATCGCCGCCGCCAAAATCGCGCCCGCGACCATATCAACCGGAATAATATCCAGCACCAACTTTTCATTAACGGGAATAATCGGCTGCCCGCGCAGAGCGATCAGCAGCAACGGCGCGGTCGTCGTAAAACCTTCGTTCCAACCCGCAAACGGATATTCGTTCGCCGATTCGACGACCGACGGTCTGACAAGCGTCTTCACAACGTCGTCCTGCTTGGCAATAATCTGCTCGGCAAGCGATTTCGAATAAGTGTAAATATTCGTCCAGCCCCAATACTCTGCCCGCGCCGCGCCGAGTTCGGTCGTCCGCTCACGAATCCACATCTTGCGCTCGCGGAAAATCGCCGATTTCAGTTCCGCTTCATCGTCCGGGTCGCGCCCTTCTTCCTCAAAACGCTTTCGCGCCTGCTCACGAAATTTCGCAATCTGCACCGCATCGTCCGCTTCCTGACGCGCCTGTTCCGACAATCTCGCGCAGTCTTCGATTTCCTTATCAACGTCAAAAGTCGTGCCGATTAATTCATTTTTACGCGGAAAATAACCAACCACCTTTTCATTTTCCCAAACCGCGCCCGAACGTTTTCCGGCAACAAAACAAGTCGAAACGTGAACCAAAGTCGGACGCTTCATCATCCGCGCCAACTTCAAAATATTATTCGACCCGACGACGTTCGTGCGAAGTGCGCTTTCAAGCGGCGGATTAAACGTCACGTTTCCCGCACCGTTGATAATTACATCGCAATCCTGCATTATCTTTTGCGCTTCCGCCTCGTCCATTCCGAGAAATTCATTCCCGACATCGCCGTTTACAGGCACGACTTTTTCACGGATAAAATCTTCAAACCCGTCTCCGTATTTCTCGCGCAGCGGATCAAACGTCGGACTCGTCACAATACTCGCCCAAAAACGGTTATTCGATTCCTCCAAATTCCTGGCTCGCACGGTCGCGTAAACTCGCCCGACATTCGGAAAATTATGCAGCAGCATCGAAAGCGTCACCTTGCCCACAAAGCCCGTGCCGCCGATAAAGAAAATCTTCTTCCCTTCAAAAATTTCGGTTGGTGATAATTTCATTGCAATAAACTTCTAATAAAATCGCTGAACTCGTCGCGCATCGGCAATTCATAATCAATTTTGATTCGCCGCCGCATTGCCATAACTTTTTCGCCCGTTAATTTATTTATCGCTTCCTTTTTGTAATCTTCCCAATAAAGTCCGGTTCCGCGTTTTTGCCAGAGCGGAATGTCGTTGAAATTCACGCCGTTTTGAAAAAGCAGTTCGTTCTTTTCGGCGACGCTTTTTCTTTCCATAAATTCGGTCGCTTCGCCGACTGATTTTTCCTGTCCGCGCAGAAGCCAGTAACAGTGCGCGTTCAAAGCGTTGCGGTGCGCGTCTTCGTTGCGCCAGCGAAAATAATCGCAAACAAGATCAACCGTCGGAAGTTCGGAAATGCGGCAGTCGAATGCGGCAACATCGCCGAGCAGAAGCGAAAATTTCGCGCTTGCCTCGCCCGCCAAAATCGAATTGTATTTTCGCAGTTTTCTGTCAAAAGAACTGACTTCAGGATGAAACAACAAAGAAATTTCGTCTGATTGCGTATAGCCAAAAATGACATTAAAACCGCAATTCATCAAATGTTTAGTCGTTTCTGCCATCATATCGCGCATTCGCACGTCAAACGGTGCTTTAAATTTGTGAACTTCTTTCGTCAAGCGCGTAAAACTTCTGCCGTCATTCCGCGCCGTCATAAACATTTTCGGCAAAACGCAGATGTCGTGCGCCGTTTCAAAAACGCGCATTTTCTTATCGAGTTCATCAAATTTCATCTTTCCAATTTTCGACGACAAAACTATTTTCGTCATTTATCGAAACGTAAAACAATTCGTCAAAATTTTCGTCAAATTGCGGAATCTGTAATCTTTTGAACGAACCCAACAAAGCCTTTTCAGGAACTTTTGCTTTGCCTTCGCGCCGATTGTTTCGTTCAATAGCTTTTTCCAAATTTGTTTGGAAATAATAACCGATTGTTTTGAAACCGAAACTTTTCGCGGCGGCGATATACTTTTCCCTTTCTTCTCGCGTCAGATTCGTTTTGTCAATTACAAACTTTTGCTTCGCTTCAAGACACGCTTCAAAAATCAAATTCTCTCTATTCTTTGTCCGCAACATATCAAGGTTGATGCGAATGTGCGAATCGAAAAATCTTTCCTTGAAAAAGGTTGATTTTCCCGAACCTTGGATCCCAACAAAAATTACGGCTTCCATTTCTAATCGCTCACATTACAAAGCCCGATAATCGGCTGATGCAGCATCGTAATCTCGGCGTTTCTGCCCTGATACGAACGCGCCATCGCAATCGCTTCGGTCAGGTTGTCGGCGCGTTCCCAGCCGAGCATTGCGGGGACGTGGGCGTTTTCCGCGCCGGCGACGATGACTTTGCCGACGTGCTGGCGACCGTTTTCGCCCCAATACCACATAAAAAAGGCGTGCGCGCCGTGATAGGCGTTGCCGCGCCGATACATTTCGATGTAGGCGGGATTTTCGGCGAATTCGCGTTCGTATTTTTCGCGCAGGTAAAATGCGTCGCGCGATTCGGGCAATAATCGGTGGAAAAATTCGATGTATGACGGGTGAAATTTCGGGTCGAATTCGTCGAAACACGGGTGCGTGATAATCATCGTGCCGCCTTTCCGAAGAAGCGGTTTGTTGCGATACATATTGAAATGATAGCCGAGAGCCATCACCTGCACGAGAATCGGGTTCAGGGCGGAATAGACGTTATA
>CAXTMQ010000018.1:0-32178 GCA_964245305.1 uncultured Pyrinomonadaceae bacterium
CGCACAGTCATCGCGCCGTTTTCGCGTTCCGTCCAGATAAAGCGCACATTCAAACTTTGCGCGACTGCATAGCCGATGATTAAACCGCCAATTGCGGGCGATGCGACGGTTTCGATGTTCGCGTCCACAAAATGCCCGGCAATCGCTTTGCCGAATTTTACAGCGTCCGCCGGATATTGCAGAGCGAGCGCGCATTGCAGATATTGCGGGCTATGCAGACCGCTCGATAAAACGAAATGTCCTTCGAGAAGCGCGTCGGAAGCGCGAAATTTTTCTAAAACCCGTTCGGAATTCATAAATGGAAAGAATAGAAATTTTCAGCCGCCGACAATCGGGCGCGGATCGTAAAAGCCGTGCAGTTCGCTGATTTTGCCGTCTTTGACGACGAATTTTTCTAAAATCGAAATCGTTCCGAAAATCGTTTCGGCGGCGAAATGCGTTATAACAGTTTCATTTTCGCAAACGTGGCTGAAAACGCGCACGTCTTTGATGGCAGGCAGAAAACCCGATAAAAATGCTTTGAAATTTTCCGCGCCCGCGCCTTCACCGGCGATTGGATCGGTAAATTTCACCTCGTCGGCAAGCGGCGCGAGCGACAAATCTTTTTTCTTGAGCGCGTTTAAATAGCCATCAACGATTTTTATATTTTCTTTTCTCATCAACGAAAAATTATTCGGCAAATACGGCGCGGATTGGCGAATTCGCATTTTCCCGTTAAAATAGATGCAAGATGCCGCCTTCGCCGAACTTAATATCTGATTCTCTACTAATCAGCGAAACGATTCAACTTCTGCAATCTTTCGGCGGTCGCGCGTCCGCCGTCAAGGTCGTTGACCGCGTGATGAAGATTCGCCAGCCGCCGCCGGATTTAGCCAGACTGCTCGTGTCGGATCTGGTCGAAACCGATCCGCGCCTTTTTTTGAACGACGATGTTTTGGAGTTGATCGAATCGGATTTCGAGCGGCGCGATTTTGCGGAGATGGAATATGTCGTCTTCGATCTGGAAACGACGGGCGCGAAAACGCCGCCGTGCCGCGTGACGGAAATCGGCGCGTTTCGCGTTCGGGGCGGCAAAATCGTCGAAGAATTTCAAACGCTCGTCAACCCCGAAACCGGGATTCCGCCGTTTATCACGCAGCTGACCGGCATTTCCGATGCGATGGTCAAAAACGCGCCGAAGTTTCGTGAAGTCGCGCCTGATTTTTTAGATTTTATCGGCGATTCGGTTCTCGTCGCGCATAACGCGCCGTTCGATATGCGTTTTTTGAATCACGAAATCGGCAGAATTTACGAAAACTACCGCGTGGCAAATCCGTCGCTCTGCACGGTTCGGCTGTCGCGGCGTTTGATTACGAACGTCGAAAATCATCGTTTGATTACGCTCGCCAATTATTTTTCAATCGCGCTCGTCAATCATCACCGCGCCAGCGACGACGCGCGGGCGACGGCGCATATTTTCGTCAATCTGCTCGAAGAGATGCAAAATCTCGGCGTGCAAAATCTTTCAGCCTTCAAACGCTTTAAAGGCTGATTGCGCGAACGCCGCGCAATCCTTTATCATCAAAATTTTCAATTTATAAAATTATTTTTCAGGAAGAATTATTTATGTCAGACAATGCGGCTTTGCAGCCGATCAACCAGCAAAATTTGGATATTCGTTCAACTCCGCGCGAGGAAATGCAGCTTTATCCGCTCGACACTTTTAAATACGAATTCGCCGGACGCGAAATCTGGATTGATTTTGAAATTCCCGAATTTACGGCGATTTGCCCGTTTTCCGATTTCCCGGATTTTGCGATGATCAAGTTAAAATACGTGCCTAACGAACGCTGTATCGAACTAAAAAGTTTGAAACTTTACATCAATTCGTTCCGCGAAGTGAAGATTTTTCACGAACATTTAATCAACGTCATCGTCGAAGATTTCGTGAAAGCGTGCGATCCCTTAAAAATTGAAATCGAAGGCGATTTCAATGTCAGAGGAAATATCAAAACCGTCGTTCGCGCCAGCTACGACAAACAAAGATCGCAAAGCGCGACGCGGTAAAATCAGAATCTAAGAATCAATAATTTTCATTGGCAGTTCGATTGTAAAAGTCGAGCCTTTGCCGATTATGGACTGCACGGCGATTTCGCCGCCGTGCAGTCGCGCGAGATGCTTGACGATTGCCAAGCCCAAACCCGTGCCGCCGACTTCGCGCGAGCGGGCGCGGTCGGCGCGGTAAAATCTTTCAAAAATTCTCTGCAGATGGTCGTTTGAAATTCCTTCGCCCGTATCGGAAATCGAGACGACGCTTTTTCCCTCGCGCTCTTCAAAAAAGACGTTGACGCTTCCCTTTTCAGAATTGAATTTGACGGCGTTATCAATCAAATTCGTCAGCATTTGCTCAAGCCTGACAACATCCGCAAAGACAAATGCGTCTTTCGGAATTTTATTTTTCAGCGCGATGCCGCGTTCTTTGGCTTTGCCCGACAGATTAGTGAAAACTTCTTCGACGAGCGCGTTCAAATTAATTTTTTTCGGTTCGATAGTGATGTTGCCCGTTTCGATTGACGAAAGTTCCAAAATATCGTCAATAAGACGGCGCATTCGCTGCGCGTTTTTGCGAATTACGCCCAGGAAACGCCGATTATTTTCTTCGTCTTCAATCGCGCCGTCTTCCAGAGTTTCGACGAACGCGAGAATCGAAGTCAGCGGCGTTCGCAGCTCGTGCGAGATGTTCGAGAAAAATTCCTGCCGCACCCGTTCGAGCATTTCGACCTGCGTCACATCGTAAAAAATGCCAATCGCGCCGTTCGATTTATCAATCGCAATCGGCGCGACGCGCACGTCGTATTTTAATTTGTCGAGCGGAATTTCAAGATGAATGTCGGAGGAGACATTTTCTTCGAGAGCTTTACGAAATGCTTCGTGTAAAGACAAATCGCGGACGACTTCGCTCAGACGTTTGTTTTCGAGCGCGCCGTTTTTGCGGGCGAAAGCGTCATAAGCCGCTCGATTGGAAGCAACAATGCGCGTGTCTCTGCCGACGACGATCACGCCTTCACGCATCTTTTCTAAGATTTCGTTCAAAACCGAACGCGAAATATTTTCAGTCGCGGTTTTCCCGAATAAAAAATCGCTTAAAAAACTCATTTCTTCAAAGTTCAAAGTTCAAAGTTCAAAGTCAAAATCGAAAACTTTGAACTTGAACTTTGAACTCGGTCATTTCTGTTCGGCAAAACGATAGCCGACACCAACGACGGTTTCGATGCGGTCGCCGCAGTCGCCGAGCTTTTGGCGCAGGCGGCGAATATGAACGTCGAGCGTGCGCGTGTCGCCGAAATAGCTGTAACCCCAAACATTGTCGAGCAAATTTTGGCGCGTCGCCACGCGCCCCGCGCTTTTTATCAAATACGTCAAAAGCGCGAATTCCTTGCGCGTCAATTTCACGTCCTTCCCTTCGCAAACGACGCGCATATCGGCGAAATCAATCGAAATTTTTCCGTCCTCGAAGCGTTCGGGCGTATCTTTTTCGACGCGGCGCAAAACGGCGCGGACACGCGCGATGACTTCTTTGACCGAAAAAGGCTTGGTGATGTAATCATCCGCGCCGAGTTCGAGACCGGCGATTTTTTCCGTCTCGGCGGCTTTCGCCGTTAGCATTATGATCGGTGTTTTTTCGGTCAAAGGCTCGCGCCGCAGACGACGGCACAGTTCCGAGCCGCTCATTCCCGGTAGCATCAAATCGAGAACAATCAAAGCGGGCGGATTTTTTTCGTCCAGTGCGAGCCGCAAACCTTTCTCGCCCGATTCGGCAATCGTCGCGCGAAATCCTTCGCGTTTGAAATTATATTGCAGACTTTCGGCAATATCGGCTTCGTCTTCGATGATTAGAATTTCTTGGAGCATAAATTTTGGTCTTTGTTTTTTTGGTTCTTGGTTTAAGGAATCAAAATTTAGCGCGTGATTGATTGCCGAAAAATAACCAAAGACCCAAAACTGAAAATCAACATCATTGATGTTTGATAAAAACCGCTTCCTTCATATAAACGGTGAGTTCGCAAATGTCTTTGACATAATCGCCGATACGCTCGAGATTTTTCGCCACGAATAAAAGTCGCGCCAGACGAACGGATTTGGTCGCGTCCTGCGACATCGTTTTCATCAAATTATCAACCAGACGGTCGTAAATTTTGTCAACTTCGGCATCTTTGGCAATCAGTTGGCGGGCTTTTTCCGCATCGTTCGACGTAAATGCGTCGAGAACCGATTGCAGCATTTCCAGCGCGCGTTCCGCCATATCGTTCAATTCTCCGTAATTTTTCAATTCCGGCTCGTTGTTCAGTTCGAGCGCGGCGCGGGCGATGCTGGTTGCGTGATCGGCGATGCGTTCGAGAATCGGCGTGATTTTGAAAATCGAAATCACCATCCGCAATTCCTTCGCCACCGGACGGCGCAGAGTTAAAAGCTCGACGCTCAAGCGGTCAATTTCGAGTTCGAGCCGGTCAATCACGCGGTCGTTTTCAATTACCTGATCGGCAACCCGACTGTCGCGCTGCGCGAGCGCGTGCATCGCTCTCTGCAAAGCGAGTTCGGTTTCGCCGCCCATCAAAAGTAATCTGTCGCGCAGGATGTCGAGTTCGCGCTCCAAGAGTTTTCTCTGCTCCATTAATTAAAAATTTAGAACAAAACGCTTGTTTATGAAAGCGCGAAAAGTTACAAACTGAAGTTCGAGAATAGGCGAGAAAATTTAAGCGCGTGTGAACGAAATGTTAAAAGAGTGTTAATTAATACTGAGTGCGAAGTTTTCTACGGATTAACTTGGCAATATCAAAGTTCTTTCGGACGAAGCAGGATTTGCAGATTGCCATTGGCGGCGTTGACGTTTTTCCAGCTATCAATTTCGATATTAATAACGGCGAGCGCGGCGGTCGGCATCGCCTCGATTTTACCTGTTAAAAATTTAATTAGATTTTCGAGTCCGGGATTATGACCGACGAGCAGAATTGCGATTAAATCGTCGCTTTGTTCGGCGATAATTTCCAAAAGTCTCGACGGGCTGGCTTCGTAAATTCGGTCGTCGAATTTGATTTCACCGTTTATTTGCGCGCCTTTTTTGAAAAGTTCGGCGGTTTGCGCGGCGCGTTTGGCGGGCGAGCTTAAAATCATCTGCACTTGAAAATTATTCTTTTTAAAAACTTCGCCCATCAGCGGCGCGGCTTGCAAACCGCGCTCATTGAGCGGTCGTTCAAAATCCGAAAGTCGCGCGTCGTCCCAACTCGATTTGGCGTGACGAAGGAGAAAAAGCGTTTTCATAAATTTCCGTTTGTCTCCGCTTCTTTTTCAGTAATTTCCCGCAGAACAATCGGGCGCGGCTTGAAAATCGCTTTCAGCGTCGCGTAAGTTTTCTTTTTCAATGTTTTGTTTTTTCCGACTGACGACAGAACGTCGGTGATCGAAAAAATCCCGACTAATTCTTTTTCTTCGCCAACGACGATGAAGCGTTTTAATTGATGTCGGCGCATTTTTTTGAGAACGCCTTCGACTTTATCTTCCGCCGCGCAGGTGATCGTTTTTTCTTTGACGAATTCTCCCGCTTTCACGTCCGAAGCCTTGCGATTGCGGGCGACGACGATCAGACATAAATCGCGGTCGGTCAACGCGCCGACGAGTTTTTTGTTTTCGTCAACGATTGGCACGATGCCGCAATCGCGCCGCCGCATCAAATCGGCGGCGCGCATCAAACTGTCCGTCGTCGTGCAGAACGCCACATCCGTTTTCATTATGTCTTTTACTTTCAGGTCTTTCATTTACCAATTTCGCGCGAAAAGTTTTTTTGATAAATGATAAATGATACACGGCAAATGTAAAGCGTTTAGCCGCATAAAACCGCGCCGCCGTTGATGTTTAAAATTTCGCCCGTAATATGGCGCGACCAATCGGAGGCGAGAAAAACGATGGAGAGCGCAACGTCGTCCGCCGTCGCTACGCGCTTTAAAGGAATACCGTCAATGACGCGATGAACAAAAGCTTCGTCGTGAAAAACCGGATCATTCAAATTCGTATCAACCCAACCCGGCGCGACCGCGTTGACGCGAATTTTCGGCGCGAGTTCGTTCGATAAGGCTTTCGTGAAAGAAATTTGCCCGCCTTTCGACGCGGCGTAATTTGAATAACCGGCTTCGCCGCGCTGTCCGGCGGTCGAAGAAACGACGACCATCGCGCCGCCGCCGTCGTTCGATTGAAGATGAGAAATCGCCGCGCGGCAAATCGTCCAAGTTCCCTTCAAATTCGCGTCCAGAACTCGATCCCAAAGCTCTTCCGACATTTTTTCGAGCGCGTCGCCTTCCCAAATTCCGGCGTTCGCCACGACAATATCAATCGCGCCGAATTCATTTCGCGCCGTCTCGCAAAGTCTTTCGGCATCAATTAATTTTGAAACGTCGGCTTGCACGGCAATCGCGCGTCCGCCGGATTTTTCGCATTCTTTCACGACGGCTCCGGCTTCGGCTTGATGCTGAAAATAATTGACGACGACGTTCGCGCCCGCTTCCGCCAGACGCAGTGCGGTCGCCCGTCCGATACCGCGCGACGCGCCCGTCACGACGGCGGATTTTCCCTTCAAAAGATATTCGGGCAATCTTTTTTCAATCAATTTTTCGCTCATAAAATTTCCGTTTTACGCAGAGGCTTCTACCACTTCTTTATCGCTGAGAATTTCCGTTAGAATTTCGCTCATTTGCTTTGTATCCGACAAAAAAGCGTCGTGTCCGTCGGGCGAAACGAATTCGACGAACTCGGCGTTCGCGCCGTTTTCAATGAATCTTCGCGTCAGATTTTCAACATCTCTCATCGGGAAAAGCCAATCGCTCGAAATGCCGACGAGCGAAACTTCGGCTTTGATTTTCCGGATTTCTTCGTCGCTCAAATCGAACAAATCCATCGCCTTTGTAATCAGCCGGTAACTGTCCGCGTCGAATCGTTTCGTAAAAATTTCGCCCTGATAATCGAGATAACCGGCGACATCGAAACGCGCGTCGAGATGTTCACGCGGGTTTTCGCCGCTGCGATTCGGACGGCGATCAAAACGCGCGTCGAAAAGTTCGGCGGATTTGTAGGAAAGCGTGGCGATCTGTCTAGCCAACTGCACGTCGTTTTCGATGTCGAGAGCTTTGCGCTGAAGATGATTGAGCGCGAGACCGAACGCCGACAGCGGCGACGCGCCAATCGCAATGCATTTTTCGGCGAGGAAAGGAAAATCCGCCGCCATTTGCAGAGCGCACATTCCGCCGACCGAGCCGCCGATTGTCGCTTTTAATTTTTCGATGCCGAGATGTTCGAGCAAAACCGCTTGCGAGCGGACAATATCACGCACGGTCACGAGCGCGAATTCTTCTTTGTTATCTTTTCCCTTGATTTTCAGAGAATTCGCGCCCGTCGAACCGTAGCATGAACCGATGTAGTTCGCGCACAAAAAGGCGAACCGCGATGTGTCTAAAGCTTTGCCGTCGCCGATAATTTCCGACCACCATTCGTTGACGTTCGCCGAACCGGTCAGCGCGTGAAAAATTAGCGCGACGTTTGATTTGTCGTGGTTGATTTTTCCGTGAACCGCATAACGCAGCCGCAGAGACGGCAGCATGTTGCCGCTTTCGAGCGCGAACGGCAGATCGGATAAATAATCGAATTCGGTAAATTCCATCGAATTGACTTCGCCGCCGGAAAAGCGCGCGGGAATTTTTTGAAAGTCGAAGACAGGATGACGGCGAAACTTACTCGTTCGGTTTCGCATAACTTTCCAAAAATCGCCGCGCACTTTTTCGACGGCAAAAATTAAACGCCGCCCGCGCCCGCCGCCGCTTGCGAAACATCAATTGTTTCATCTTTGACCGGCAAAGTTTCGCCGCGCAGAGCGTTGTCGAGATCGGCTAAAATATCCCGAATATCTTCGATTCCGACCGACAGACGGATCAAATCGGGCGTTACGCCGGTTGATTTTTGTTCCGCTTCGGTCAGTTGCGAATGCGTCGTCGAAGCCGGATGAATAACCAAAGATTTCGCGTCCCCGATGTTCGCCAGCAACGAGAAAAGTTTGACCGAATTGATGAAATTTTTGCCCGCTTCAAAGCCGCCTTTGATGCCGAACGTGACAATCGAACTCGCGCCTTTGGGCAAATATTTGTCGGTTAAATTTTTATATTCGCTCGCGTCAAGCTGCGGATAATTTACCCATTCGACCGCTTCGTGATTCTGCAAAAACTTGGCGACTTCGAGCGCGTTTTCCGAATGTCTTTCCATTCGCAGATGCAAAGTTTCGAGTCCCTGCAAAAACAAAAACGACGAGAACGGCGACAAAGCCGCGCCGGTATCGCGCAAACCTTGAACACGCGCTTTGATGATAAACGCCAAATTGCCGAACGCTTCGGTGTAAGAAACACCGTGATACGACGGATCGGGTTCTGAAAAATCGGCGAATCTTCCCGCCGCTTTCCAATCGAAATTGCCCGCGTCAACGATCACGCCGCCGATGGTCGTGCCGTGTCCGCCGATAAATTTCGTCGCCGAATGAACGACAATATCCGCGCCGTGTTTGATCGGCTGGCACAAAGCGGGCGACGGCACGGTGTTGTCAATGATGAGCGGCAAATTGTTTCGGTGCGCGATGTCGGCGAGTCGTTCGATGTCAATCACGTCGAGCTTCGGATTGCCGATGGTTTCGGTGTAAATCGCGCGTGTCTTTTCATTGATCGCCGCTTCGATGCCTTCAAAATCCGCGCCGTCGGCGAATCGGACGTTGATGCCGAACTTCGGCAGCGTGTAATGAAAAAGATTGTAAGTTCCGCCGTAGAGCGAAGTGGTCGAAACGATTTCGTCGCCCGCTTTGGCAATCGTTAAAATCGCCAAAGTTTCCGCCGCCTGCCCCGAAGCGGTCGCCAGAGCCGCCGCGCCGCCTTCGAGCGCGGCGACGCGCTTTTCAAAAACGTCGGTCGTCGGGTTCATCAGCCGCGTGTAAATATTGCCGAATTCCTGCAACGCGAACAGCCGCGCCGCGTGGTCGGCATCGTCGAATTTATACGAAGTAGTTTGATAAATCGGCACGGCGCGCGCGTTCGTCGCCGTGTCCGCTTCCTGCCCGCCGTGCAAAGCCAAAGTGTCGAAATGATAATTTTGTGTTTCTTCCGCCATTTTCTTTTTACTCCTGAAATTTTCTTCTGCGGCAAACTTTTCAAGCAAAACAAAAAACCTTCGTGCTAAAGATTTGCACGAAGGTTTTCCTAAAAATCCTCTCGTTGGAAACCGGCGTTTGCCGATTCAGTCTTTAGCAGTTTTTATCGTGGAGCAAGTTGCCTTAAATCGCCACGCTTTTTAATTTTCAAAATCTTAACAATTTTCAAGCGCGTCGCATTATGAAATGCGACAACAACAGGAAAATTTAATTTGCAAATTTCGTTCGCTCATTTGTTAATTCAGGTTTTAAGCTAATCAAATTTTCAGAACTTGTCAAATGATAAAAAATTCAATTTTTCCCGAACGGATTTTAGCCGCATAAAACCGCGCCGCCGTTGATGTTTAAAATCTCGCCCGTGATGTGGCGCGACCAGTCGGAAAGCAGAAAACAAATCGAAAGCGCAACGTCGTCGGTCATCGCCATTCGTTGCAAAGGAATTGATTTGATGACCGATTGTTTGTAGTTTTCGTCTTCAAAAACCGGGCGCACCATCGCCGTTTCGATCCAGCCGGGCGCGACGCAGTTGACGCGGATTTTCGGACATAATTCCGACGCGAGAGCTTTCGTAAAAGAAATTTGACCGCCTTTCGACGCGGCATAATTTGAAAAATTCGCTTCGCCGCGCTGTCCGGCGGTCGAAGAGACAAGGACTATCGCGCCGCGCTCTTGTTTTTTCATCGCCGGAACGCAGGCTTTCGTCATCGCCCACGCCGCTTTCAAGTTCGTGTTTAGAACTTTATTCCACGTTTCTTCCGACATTTCTTCAATCGGCGCGCCTTCCCAAATTCCGGCGTTTAAGACCAGCAGATCAATCCGCCCGAATTTTTCCAGGGTTTTGTGCGCCAGATTCTGCGCGTCCTTCCAGACGGAAACATCGCCCTGCACGGCAATCGCGTCCGCGCCCGTTTCCTTGCACAATTCGGCGACGTTGTTCGCCTTTGCTTCCGCGCTCAGATAATTGACGACGACGTTCGCGCCGGCTTCCGCCAGACGCAGAGCCGTCGCGCGTCCGACACCGCGCGACGCGCCGGTAATAATCGCCGTTTTGCCTTGAAATAGGGAGTTCGGAAGTTTCGTTTCGACAGGTTTTTCGCTCATTTGATTTTAACTTTATAAATCTTTCTTTAAAAATTTACAAAACCTTTCGGTTTCCGCTTCGCTTTGATGAAATCAGGCGCGAAACGGATACGAAAAAATCTTTGTTTCGCATAATATAAGGCGAAAAATCCGTAAAGAATTTCAGCTTCCGACATTTTTGCAAATTTTACTCGACCTTTTGCCGTTTAGCTTCGTCTTAAAAGGCGTGACAGGCAAAACTAAAATCTAAAAATATTTTGAGGAGTAACAAGGAAAGTGAAAAAAACAATCGGTTTAATTTTCGCGGCAATGATCGTCGTTGCCGGATTTTCTATTGATTCATTCGCGCAGCGAATTTATCCGACGCAGCGGCGCACGGTCAACGCCCGCGAACGTCGTCAGCAAACGCGCATTTACAGAGGCGTTCGATCAGGCAGTCTGAACCGCCGCGAAGCGTATCGTCTGGAAAGGCGGCAAGTCGGTATTCGCCGCACCGAAGCCCGATACAGACGTTCGGGCGGAAGATTTACATACGCGGAACGCCGCAATATTCAGCGTCGCTTGAATCGTTCAAATCGCGCGATTTACCGCCAGAAACACGACCGTCAGACTTATGGAACACGACGCACGCGCTATCCGCGCAGAACATTGTAAAAATCAAAAAACTTTCCCCAATTTCCAATACAAGACGAGTTTAACCGCTCGTCTTTTTTATTTTTCGGCGGAAATTTTCAATCAAATTTTCTGTCAACTAAACCTTTCGCTAAAAACGGAACAATCAAAGCCAGTGGAAAAATATATAACGAAAGATTGCCGAGAGCCGGAACCGTAAAGTAACTTAACGCGGACAGCGCGACAAGAATCACGCCGGAAAAAATGCCGACGCAGATTATTGAGGCGGGAATGACGAAATGTTTCGGTTTTCGCACATCGCCCAGACCAAGCCAAGTCATCAAAACCGCCGCTAAAAACAGACACGCAAAACCCGTTATCTCGCCGAAGGAAACTCTTTTTGAGTTTGTACTAAATGCTATTGCCAAAAACGCGGAAATTCCGATGCTCAAATAATACAAAAGAAATGTTCCCGGAAAGAAAAATACGATTTGTCTGATAAGGTTTTTAAAAGCGGCGGAAGTTAAAGAAGCCGTCGCTGTCTCGCTTTGCAATGATTTTGGATTGTCCGCGCGACTGAGAAATTTGTTTTCGCTTTCGTTTTCATCGGCGAAAAAAGCGTCAAAGGCTTTTTCAAACCGCTGTTTGATTTTCGTCTCGTTCATAAACTTTCGTTCGTCGCGGAGAATTTCCGCTCTATTCATTTTAGATTTTCGCCGCCTCGCTTACAACACTTTTCTAATCTGACTTTGTTCCATTTTTTTGCTATTTTGTTTATAAATTTATGAACGAAATCAATCTTCTGGAAAATCAACGAATCGCCTGGAAACCTTCCCCCGAAATCGTCGAACGCGCCCGCTTAACCGAATTTATGCGGCAAGTCGGCGCGAAAACTTTCGACGAACTTTATCAGTTTTCGATTGATGATGTCGAACGATTTACCGCCCAAGTTTTAAAGTTTTTAGACATCAAATTCGATCCG
The DNA here is from genome assembly GCA_964245305.1 of uncultured Pyrinomonadaceae bacterium. Taxonomy (GTDB): domain Bacteria; phylum Acidobacteriota; class Blastocatellia; order Pyrinomonadales; family Pyrinomonadaceae. Next base: position 11,883 of record CAXTMQ010000018.1, read on the forward strand.
CCTTACAAGTCAATATTAGAAACATCGAACGGCATAGAATTTCCAACGTGGCTCGACGGCGCGGGTTTAAACATCACCGAAATGTGCCTCGACCGCTGGCAAACCGACGAAATGCGCGATCAGCCCGCGATAATTTGGGAAGGCGAAGAAGGAAAAAGCCGAACTTTAACTTATGCTGAATTGATGAGTGAGGTTGAAATTTGCGCGGCAAGTCTGCGTGATTTTGGTATAACTAAAGGCGATGCAATTGTAATTCATTTGCCGATGATTACCGAAACAATCGTTGCGCTTTTGGCGATTAATCGAATCGGCGCGATTGCCGTTCCAGTATTTTCGGGGTATGGCGTTGATGCAATCGCTTCGAGAATTAACGCCGTTCAAGCGAAAGCTGTTTTTACCTGCTTCGGATTTTATCGGCGCGGAAAAATTTACAGAGCTTTCGACATTGCAGAAGAAGCGATTGCCAAAAGTCCGAGTATTAAGAAGATATTCATCGTGCAGCAAGAAGGACAGCTTCAAGACGAAACAGTTTATAACCGGCACGATAATCTTTGGGATTATGACTCTATTTTGGAAAATGGTGAAACTTTCGGGAGAAATGCAATTCCAGAACCAACTCTCGCCGAAGACCCGTTGATAATTCTTTACACAAGCGGCACGACGGGCAAGCCGAAAGGCATCGCGCACACGCACGCGAGTTTTCCGATCAAAGCGGCGCAAGATATGGCTTTTCAGATGGATGTCGGTAAAGGAACGCGCATTTCCTGGATTACCGACATCGGCTGGATGATGGGACCGTGGCTGATTTACGGCGCGTTGATTAACGGCGCGACGATTTGCCTTTACGACGGCGCGCCCGATTATCCGAACGCTAATCGAATGTGGGAATTTTCCGCGAAACACAAAGTTGAAATTCTTGGAATCTCGCCGACGCTCATCCGTTCGCTGGCGACGCAGGGCGACGATTTGCCGAAAAAGCACGATCTTTCTTCGCTCCGCGCCTTCGCTTCGACGGGTGAGCCTTGGAATCCCGCGCCTTGGTGGTGGCTTTTTGAAACGGTCGGCGATAAACAATTACCGATTATCAATTATTCGGGCGGCACGGAAATTTCGGGCGGCATTTTGTCGAATAATTTTCTGCTGCCGATCAAACCGTGCGGATTTTCCGCGCCGTGTTTGGGAATGGACGTTGACGTTTTAGATGAAACGTGCGCGACGGTCGGCAAAGGCGAAGTCGGCGAATTGGTGATTAAAAAACCCTGGATCGGGATGGCTCACGGATTTTGGGGCGAACGCGAAAGATATTTGGAAACTTACTGGTCGCGCTTTGCAAATGTTTGGGTTCACGGCGATTGGGCGATGAAGGACGCGGACGAAAACTATTTTATTTTGGGCAGAAGCGACGACACCTTAAAAGTCGCCGGAAAGCGCGTCGGACCGGCGGAAGTCGAAAGCCTTTTAGTCGCGCACGAAGCGGTTGCCGAAGCCGCCGTCATCGGCGTTCCCGACGAAATGAAAGGAACGAAAATGATCGCCTTCGTCGTTTTGAAAAATGACGCGACGGAAAATCTCGAAGCCGAATTAAAACAAACGGTCGCCAAAGATATGGGCAAACCGCTCGCCCCGTCGCGCATTCATTTCGTCTCCGCCATCCCGAAAACGCGCAATGCCAAAATAATGCGCCGCGTCATCCGCGCCGCTTATCTCGGTGAGAACGCGGGCGATTTATCGGCTCTCGAAAATCCAAACACACTCAACGAAATCAAACTCCTAAATCAATGATAACTGTTTACACAATTGGACACGGGCGGCATTCGTGGGCGGAATTTCTCGCGCTTTTGCAAAAGTATGAAATCGCTTTTTTATGCGATGTCAGAAGCATCGCGCGGTCACGTTGGATTCAGTTTAACGGGAAAGTTTTGGAAGCGAATTTGTTTGAAAACGACATCGGTTACGAATGGCTGCCGGAAACGGGCGGAAAATTTAAGCCTGTTCCCGCTGATCTGAATCGCGGAGTTGAGCGGATTTTAGAAATCGCGGCAGAAGTCAGAACGGCGATCATGTGTTCGGAATCGCAGCCGCTGACCAAGCATAAAAATCCCCGCGCGAATTGTCATCGCGTCGGGCTTTTGTCGCCGCTTTTGAGGGCGAAAGGCGCGAAAATCGTTCATATTTTGCCGAACGGCGAGGCGGTTGAGTTTGATGAAGCGGCGGTTGATTCGATTTGGTAATAATGTGTAAACCAAAGTTACACGGATGAATTATCAAACGTGATATTGCCGATTATTTCGTCAATGTCGCGCTTGGTAAAAAATCAAAAAGCCGGCTGAGCATCTTTTCATCCGGCTTTTTGATTTTTAATTATTGAACGAAAGCGTTCGGAATCGGCTTATCGTCGGTCGCGCCGAAAAATACGGTGCGGAATCCGCCGGTTGATTGTTGGATATACCAGTTGCCGTCGCGGAAAACGGCGATGTCGGCTTTGCCGTCGCCGTCAAAATCGGCGGCGGCGGGCGAATCGGTTGAAAGACCGAAAGCGATGCCTGTAAATCCGAGCTGTGAACGAAGCAGATACCATGTGCGGTCGGACGGGCGGAAAACCGCGATGTCCGCCTTGCCGTCGCCGTCGTAATCAGCCGGAACGGTTTTGTCGCCGCTTTGTCCGAATTGCACTCCGATAAATCCGAGTTGGCTGCGGTTGATATACCAAAATCCGTCGCGGAAAACGGCGATGTCGGCTCTACCGTCGCCGTCGAAATCCGCCGCGATTGGCTTATCGCCGTTCTGTCCGAATCTTATTCCCGCAAAACCGAGTTGGCTTTGTTGAATATACCAAATTCCGTTCGACGGTCTGAATACTGCAAGGTCGGCTTTGCCGTCGCCGTCGAAATCGCCGGGAACGGGAATGTCATTCGCTTCGCCGAACCGAATTCCGCTAAAGCCGGTCGAGCTTCTCTGCAAATACCAAAATCCGTCGCGGAAGACGGCAAAATCGGTTTTGCCGTCGCCGTCGAAATCAGCGGGCGTGATTTTATCGGTCGGAATGCCGAATTGGAAACCGCTGAAACCGCTCGTTGACTGCTGCACATACCAAGTTCCGTTTGCCGGACGGAAAACGGAAACGTCCGCCTTGCCGTCGCCGTCAAAATCGAACAACGGGCGGCGATTGGCGGATGGCGCGTCGCCGATATAACGCCAAACGGCGATGTCGGCGCGCGTTTCGTTCGTCGTAAAACCCGCCGTTACAATTTTGCCGTCAGACTGAATGGCAACGGCGTTCGCCTGTTGATTCGTGCCGCCGATGTCGGAAGTTACAAATCCGCCCGCGCCAAACGTCGCGTCGGGCGAACCGTCGCCGTTGTAACGGGCGATTAGCGCGTCAGCTTGAGTTGACGGATTAGCGTTTGCTCCGGCGGCGATGATTTTACCGTTGGCTTGAATAGTCAGCGCGGCGACAAAAACGCCGACGCTGTTCGGAACTCGAACATTGACAACACCGTCGCCGTCAAACGAATTGTCGAACGAACCGTTCTGATTATAACGAACAATCGCCGCGCCCGCTCCGTTCGCGCAGTCGAGGCAAGTAGCGGCGGCGGCAACGATCTTGCCGTCGGTCTGCGATTGAACATCGAGCGCGAAATTAGCGGAATTGCCAATCGGCGTAACGATTTTGCCGCCCGCGCCGAAATTCGTGTCGAGCGTTCCGTTCGCGTTAAATCTGGCGAACGCCGTGATGCCGGTCGGATTCGCGCCGCGTTTCGCGCCGCCGAATTTACGAAGATTAATTTTGCAGTTAAATTTCGCCGCGACGGAATCGTCGGAAAAATTCGCCGCGCCGCCGAGAACGATTCGATTATCGGGCTGCACGGCGACTGAAAACGCGATGTCGTCGCCCGCGCCCAGATCAATTTTGGCAACGCCGTTCGCGCCGAAGGTCGAATCGAGCGTTCCGTTCTGATTAAAACGAAACGCGGCGAATTCAAAAGCTAAAACGTCAAAGTTCGGCGCGGCTCCGACGACGACGATTTTGCCGTCGGACTGAAGCGCGATGTCTTGCCCCAAACCGCCGTTGCCGTTTATCGCGCTGAGGCGAATCGAACCGTTGCCGTTAAACGTCGAATCGTATGTTCCGTCCTGATTGATTCGCGCGACAAACAAGCCGAGGTCTTCCTGAGCTTCATCCTCATATGAGCCGCAGACGAGAATTTTTCCGTCCGGCTGAATAGCGACCGCGTTTATTTCCTGCGTCGTCGCGCCTGAAAGACTGATCGTAAAAATTCCGCTGCCGAACTGCGTACTTGCGAAACTCGAATCGAGCCGACCGTCCGCCGTGTAACGCAGAACGTCGCCGACCGTCAAAGATTTACCGGCGACGCGATTGCCGACGACGACGATTTTTCCGTCGGCTTGAATCGCCGCGCCGGTCGCCTGACTCGATTGCGAAGTTTGGTTGAACGGATTCGTGACGACGTAGCCGAAAACTCCGAAATCGGTCGAAGGCGTTCCGTCGGCGTTATATCTCGCCAGCAAAAAATCTTCGTCAATTCCGTTTTTAGAAGCGTTTCCGGCGATCACTATTTTTCCGTTCGGTTCGAGCAAAACGGCGCGGGCAGTTGCCGAGCCGTTTGGATTGATAGTCGTAAAGGCTTTTCCGTCGCCGTCAAACGACGTATCAAGCGAGCCGTCCGCGTTGTAACTGACAAGCGCAACCTGCAAAATGCTGTAACCGGCGGCGACGATTTTGCCGTCCGGCTGGATGGCGACGGCGTTTGCCGCTTCGTTGCCGTTGATGCTGGTCTGCGTAACGACTTTGCCGTCGCCGTCAAATGTCGCGTCGAGCGAGCCGTCCGCGTTGTAACGCGCGAGCGCGAAACCTCTGACGGAATTTTCTCCGCCGAATCCGGCGGCGACGATTTTGCCGTCCGCTTGCACGGCGAGCGAGCGCAGAGCTTCGGTCTGTCCGCTGCCGCCGAATGTCGTGCGAACTTTGCCGTCGCCGTCGAAAGTCGTATCGAGCGAACCGTCGGAATTGAATCGCGCCAACGCGAAATCGCGCGACGTGGAAAAATCGCCTTCGCCGCCGACGACGATTTTACCGTCAGCCTGCAACGCCAGCGCGTAAGCAAAACTGCTTCCGCCGTTCGTTTCGCTGACTTTGACAGACGCTTTTCCATCGCCGTCAAACGTCGTATCGAAAGTTCCGTTCGGATTGAGCCGGACAATCGAAAAACTGTTTGTAAAAAAATCAGCCCCGACGATACTTCCCGCCGTGACGATTTTGCCGTCCGGCTGAATTGCTAAAGCATTCGCCACACCGATTGTCGAATCGGTAAAAATTCCGTCGCCGTCAAACGTCGCGTCGAGCGAACCGTTTGTATTGTAACGAACGACCGCGCAGCCGACTATCGAGCCTCTTCCGGCGACGACGATTTTACCGTCGTTTTGAACGGCGACCGCCGAGGCTTCCTGAATATTTGAAATTGATGTAACAACGCTTCCGCCGCTGCCGAAAGAATTATAGAGCGTTCCGTTCGCGTTATAGCGAACGACGGCGATATTGCCGAAGTTTCGCACTCCGGCGAGAACGAGTTTTCCGTCCGGCTGACGCGCCGCGGCAAAGGCGCGGTCGGCTCCCGTGCCGAGCGAAGTGGTGATAAATCCGACCGGTCCGAAAGTCGGGTCGAGGTCGCCGGATGCGGCGTTCAGTCGCCCCGTCAGCGTCCAAAACAAAACAAGACACAACAGCAAATTTAATTTTTTCAAGATTGATACTTCCTTATTTTTGTTGGGGTTTTACGATTTTCGGGAATTTAAGCAGGTTAAATCTCTCGATAAATTTACCACAAACAGCTTTGCCGCGCCAAAGGAAATTATCCTGGCAATCTGTTTTGAATAATTTATTTTTCGTCTTTTTTTCGCAGTTCTTCGATTCGAGCGCGAATTGTTTGGTCGGTTAATTCGACGCGCGGATTCAAAATATTATCGGCGACGAGCGACGTTTCGCCGCAGCGGATTTCGGCGCGATTGTTTTCCGTCTGCCATTCCGTCGCGGAAAAATTTAACTGCGCCGCGAGCGCGTTTTCGATGTCTTCGAGCGTTTTCAAATCGTTGCGCGGCTCGTAAAAAATTTCGATCTGATAAAGCTGCAAATCGTAAAATCTGAGATAAACGGCGCGAACGCCGCGCAACTGTTCGGGCGCGGATTTTTTGATAAAATTCTGAAAAAACGTCCGCTCGCCGCGCTTTTTGATTTTGATTTTCAAAGCCGAGCCGAAAATAGTTTGCGCCTCGGCGGGCGACATTTTTAATTTTAAGTTGAGAAAAAGCGGCGCGTTTTTCAACGACAAATCGCAAGTATTTTGCGCGGCGCACGCGAAGACAAAAACGATCAAAAATAAATTGGCGGCAAACAGTTTGGCGAGCGCGTTTTTCATTCGTGATATTGTATAACGATTCGCTCTCGAATTTTATGATAAAAACGATTGACGAAACGAATTTGCCCGCCGCGTGTCGTAAATTAGCAAGGCGCGATACGGATTTGGCTTTCATTTTTCAAACTTTCGGAACGCCGCCGCTCTGGAAGCGCGACGCGACTTTCGCCACCTTAATTCATATTATTTTGGAACAGCAGGTTTCGCTCGCTTCCGCACTCGCGGCTTTTAACAAACTGCGAGTGCGGATCGGCGAAATCACGCCGGAAAATGTTTTGAAATTGTCCGACGAAGAATTAAAATCATGTTATTTTTCAAGGCAAAAAATTGTTTACGCCAGAAGTTTGGCAAGCGCGATTTTAGAGAAAAATTTGAATCTAGAAATTTTAAAGAATCTGCCCGACGCGGAAGTAAAATTCGAGCTGAAAAAAATAAAAGGCATCGGCGAATGGACTGCGGATATTTATCTTTTGATGGCGTTGCTCCGCGCCGACGTAATGCCGAAAGGCGATCTGGCTCTGCACGTCGCGTATAAAAAACTCAAAAATCTCGAACACGCGCCGAACTCCGAAGAATTCCGGCACATCGCCGAAAATTGGAAACCGATTCGCGCCGTTGCCGCCAGACTTTTGTGGCATTTTTATTTGAACGCGAAATAGATTTTTCCTTGAAAATCAGCGAATAGTTAATAGTGAACAGCGAACAGTTTCTTGTTCGTAAACTGTTCGCTGTTCACTATTAACTATTCGCCGTCAAACGAGTAAAAATTACTCGATTAATCACGACTATTTCTAATCAAATAATCTTAATATTGAAACTTTCCTTTTCACGCGCTCGATTCCGCCATCAAACTTTTTTGTGATAAATTTTTAACAATGCTTGAAAAAGAACTCGAAATTGCCGTCGCGTCGGCACGGGCGGCGGGCGCGATTATTTTGGATTATTACGAAAAAGGTTTTGAAATCGAAGAAAAGATTCTCGACGACAATTTTTCCGAACCCGTCACGATTGCCGACCGCGCCGCGAGCCGCCTGATCGTCGAAAATCTGATCGAAGAATTTCCCGACGACGGAATTTTGTCCGAAGAAGAATTCGACGATAAAAGCCGCCTCGATAAACAAAGAGTCTGGATAATCGATCCGCTCGACGGAACGCAGGGCTTTGTCAATCACAACGGCGATTTTGCCGTGCAGATCGGCTTGGCTGAACAGGGCGAAGCAATTTTGGGCGTAATTTTTCTGCCGCTCGAAGACGTTTTGTATTTTGCCGTAAAAGGCGAAGGCGCGTGGATGATCGAAGCCGGCAGTCCGGCACAGGCGTTAAAGGTTTCCGATAAAATTGATTTCGGAGCGATGAATCTCGCCGTTTCGCGCAATCATCGCAGTCCGAAAATGAACGAAGTTTTCAAAGCGTTCGGCTTGAAATCGGAAACACGGCGCGGCTCGGTCGGTTTGAAAATCGGTTTAATTGTCAGGCAAATCTGCGACCTTTATATTCATCTCAGTCCGCGAACCAAACATTGGGACACTTGCGCGCCGGAAGTTGTTTTGAAGGAAGCGGGCGGCGATTTGACCGATTTATTCGGCGACCGAATCGTTTATAACACAGCGGATTTTCAAAATCATAACGGCGTTCTGGCAACCAACGGCACGGCGCATATTGAAGCCATCGAAAAATTAAAACCGCTGTTGGCGCAATTTGGCAGGTTTCGCGTTAAATCAGTTCGCAACAAATAAACTTTCACCTCGAAAAACTGTATTGTTTGCAGACGAATTTTGCGTTGACAAAATCATCAAAATATTGTTTAATAATAGTGTTCCTCTAAATAAATTCCCAACATTTTAGGCGACTTTTTTGAATTCCCTTAGTCAAATTTTCCGTCGCCGGAATTCAGGAAAAATTTAATCAATCGTGCCTTAATTTAGGCTCGTATTTTTTCAACTTGTTATTTCAAAATCGAATAAATGAGGTTTTAATGAATTTCTTAAGCAGCAAAAAAAATTCTAACCGTTCTTTTTTAATTTTAGCCGTCGTTTTATTTTTAATCGTTTCAATTACCTTTATCGCCAATCGCTCGTCGGCAAATTCCGACGACGAAAATTCTTCCAAGCATTTCAGTTTTGCTTTAAATGATTCCGCGAATCAGCCGGAAAAATCTGCCGATTCGCCCGCTTTTGCCGAGTTTGACGCTTGGGTTAATTCGTTCACGGAGAACAATTTCCGCGCCGATAGCGACCAAACGAAATTCGGCGAAAAACTGGCAATCGAACGGCAGGCGGCTTTGGAGGCGTTGATAAAAAACGATCCGCAAGCCGCGCTCGGCAAAGCGGTTTCGAGCGAGACGCGCGAAAAATTGCCGTCAAATATCGCCGCGCATTTGGAAAAGCGCGTCAGCGCGATTGGCGATTTGATGGTTTATGCCATCGAAGATATTGACCGCGCAACCGGCAAAAACGCGGGTTCGCATATTGACCGTCTGGTTGTGATCGGCGGCGTAACCTATCAGGCGTTCATCTATGGCAGACGCGCGGAAATGACTTCTAAATTAAATATTCCGCTGCAAGGAATGGTCATCGGCGATTCGATGGCAATTGACGAAAATCCGGCGCGTGAAATAAACAAAAGTGAATTCGGATCGCGCGGCATTAACGGCGCGACGATTGGAGAAAACGGCATCGCGGCGGAAGTCGGCGGCAAAATTAAAAATTTTGCGAGCCGCGCGGATTTTGAGAAATTCGTTCAAAAACAGATCGAATGGGAATCGAAAATCGGTCCCGCGCAAACCGATTCGCCGGACACGACGACATCGAGTTGGACTGAAGGCGCGAAAACGGTTCTCGTAATTCGCTGTGATTTTTCCGACAAAACGGGTGAGCCGCTCGATCATTACGATCAGCCGCTGACCTTGAGCCGCGCTCAAAGTTTGCTCAATAACGATGTCAACGGATTTTACGTCGCTAATTCCTATAATAAAACTTCGATGCAGGCGACGGTTACGCCGGTCGTCAGACTGCCGCAGACTTTCGCGTATTATTCGCAGGGCAGCAATTACAATGTGATGCTGACCGACGCGCGGGTCGCCGCGCGAGCCGCCGGTTACGAAACAAATAATTATAATTTAGACCTCGTTACTTTCAGTTACACGCCGAACATCGGATGGGCGGGCATTGCGGCAATCGGCGCGAAATCGGCGATGCTCAACGGAGCGTTCTACTTGCCTGAAACCGCGCACGAACTCGGTCATAATTACGGACTTCTGCACGCCAATTTGTGGCGCACGGCGGACGGCACATCAATCGGCGCGGGCAGCAACGTCGAATACGGCGATTGTTACGACAATATGGGCGCGTGCGTCAACGGCACTTCGAGCCGCCATTTTAATTCGCAATACAAAAGAAGATTAGACTGGCTGACCGACGCGAATGTGCAGACCGTCACGACCAGCGGCACGTATCGCATCGTCGCGCAGGATTCGCCGACGGCGGGCGGCGTTCGCACTCTGAAAATCGCTAAAGATCCGACGAAAAATTACTGGATCGAATTTCGCCAGCAATTAACTTATTTTCCGGCGGCGATGAACGGCGCGATGATTCGCTGGGATTACAGCAGTCGCAGTTTTCAGGAAACGCAGATTTTGGATATGAATCCTTCGACGACGAGCGCGCGTGATGAACCTTTGGCAATCGGACAAAGTTTTTACGATGACGCGAGCAATATTCGTATCACGGTTGTCGGCAAAGGCGGCACAACGCCGGAAAGCCTCGACGTGCGCGTCGAACTCAACGGTTCGGCGGCGACACCAACGCCGACACCAGCCGCCACGCCAACGCCGAATTCTGGTTGTTCGTATGCGATTGCGCCGGTAAGCCAGAGTTTTACCGCGACAGGCGGAACGGGCAGCATCAGCGTTACGACAACGAGCGGTTGCTCGTGGACGGCAGCGAGCAATCAAAGTTTCGTCAGCGTAACAAACGGCGCAAGCGGAACGGGCAGCGGAACGGTTTCTTACACGGTTGCGGCGAATACCGGCGCGGCGCGAAACGGAACAATCACGATTGCCGGACAGACTTTTAACGTCCAGCAAGCCGGAAACACCGCGAGTTCATATTCTTTAATCGCCACGCCAAGCACCGTCGCGCCGGGCGGTCAGATTGTCGTCAGCTTTACCGCGCCGGGCGGCTCATCTTATCAAGATTGGGTCGGGCTTTTCCAAGTCGGCGCGGCGAACACGAATTATCTCGACGGCGGGTATACGACCGGCTTGACTTCGGGCAGTTTCAATGTTCCCGCGCCGACAACGCCCGGTCAGTACGAATTCCGCTATCTGCTCAACAACGGTTTTACAAGTGTCGCTACGAGCAACACCGTTACCGTGCAGTCAACAGCCACGCCAACGCCGACACCGACCGCGACTCCCACAGCTACTCCGACTCCAACGCCGATTTGCACGTATTCGATTACGCCGAGCAGTCAAAATTTCGGACCGAGCGGCGGAACGGGCGTTATTAACATCGTTACGCAAAACGGCTGTAGCTGGACAGCAGTCGCCAGTCAAAATTTCATCGCTTTATCGGCGACGAGCGGCGCGGGCAGCACACCGATTACCTATTCGGTTCTCGCCAATTCGACCAGCGCGAACAGAACCGCGACGATTAGTGTCGCCGGACAAATTCTAACCGTTAACCAAGCACCTTTGACTTTCACCTCGACACGCGCCGCGTTCGATTTCGACGGCGACGGCAAAGCCGACGCTTCGGTTTTCCGACCGTCGAGCGGAGCTTGGTATATTCAGCAATCTGCCAGCGGATTTGCCGGAATACAGTTCGGACAAGCAGGCGATAAAATCACGCCCGCCGATTTTGACGGCGACGGCAAGACCGATATTGCCGTGTTTAGAAGCGGCATTTGGTATCTGCAACGCTCGTCGCAAGGCTTTACCGGAATTCAGTTCGGCGAATCAACCGATGTTCCCGTTCCGGCGGATTTCGACGGCGACGGCAAAGCCGATGTCGCCGTTTTCCGTCCGTCGAACGGAACTTGGTATATCAATCGTTCGACGCAGGGCTTTACCGGCATTCAATTCGGACAAGCGGGCGATAATCCGGTCGCCGCCGATTTCGACGGCGACGGTCGCGCCGACGTTGCCGTCTTCCGACCGTCGAACGGCGTTTGGTATATCCAGCAAAGTTCTGCCGGATTTACGGCGACGGCGTTCGGACAATCGGGTGATAAACCCGTGGCGGCGGATTATGACGGCGACGGCAGAACCGACACCGCGGTCTTTCGTCCGTCGAGCGGCGCGTGGTATCTGAATCGTTCGTCGCAAGGTTTTACGGGAATGCAGTTCGGCATTTCGACCGATTTGCCGGTGGCGGCGGACTTTGACGGCGACGGCAAAGCCGATGTCGCCGTTTTCCGCGACGGATTTTGGTATATGCAGCGCACGTCTCAAGGATTCGGCGGAATGCAGTTCGGCAGCGTGTCCGACAAACCCGCGCCGAACGCCTTCGTTCCGTAAAACGATTTCGGTCATTGTAAATTACAAAAAGGTCGTCAATCGAAAACGGTTGACGACCTTTTCATTTACGTCAAAATCGAGAGCGTTTCTTCTCTTTCAGAGTTTATCGGCATAAGTTATAATTTATTTATCGAAAAAAAGTTTTAGTTTATGAAATTCCTACATATTTCCGACGTTCATCTCGGCTGCACGCGCTATCAATTGAACGAATCGCCGCGCGATTTTTTTGATGCCTGGATTGACGTTTTGCAAAAATACGCGATTGGCGAAGCGGTTGATTTTGTCATAATGGGCGGCGATTTTTTCCATAAACGCAACGTGCCGCCGGAAACGATGAATTATGCTTTCGCGGGCTTGAGTCTTTTGCGCGATCACAACATTCCGTGCGTGACGATTGAAGGAAATCACGATCAGAAGGCGAACGACACCGATCATAGCTGGCTGCGCTCGCTGGCAAAATGGAATTTGATCAAACTGCTCGAACCAAAAAACATCGAAGGAAAAATCGTCTACACCGCTTGGGACGAAAACGACGGCGAAGGCGGATTTATCGACATCGGACGAGCGCGGATTTTCGGCTCGCATTGGTATGGCGCGTCGGCAAATTGGGCGATTCCGATGCTGACCGAATCAATCAAGGAAAATTCCCGCGCGGGCGCGTTTCAGATTTTGCTTTTGCACACCGATGTCGAAGGTCATCAAACGCATCCGATGCCCGCGCTTTCGATTGCGAATTTGAAGGAATTAAAATCCGTGACGAATTACGTCGCGCTCGGACACACGCATAAATCCTATGAGATTGATAATTGGGCGTTTAATCCGGGCAGTCTGGAAATCACGAGCATTGACGAATTTCGCGAAACGCGCGGCGCGTTTCTCGTCGGAGTCGGCGACGGTAATGAAATCAACGCGCGGCATATCAGAGATTATAAACATCGCCCGTTTCAGCGCGTCGGTTTCGACGTTTCTGGCATCGAGAATCCGAAAGATGTTACCGAACAAGTCTTGGCAAAAGTGCGTGGCGAAGCGCGAACCGCCAGTGACTACGCGAACGAAACGGGCGAAACATCGCCGCCGATTATCGAAATCACTCTGCGCGGACATCTCGGTTTTCCGAACTCGAATCTGGAACTGCAAAAAATCCGCGAACAGGCGCGGGAAATGACCGACGCGCTACACGTTCGCGTCAAAAATCATTCCGCGCCAATCGAATATGCGGTCGCGGCGGATGTCGGCGAAGATGTTTCGCGCGAAAAATTGGAACGCCGCGTCGTCGAAGATTTAATCGTTCGTGACAATCGTTATAAAGCGCGCGTCGAGCAAATGGCGGAAGCCGTCGTCGGCGCGAAACGTATGGCTTTGAGCGACGACACGCCCGATAAAATTGCGGATTTCATTTCTTTAAAAGTGCTGAGTGCTGAGTCCTCAGTGCTTTCAGAGCGCGATAATCTAACTCAGCACTCGGCACCCAGCACTAAATAAACTATGTCCGAAGCCACCGAAAAAGTTTCCGGCGTTCGCCATCTGCCGATGTTTCCTTTGCCGCTCGTGCTTTTGCCGAACGAGCTTTTGCCGCTGCATATTTTCGAGCCGCGTTATCGAAAGATGATGCAGGACATCGCGCTCGAAAAAAATTTGTTCGGCGTGACATTTTTCAATCCGCAGGAAACATTTATTGACAAACCCGCGATTGGCGCAATCGGCTGCGTCGCCGAAGTGCGCGACGTTCACGAATTGCCTGATGGTCGCTCGAACGTCATCACTATCGGCGTGATTCGCTATCAACTGCTGGAATACGTCAGCGCGGGCGAACCGTATTTGATCGGCGATGTCGAATTTTTTGAAGACGACGCAGAAGATGAAAATCAGTTAAATCCTTTGTCGGATGAAGTTTTCGAGCTTTTCCGAAGAATTGCGAAAGCCGCGCACAAACTCGGCGGCGAGCGCGGCACTCTGCCCGAAGTTCAGCAGACCGAACCGCAAGCTCTCTCGTTTCTCGTCACCGCCGCGTTCAATCTCGAACCCGAACTGAAATATCAATTACTGGAAACGCGCTCGACCATCGAGCGTCTGACAAGACTGCGCGAGATTTTAATTCAAACCGTTGACAAAATGGAAGACAGCGCGGAAATCCACAAAATCTCGAAAACGAACGGACATTCTAAAAAGAAACTGGATATTTAGAAATCAAATTATTGATTTCCCAGAACCGTTTTAAAGAAATCAATCACGCGCAAATCGTAAGCGGTTGATTGTTCGAGCGAAGCGTTGGTCAAACTGTAGCCGGAAGGATTTAAATCGGTTTTCGCTTCGACTTTGGTGTCGCCTGGGAAACAATGATCGAGCTTTGACGTCGAATCCTGCAAATCCGGCGCGTCGAGACCGCCGAGCAGAAGGACGCGGCGATTGGAAACTTGTTTCGCCGTATCGCAAGCCGCGCCGCGCTGATAACAACCGTTCAAATAGTAAAGCCGGCTTCCGATTGAAGCGAATTTCGACGTAACGACGCTCGCAAACGGAAATCGTTCGCCGACCGCCGCCGCCAGCACGACATCCGAATCAACCGGCACGGAATCGAGCGCGACAGCTTTCACGCTTGCGTCTTTGGCAGCGGTCGAAAGCGCGGTCAACGCGCCCATTTCAACGCCGTAAAATCCGATATTTTGATTGACGAGCGGCGTTTGCGCGGCGGTTTTCAAACCGCGTAAGAATTCGACCGCCGCGAGCGCGTCGTCGGTTTCACAGCCGCCGAACGAAGAAGCGTCAACCGTCGGATTTACGCCGTGTCCGCGCTCGTCGGGCATCAAAACCGTGAAATCGGTCGCTTCGTTTAACTTGACCGCCAAATCCAAAACGTGCGAGCGATCCGCGCCGTAAGCGTGGAGAAAAACGACGGCGGGCGCGTTTTCCGCGCCTTTCAAAAGCCAGCCGCGACTCGTCGAGCCGTCGCGGTTTGTCCATTTTTCATCGGTTACCTGCGCTCCGCGCGTGCTGAACTGCCCGTATTTTTCCGGCGTAACCAGATAAGCCGCGCGCGGAGGAACTGAAACGCTGTGAACGAGCCAGATCGAAGCGGCGACGATGCCCAGAACAACCAAAACAACGACCGGCAGCAAAAGCCGGTAAAAACTTCTCAAAAGACGCTTGGTATGTGCCATAAATTTATAAAATGAAAACTTTCAGGAAAGAAAATACAACTTGAAATTATTATCGTGAGTCTTAAGTTCAGCCTTTGAAAAAGACTTTGGGTAAGCCGTCTAAAATGTTACCATAAAATTCGCCTTGATTGGAAGAGTTTTTAAATCCGTATGAAAATCAAAATTATCGCGTCGTTATTGGTGTTGAGCGTATTTTCGCTGAATATTTCCGCTCAGTTGTCCGCGTCGAAAGAATCGAAAATTCCCGCTGCGGCTGAAACGAGCAAAATGCCGTTTTTTCCGCTCGCGGAACTGAAAGAAGGAATGAAAGGCATGGCGCGGACGGTTTTTCGCGGCACCGAGCCGGAAGAATTCCAGGTGGAAATTATCGGCATCGTTCCCGGTTTTAATTTCCCGAAACAAGATGTCATCGTCGCGCGTCTGAGCGGCAAAAACGTTGAGCGCACGAGCGTTTTCGCCGGAATGAGCGGCTCGCCCGTTTATATTGACGGCAGGCTCGTCGGCGCGATTGCGTATAGTTTTCCGTTCTCGAAAGAACCGATTTGCGGTATCACGCCGATTGCCGAAATGCTCGCGCTCGTCGAGCAAAACCAGCAAACTAAAACCAAAGCGAAAGAACCGCGAGCCGTTTCGTTCGCCGAACTTGCCGCGACCGATTGGACGACGAATTTCGCCAACCGAACGAGCGGAGTTTCGACAAACACGAACGCAAATCAGGCGATGACCCAGTTTTCGGGACAAACTTTTCAGCCGATTGCCACGCCTTTGACGTTCAACGGTTTCGCGCCGGAAACTTTGAAAGCGTTCGAGCCGCAGCTTGCTTCCGTTGGTTTAATGCCGGTTTCGGCAGTCGGCGGCGCGGCGAAAATGTCGCCGTTGAAAAAAGCCACCGAGCAGACTTTGCAGGGCGGAGCTTCGGTTTCGATGCAGTTGACGCGCGGCGATTACAGTCTCGCGGCGAGCGGCACGGTTACATTGCGCGACGGCGATAAAATTTACGCTTTCGGTCATCCGTTTTTGAGTCTCGGCATCTCGGATTTGCCGATGTCCGAATCGAGCGTCGTCACGGTCATCCCGAATATGAACAATTCGTTCAAAATCGCCGTGCCGAGCGAGATGGTCGGCGCGATGACGCAAGACCGCGCGACCGGCGTTTTCGGCACTTTGGGGCAATCGCCGAAAATGATTCCCGTCAAAATCAATCTCGAAACGAGTCGCGGCAACAAGGAAACTTTCACGTATGAAGTCGTCAAAGACGATTTTTTATCGCCGCTTCTGCTCAGTATGACGATTTACAATTCGATTGTCGCCAACGAACGCGCGCTCGGCGATTCGATGATCGAATTAAAAGGCGAAATCAAATTGAAAAATCAACAAACCATTAATCTCGACCGGCGTTTCTCGGGCGCGACCGCTTCGCAATTGAGCGGTGCGGCGGTCGCCATTCCGGTCAACGCGCTGCTCGACAGCCGTTTCGACGATCTGGAAATTTCCGGCATCACGCTTAATCTGACTTCGATTGACGGCAGCAAAACCGCCGTTCTAGAACGACTCGCGCTCGATAGAACCGAAGTCAAAGCCGGTGAAACTTTTGAAGCGCAGGCTTTCATCAGAACCGACACGGGAAAAGTTTTCGCGCAGAAAATTCCCGTGACCGTTCCCGCCGATGCGCCCGCCGGAGCGTTGCTCGTCACCGTCGGCGACGGTGGTTCGCTTCAAGCGAAATCCGCCGCCAAACAATTCGTTCCGAAAAATTTGAGCGAACTCGTCAAAACCATCAACGAGATGAAAAAAGCCGACCGTCTTTACGTGCAAACTTCGCGCGTCACGAACGGCGCGATCATCGGCGCGAACGAAATGCCGAATTTGCCGCCTTCGATGCTGGCGACTTTGAACAGCGACCGCGTGGTCGGAACATTCAAACCGACCGTTTCCACGATTCTGACCGAACAGGAACTCGCGCCCGCCGATTTTATCGTCACGGGACAGCAGACTTTGGCGATTGAAGTTAAACGATAATTTTTTAGCCGCGAATAACACGAATGGATACGAATTATTTTATTTAAAATTTATTCGTATCCATTCGTGTTATTCGCGGCTGAATATTGATTTTATGAAAAATAATTTACCTAAATTTTTGGAAGCAATCA
This sequence comes from uncultured Pyrinomonadaceae bacterium, assembly GCA_964245305.1. Taxonomy (GTDB): domain Bacteria; phylum Acidobacteriota; class Blastocatellia; order Pyrinomonadales; family Pyrinomonadaceae. Next base: position 29,140 of record CAXTMQ010000018.1, read on the forward strand.
GCTTTGCCGCGAAAAAACACAAACTCCAAAAGCGCAAAGGCGCGGACGAAGAGCCGTATGTCAATCACGTTTTGGAAGTGGCGAATTTAATTGCAAACGTCGGAAAAGTTGAGGATTTTAACGTTTTAATCGCCGCCGTTCTGCACGATACGGTGGAAGATACGACGACGACCGAAGCGGAAATCAAGGAAAAATTCGGCGCGACGGTCGCCAAAATGGTTTTGGAAGTTACCGACGATAAATCGCTTCCGAAAGCCGAACGAAAAGAATTGCAAGTCGAACACGCGCCGCACCTTTCGACGGGCGCGAAACTTATTAAACTCGGCGATAAAATCAGCAACATCCGCGACGTAATCGAAAATCCGCCGGATAATTGGTCGGATAAAAGACGACTCGATTACATCGAATGGGGCGAGCGCGTCGTCGACGGCTTGCGCGGCGCGAATGCCGCTCTGGAAAGTCATTTTGACGAATTGATGAAAACTTCGCGGGCTAAGTTTCAGCAATAATTTTTCCCACTCGCGTCGCCTTCTATCCACGTCTCGCCGCCTTTGTAAACTTCTTTTTTCCAAATCGGAACGGTTCGTTTCAATTCTTTGATAATCCATTCGCAGGCTTCAAACGCGTGGCGGCGATGCGGCGCGGCAACCGAAATGACGACGCTCGTTTCGCCGATTTCCAGCTTTCCCAAACGGTGAATAATGCCGACGTGCGCGATTTCAAATCGTTCACGCGCCTGTTCGCCGAGCTTTTCCATCTCTTTCAAAGCCATCGCTTCGTAACATTCGTATTCGAGATACAAAGTTTCGCGCTCTTTCGTAAATCGCCGCACGAAACCGTCGAGCGTTACAATCGCGCCGCAAGTTTCCGGCACGACGCGCCGCGCAATCGCGCCGACATCGAGCGTTTTTTTCGTTATTTCGTAAAAATCGGTTAATTCATTGCTCATTGTTCGCTGTGCAAACATCGTTGCGAGTCGCAGAATCAGCCGCCCGAAACCGCCGTAAATATCGCTAATTCATCGCCATTTTTAATTGTTTCGCCGCCGCTCGCGTATTCTTCGTTGACGGCGAAAAGCAGCGAATGTTTTTCGAGCGCGGGAAATTGTTCGACGATTCGCGCGAAGGCGGCGGCGGCTTTCGTTTCTTCGGGCAAAGCGATTTCGATTTCCCTTTCGCCCGTCGCGTCGGCGGTCGCGCCGAAAAATAAAATTTTGACGTTCATTTTTTTACTGCTCGCGCAGAGCGCGTTTGAGAATTTTGCCCGTGCCGCCGACCGGCAGTTCGTCGCGGAATTCGACGTGGCGCGGATATTTGTTCGCCGCGAACTGCGTTTTACACCAATTTTTTAATTCTTCTTCGGATAAATTCGCGCCCGCTTTTTTGACGACTACGGCTTTGACTTCTTCGCCCAAACGGTCATCCGGCACACCGATCACCGCGACCAAAGAGACGGCTTCGTGCGTCATTATCGTTTCTTCGAGTTCGCGCGGATAAATATTGTAGCCGCCGCGCAGAATCATATCTTTTTTGCGGTCAACAATCGAAAGATAGCCGTCCGCGTCGAAAATCCCGATGTCGCCCGTGTGAAACCAGCCGTTGCGAAACGCCTCGGCGGTCGCTTCGGGTCGCTTGTAATAACCTTTCATCACGTTCGAGCCGCGTATGACGACTTCGCCGCGCTCGCCGGTTTCAACTTCTTCGTCGTTTTCGTCAACGCATTTTACTTCCACGCCGAAAATCGGCTGCCCGACCGTTCCCGCCTTCGGAGGTTTTTCAAATTGGTTAAACGTGGCAAGCGGCGAAGTTTCCGACAAACCGTAACCTTCGGCGATGCGGACGTTGAACTTTTCCTGAAATTCGCGCATCACTTCAACCGGCATCGGCGCGCCGCCGCTCGTCGCCACGGCGATTGTTTCGGCGATGCCGGAAACGTTGAAATCCGTTTCTTCGGCGTAACGCAACAATGCCCAATACATCGTCGGCACACCCGTCCAGAAATTGACCCGCTCGCGCCGCATCGCGTCGAGCGTCGTCTCCGCATCGAAACGCGGCAGCAGAACGACGCGATGACCGCCGTAAAGATTCGTGTTCATCTGGCAAGTCTGCCCGGTCGTGTGAAAAAGCGGCAGCGTTATCAAACACGTATTCTGCTCGCCGTCTCTGCGGCTCAAGGCGAGAAATTTGATGTGAATGCCGTAAGTCGTCGTGACGTTCGACATCAAATTCAGATGCGTCAGTTCCGCGCCCTTCGGCTGTCCGGTCGTGCCGGAAGTGTAAAGAATCGCGCACGTATCGTCGGGCGCGGTCGGAAATGTCTCGAAAGTTTCCGGCTGATTTTTCGTGATTTCCGTCAAAGTTTTCGCGCTTTCAACCGGCGATGCGGCAAGCGGATCCATCGTCATCACGATTAAATTTTCGCAACTTGCGACTTGATCGAACGCTTCTTTCACCGTCGCCGCGAGCGGCAATTCCGGCGTTCCTTCAAAAACGAAAACCGCTTTCGCGTCCGAATCGGTCAAATGATAAGCGATCTCGCGCGGCTTGAACAAAACATTCAACGGCACGACCGCCGCGCCCGCCTTCATAATCGCGTAATAAACGACGGGGAAAAACGGCAGATTCGGACAAACGAGCGCGACTTTATCGCTGTGTCCGACGTTCATTTCGACCAGCGCGTTCGCCACGCGGTTGCAAAGCGCGTTCAACTGTCCGAACGTGAACCGTATTTCGTTCCAGACAATCGCCTCCAAATCCGGCGAAAGCCGCGCGTGATGCTCGATAATCGAAGCCAGATTAAGTGTCGTCGCGCTTTTTTGCATAAGAATAGTTTACAGAAAGTTGCAGAAAGTTGCAGTTAGTTTCAGATAGTTTTTTAACGGAAAATCTCAATTCTAAGCTGAGTCGCGCAGGCATTTCGCCAAAGCGAGCGTCATCCTGGAAATTTCCGTCAGCAGTTGATAAATCCGTTCAAAATCTTCTTTGTTAACCCAAGTTGCCAGTTATTAGATTTGATGTTTGAAATAAAAATTGTCCTCTT
>CAXTMQ010000019.1:0-27288 GCA_964245305.1 uncultured Pyrinomonadaceae bacterium
TTCATTTCTCGGCGGCGTGTCGTTTCGCGGCGGCGGTTCATATTTTTGGGGAGGCGGCGCGTATTTCGGCTCCTGTCTGACCGGCTCGCTGCGTTCTATTCTCGGCGGCGGGCTTTGTTCCTCGCGCTGTTTTGACGGCGGCGGATTATAGTTCGGCTGCGGATTAGAATCGTTGTCTTCGCGGCGCGGGCGAACGGTTTTCGTATCTCTGTCGTTCAGATCCTCTCTGTCGTTGCGAATGCGGTCGCGGTTCGGCGCGGCTTTGATCGGCGAGTCGTTATTCGTTTCCGAATTATCGCCGTTGCTTTGTTTGATTGTCGAACGCGGTTCGCGTTTGATCGCGCCCGTATCGCGCACCGGCGATTGATTATCCGTTCCGGTTCTGATTTCCGTCTGCGGCGTTCGCTCTGATCTTTCAATCGGCGAGCGATTGTTTAGAATTCGCTCTTTGCGAAGCGTTTCGCCGGTCGAAATGCCGATTTCGCGGTCGGTCGCGCCGGTTTTGATGCTCGTTTCCGTTTTCGTATCGCGCGGCGTTTCGACACGAATATCTTTGCTGACTCTGCCGTTTAAATCCTTAAAAGTCGGCAAAGGCGGAACTTTCGTCGTTTCCGTCGGCTCGACGGCTAAAACTTCCTGCGCCAGTTTCGGCGGCGCGATTGAGAATCCGTTTTTCGTTCTGCCGAAACCGCTCGCTTCGATGGTCACAACGCCCGACGACGGCACGACTTCCGCCGGTTTAATGCGCGGATTAAATTTTCCCGGTGATTGCAGCGTTCCGATGGTTGGTGTCGGTGTCTGCGCCGGATTCGGTGTCGGAGTCGGATTAACAATCACGGTCGTATTGTTATTGATAATCGTCGTGTTGCGCCTGCGCCGTCCGCCATAATTGTTGTAGCTGTAATAATTGTAGCTGTAGGGCAAAGGATACCAGCAGACGTTGCTGCCGATATAAGAAATAACGACCAATGCCGGTCGCCACCAGCTTCGACGGGCGCGATATTGCGCGTAAGGCGACCAATACCAATAGCCGCTGTCATAAACCCAGCGTCCGTGATGATACGTCGCCCAGCCCCAAGGCTCGTCGTTCACCCAAGTCCAGCCGTATGGCGGAATCCAACGCCACTGCCCGTAACGATACGGCGACCAATCCGAGTAACTTGCCGTCGAATTGCGATACGGTTTCCAAACGTAGCCGTATTTTTTCGTATAAATCCATTCGCCGTAATCGTTCAAATCTTCCGCGCCGTAGATGTCGCGGTCGTAATATTTATCGTAGTCGGCGTTTTGCAGACGTTTGGCGATAATCGCGTCGCGCTGCAACGCCCAACTGTCGAAATCGTCGGCATAGGTCGAAGCATCGGAAGTTTCCCATTCGCCCGCGTAATTTCCTTCGATCTGCACGACCGCGCTGCGCCCGTTGCGAAGCGTAAAGCCGGAATTTTCCGAAAAGACACGCGCCTGTCCGGAATCGGTGACGGAAACGCGCACTTCAGAATCGTTTTTACTGCCCGCGTCAACGCGATACATTCCCGATTTTTCGGCGGAAACGGTCGTTTTCGGCGCGTCAATTTCAAAATAAGCGCGGTCTTTATCAAAATCTATCACGCGCGCATTCATCGTTCCTTCGGGCAGACTGACGGCGATGCCTTCGTCGCGCAGCGTCGTAATTTTTAAATAAGCGTTCGCCGAAAGGCGCAGGAATGTGCGGCTGTCGAATTGAATTTCGAGCCGCGTATTCGCATCGGTCGCCAATTCGTCGCCTTCGACAATCGGCAGATTCGACACGGCGCGTTCCCAATCGGTTTCACCGGCGCGGCGAATCTGCGCGCTGCCGCTGATAAAGCTGATTCGCGCCACGCGAGCCGTCACATCCGGCACTTCGTCGTCATTAATATCGGGCAGAGCGAACGCCGCGCTCGCCAACAAAAAAGGCATCAGGAAGAAAAATGCCCATCGAATTTTTTTAGCTGGACGCATAAAGTAAATTTTCTCCTTAAAATTTTTCCGAAAAAGAGTAGAAATTTAAATTTCCGCTGGATTTCTGCTTGCGCTCACAGCAAAATTTATACCTTTTCGCGCCCCGAAAGAAAGCGCGGACGACGAAAATTGAAAATGAAATGCGGTTTCTGATTTTTATTTTCCTAAAATTTATACGGTTGATTAGTAAATCAAGAAATTTCCCTGTGTTTTAGCTGACAGTTGACAGTAGATAACGAATAGCGGCTCGTTCGCAAACTATCAACTATCCGCTGTCAATTATTCGTTATAAAAAAGGGAACCGACTCACTATTATCATTCTGCCCTTGCAGCAAAAAATTTGCGTCGGAAATCGAATAAGCGCAACACGATTTGGTGTAAAATACAAAATCAAACGATGCGGGAAAACCAAAATTTCCCGCATCGCAACTGAGACACTTAAATTTTATTTTCAAAAGGGATTTATAAAAATGAAAAAAATCGCATTACTGAGTTTTATCGTTCTGACTTTAACTTGCGCCGCTTTCGGACAGAAAACCGCCGCGAAAACCAAAACGTCAACGACAGTCGCCGCCGACAAAGATGTGCGCGACGCTTTCGACCGCCTTATCGAAGGAATCAAACAAGTTGACGCGGAAAAAGTAATGAGCGTTTATCAAAATTCAGACCGTCTGCTCGTTTTTAACAACAACGGCTCGGCGACTATCGGCTGGGAAAACGTCAAAAATAATACGGAAACGCTTTACGCAAAGACTTCCAATGTCAGCCTCGACATTACCGGCTTGCGCGTCGAAATGCTCGGCAAAGACGCGGCGTATGTTTCCTGCAAATATAAACAGCAACAGGAATATAACGATAAACTCGAATCCGCTTCGGGCAGAATAACTTTAATTTTCAAACTGATCGGCAAAGATTGGAAAATCATCCATCGCCACACTTCGCCCGACAACCCCGACGCGAGCCGTCCGGTTTTGCCTTCGGAGCGCGAAATAAAAACGAATTAATTTTTTTTAGCCGCGAATAACGCGAATGACACGAATAAATTTAAGAAAAATAATTCGTGTCATTCGCGTTATTCGCGGCTAAACTTTTTCTAAAATCACCTGCGCGACGGCGTGTTCGGTCGTGTGTGAAAGCGAAATGTGAATGCGGTTCGCGCCGAGATTTTGCATAATCGCGTTTGCTTCGCCCTTAATTTCGAGCGTCGGAACGCCGTCTTTGCCGGAGATAATTTCGATGTCGTGCCAGGTTATTTTGCCGCGCCAGCCGGTTTTTAAGGCTTTTAAAAACGCTTCTTTGGCGGCGAATCGCGCGGCGTAAGATTGCGCCGCCGCCGCGCCTTTCGATTCGCAGTATGCGCGCTCGCCGACGGTAAAAACTCTTTCGACAAAATGCGGCGTTCGCTCAATCGTTTCGCGGATGCGGTAAACTTCGATAATATCTATTCCGATGGAAACTATCACAGATTCAGTTCCGAGTTCAAAGTTCAAAGTCCAAAGTGATGAAAGTTTAACCGAAAACGGCTTTTATTGGCGAGAGAAGAACGACGTAAAAGTTTTGGTTTGCGTGGCTTTGGAAGCGAACGGTTTCACAAACGGTTTTTCGACAAGGCTCGGCGGCGTTTCGGCGTTTCCCGAAAACTCTTTGAATTTATCGGGTCTAGACATTGATTCGGCGGCGAATCTGGATGAAAATCGTCGGCGATTTTTGCGGATGTTCGACGGCGAATATCAAATTGCGACAAGTTGGCAAACGCACAGCGCGGACGCGCGAATCATCGAAAATCTCGCGGACGCAAACGACGGCGATCAGAAAAGTGACGCGCTCGTTTCAAATCTCGAAAACATTTTAATCGGCGTTAAAACCGCCGACTGCGTTCCGGTTTTAATCGGCGATCCGCAAACCAAAGCATTCGCGGCAATTCACGCCGGTTGGCGCGGAACGGCAAGTTCGATTGTCAAAAACGCGGTCGCGCAGATGCAAAATCTATATAAATGCGAAGCGGAAAATTTAATCTGCGCGATTGGCGCGGCGGCTTGCGGTCGCAATTACGAAGTCGGAAAAGACGTCATCGAAGCGTTTGAGGAAAAGATTTCCACCTGTGGAAATCTTTTCCTCAAGACGAAAGAAAATCACGCGCTTGTTGATCTGCCGCTCGCCAACCGCGAACAATTATTGAGCGTCGGCATTGCGCCCGAAAACATTTTCACCGCGCCGCTCTGCACGATGGAACGAACCGATTTGTTTTTTTCATACCGCGTCGAAAAGAAAATTTACGGCAAAACCGGACGTTTGTTGTCGGTTATCGGTTTGAAACAAATCAAATAAATTTTCATCTGACTCCTGCCGTAAAAGCGATTTTTTTCTGCGCGGGCGGATAGCAGACTTCATTCGTGCAGGCTTGATATTTGATAACGGCGTTGACGCGAACGATTTTTCCTTTGAAATTGGCGGGAATTTTTAAGTTGAAACTGAACGTAGTGCTACTTTCATAGACGTTGAAAATGTCTTCGGAAAAAGCGAATTTTTTGACTTTGCCGCGCGGATAAATGATTTTGCCGACTTTCGCGCCCGCCGCGCTGACTTTGACGACGGTCGGAAGCGCGAATTCGCCGGGCGGCTTGTTTGAATTGACGTGCAAGCCTTCGGGCAAAGTCATTGTGATCGTGCCTTTCGCCGAGCCGCCGCGCTTAATCGTGCCGGTTGAGCCGCTGAAAGTTTGCGCCTTTGTTTGATAAAACGCGCCTGCCGAAACGATAAATACGAAACCCAAAACCGCGCCGATTATTAAATTCTTCATAATTAATGCTTATCGAACAGATGTCTGCGCGGCAATTTCAGATGCTTTTTACTTGAGCTGAAAGCTGTTCGTGATTTCGTCAACTTTTTCCAGAAAGTCTGCGCGATAAGTTTTCAGAACGCGAATTTGCAGCTTGAAAATTTTCTGCCAACGGCGGCTTTCGACGATTTTCCAGAAATCGCAGAATTCGGTTTCGTCTTGAATTTGTTCGGTTTCAAGCAAAAAAATCGTTTCATGGTCGGCGGTTTGACTCGATTCTTTTGAAACAACTTGCGCCGCGTCGCGTTCGATTTGTTCGGACGCTTTTCCGGCGGAATTTTCCGCAGCGTCAGTCAAATAAATTTGCGCCTTCCAAAAATTGCGTTCCTCGCGGTCGCCGTATTCCTTTGAATAAGCCTCGAAAAGATATTCGGAGTTTTCGCGTAAAGGATGCAAAAAACCTCTCGGCTTGACGATTCTAAACTCCGTCGTATCAATCGTTTCCGGCTCAAATGCCCGTGCCGCGCTTTTTTTGATCTGCGTCGAGATAAAAACCATTATCAAAACGACCGCGCCGCCGATAATCAAAATTTCCATAAAAATTTCAGCCGCCGATCTGCGCTGAATTCGCCGCGTTTTTCGCCGCGAGCTGTCCGCACGCCGCGTAGATGTCGCGCCCGCGCGGTCGGCGCAGATAAGCCGAAACGCCTTTGTCTTCTAAAATTTGTTTGAATCGCGCGACCTGTTCGGCGGACGGTGGACAATATTCGAGCGGTTCGGCGGAATTGTGCGCGATCAAATTGATCTTCACGCGCTGTAAATCGTGTTTCTTCAGCAAATCGGCAAGTGCGCGGGCGTGTTCGTCCGAATCGTTCACGCCGCCGAGCAAAACGTATTCAAACGTAAAACGCTCGCCGCGCCGGAGAGTTTTTTCAAATGTTTTCGCCGCCGCGAAAAGCTCTTCGATATTCCAACGCTTGTTGATCGGCATCAATTTATCGCGCAAATCGTCGTTCGCCGCCGAAAGAGAAATCGCCAGATTCGGACGTTTTTCGAGTTTGGCGAATTCATAAATCTTCGGCACGATTCCGGCGGTCGAAACCGTGACGCGGTTCGGCACGATAAACAAACCGGTTTTGTCCGCCATAATTTCGAGAGCCTTAATCAGATTTTCAAAATTTAAAAACGGCTCGCCCGCGCCCATCGCCACGAGATTCGTGCCGTGCGGCGTTTCCGCGCCCGTTCCGTAAACGTCGTTCAAGACAATAATTATCTGCTCGACAATTTCGCCCGCCGTTAAATTTCGCAAAAGTCCGAGCTTCGCCGTCAAACAAAAATCGCATTTTAAGGGACAGCCCGACTGGGACGAAAAACAAATTGTGTCGCGGTTTTCGGTCGGAATAAAAACCGTTTCGACCGGATAATTATCGTGAGTTTTCATCAAAAAACGCCTAGTTCCGTCTGTCGAAACATAGCGCGATTCGACTTTCAAAGTCTTTGCGGTCGCCGTTTCGTTTAATTTGGCGCGAAACTGTTTCGGCAAATCGGTCATTTCATCGAAATCGGACAAACGGCGTTCGTGCAAGCCTTTAAAGATTTGCCCGGCGCGATATTTCGGCTCGCCGATTTGTTCGATAAATTCGGCAATCTCGTCCGTCGAAAGCCCTGTCAGATGAAGTTTTTCGCTCATTGCAGATTTATTTTAACGCATTTCGGAGCGAAAGCGCACCGAACGAATTTTTCAACGGTTTGTGTTAAAATTTTACGAAGTTTTAGCGGCGGAAATTTTATGAACAGAAAAACGATCACCGGCGCGATTATCGCTTTGGCAATCTTGATTTTGCTGATTGTTCTCTGCGTTTGGGGCATCAAAAAAGTTTGGAAAAGCGCGACGAACCGCGACGAAAATACCGGAACGATTCAACCTGCGCCGACCGGAAAATCGAACGCTCTCATTACGAATATCGAGCAGGCGCAGAAAGTTTATCTCGCGCTCGGCAATCCGTCGGGCGCGACGCAGAGCGTCTCGAACGCCAACAATTATCTGATGGTCAACAACGCTTACGCGCTTTCTTACAACAATAGTCGCGGCTCGGCGAATTGGGTCGCGTGGCGCATTTCCGAAGCGGATTTCGGCGCGGCGGAACGCCAAAATAATTTTCGTCCCGATCCGAATCTGCCGAAGGAATTTACCCGAATAACGCCGACCGATTATACGGGGAGCGGTTTCGACAAAGGTCATATGTGTCCGAGCGCGGATCGTTCGAGCAGTCAGGAAACCAACAGCGAGACGTTTTATATGACGAATATGATGCCGCAAACGCCGGATTTAAACCGCAACGTCTGGAACGATTTTGAAACGTATTCGCGCGATCTGGTCAAGAAAAATCGAGTTGATTTATACGTTTACGCGGGCTGTTACGGCGAAAAGGGAAAATTGAAAAAGAAGATCACCGTTCCGACCAACTGCTGGAAAGTCGTCGCCGCCGTTCCGCAGGGCGCGGATTTTTCAGCGATTAACGAAAACACGCGCGTCATCGCCGTTGATATGCCGAACGCGCCGAATCTCGGAACTCCCGACTGGCATAAATTTATTACGACGGTTCGCGCCATCGAGCAAAAAACAAACTTGAATTTGTTATCGAATCTGCCGCAAAATTTGCAGGACGTGCTTGAAACTAAAGTTGACAATAAATAATCCGATAGTTTTGATAAAGCGTTAAAGAATTATGAATCAAACACTTTCAAAGGAAATGCAGCAGCACACCTACGCGATTATGAACCGCGTCGAGAACGAGCATTGGTGGTATGTCGGTCGCCGCGCGATTCTCGAATCTTTCTTGGAAAGAATCATCCAAAGACCAAAAACAAAAGACCAAAAACCAAAGATTTTAGATGTCGGCTGCGGCACGGGCGGCAATTTGGAAATGCTCGAAAAGTTCGGTGCGGCGGAAGGCGTTGACGTTTCCGACGACGCGCTCGAATTTTGTCAATCAAAGGGTTTGACCGTGCATAAAGGTTTGGCGGAAGATCTGCCGTTTGCGGATGAAACATTCGATGTCGTCACCGCGCTTGATGTCGTCGAGCATTTGGACGACGATGTTGCCGGTTTGAAAGAAATGTATCGCGTGACGAAGCGCGGCGGCAAAACTTTGATTTTCGTGCCGGCGTTTATGTGGCTTTGGGGTGTGCAGGACGACGTTTCCAACCACCGGATTCGTTATACGAAAAAACAAATTGTCGAGCGATTAGAGAAAGCCGGTTACGAAATCGAACGCGCCACTTATGCCAACATCACTTTTTTCGCGCCGATTTTGGGCGGCAGAACAATAATGAAATTGACCGGCATCAAACCCGAATCGGAAAACAACGTCAACGTCTCCGCGTTCAACGGCGTGTTCGGGAAAATCTTCGCGTCAGAAAAACTTTGGCTCAAGAATTTCAATTTCCCGTTCGGCGTTTCGATTGTGATTGTGGCGAAAAAAGACTAAGAGTTCGTAACTTCTCTTTCTCGGTTAAAATTTCCGAAAATTAAATCGCGCTTTGGCGCGATTTTTGCTTTTTCAGCGAACGTGCATTGAAATTTCTCCTTTGTGTAATAAAAGAACACAGTTTCACTTAATGTGCGAAATAAAAACAAGGAAGGTTACAAAAACAATGAAAAATTTACTAAAAGTCGGATTTATCGCATTGGCATTCGGACTGATTTTTGTGACTGCTGATACGGCAAACGCCCAATATCGCGGTAGAAACAGAGAAGCACGACGCGAATACCGCGGAGATGTGCGCGACGCGCGACAAGACTATCGCCGCCGGGTCAGAGAAGGCAACTATCAAAAAGCGAGACGCGAATATCGGGAAGACATCCGCGACGCGCGACAGGATTATCGCCGTGATACCCGCAGCTATCGCGGACGCTGGTATAACAACGGTCGGTATTATCAATACCGACGCTGGAACAACAACCGCTGGACTTACTGGAGTCCGTTCCGTTACTAATCGAACAGTCGGACAAACAAACTGAAAAAGCCGCATCAATTTTTGGTGCGGCTTTTTAATTTTTGCCGTTTAAAATTCTTTCATTTTCCAGCGTTTTCGAGATTTTATCCAAATTCAGACTTCTTGCGGAAGCATCGAAAATCTCGCTGTAAGTTCCATCTCTTTCATACAATTCTTCGTGCGTTCCGCTTTCGACGACGCGCCCTTGTTTCAAAACGAAAATCACGTCCGAATCAATGATCTGCGAGATGCTGTGCGAGATGATAACGGTCGTGCGGTTTTCCTTGATCGCGTCGAGACTGTTTTTAATCTGCTCGGTCGCAATCGCGTCGAGGCTCGCCGTCGGTTCGTCGAGAAAAATCACCGACGGATTTTTCAAGAAAAGTCGGGCGATGGCGATGCGCTGCTGCTGTCCGCCGGAAAGCTGCGTCGCTTCGGTTTTGTATTGGTCGGGAAGACGCACGATTTGGTCGTGCAGATACGCATTTCGTGCAGCCGTTTCGACTTCCGCAAAATCAGCGTTTATTTTTCCGTAACGAATATTTTCTTCAATCGAGCCGCGGAAGATGTGATTTTTCTGCAGAACGAGTCCGATTTTCCGACGCAAAAGATGCGTTTCGTAATCGGACAAATTTTTTCCGTCAAGCAAAATCTCGCCGCTCGTCGGTTCATAGAATTTACACAGAAGATTGAGCAAAGTTGATTTTCCCGCGCCCGACAAACCGACGAACGCGACGGTTTTTCCCGCCGGAATCGTCATATTAACATCAAACAACGCCCGCGTTCCGTTCGGATATGTAAAGTTGACCGATTTTAATTCAAACTCGCCTTTTAAGTTTTCGACTGTCAGCGTTCCGCTCGTTTCAATCGCTGAATCGGCATCGAGAACTTCAAAAAATCCTTCGGCATAAGTCATCGCTTCGTTAATCTGATCGTAAATTCGGTGAAGCTGACGAATCGGTGCGGAGACGTTGTTGAACAGCAAAATATGAAACATAATCGCGCCGATGGTCATTTTTTGGTCGAGAACCAAATACGCTGTGAGAATGATAATTAAGACTACGCCGACCTGTTCGACGAAGGTTTTCAGCGCGTCGAAGACGTAATTCGTTTTGCGCTGTTTAAGTTGCGCGTCAATCAGATTTTGTTTGAGCCGATTTTGTTTTTCCTCTTCATATTCTTCGCGGACGAACGACTTTATCACGATGATTGATTCGATAATGTTAAAAAGCCCGTTCGTTTTCTGCTCGCGCAATGCCCGAAGCCCGCGCCGCACGCCTTTTAACAATCCGGCTTGTTTCCAACTCAGCAGAAAATAAATAGGCATTATGATCGAGGCGACGAGACCGACGTAAAAGTTGGCGTTGAACATCAAAATCAAAGCCAAAATCGCGTTCGCAAACAGCGGCAGAAGGTCAATAAAAATATTCTGCACGAAGCTCGTCAAGCTGTCCGCGCCGCGATCAATGCGGGTTTGCAGTTTGCCCGTCGCATTTTCGTCGGCGGCGAAAAAGGCGTATTTGTAAGTCAGGATTTTTTCGATAGCGAATTGCGAAAGCTGGCTCGAAAGATTAACGCGAATGCGCTCGCCGAGCATACTTTGCCCGTATTTGACGGCGATGTTGACAAGTTCTTTCCCGAACAAAACCGCGCTGATGAAAAGCAGAAGCGAAGTGCTTTCCTGCGCGTGGATGTTGCGGTCAATCAAACCCTGAATCGTGTCAACCGTGTAGCGCAAAACGATTGGATTGACCTGCGCGGCAACCGCGCCGAGCAAAGTCAGCAGCAATGAGACGATGACGAGCGATTTGTAAGATTTGACGAACGGCGCGAGCCGCAGAATAATTTGCCAGATGTTCATTTAAAACTTTCTCAGTGAGAATTTTTCGCCTTTACGCGCTCGACTTCGCGGTTCATTCGTCCCGTCAGCATATAAAAAACCATTTTGTAATCGGAAACGAACGACCAGAACGGATATTTAAAAGTCGCCGGTTTATTGTGCTCGACGAAAAAATGCGCGAACCACGCGAAGGCGTAACCGACGACCGGACACAGCGGAAAATAAATCCAGTTTCCCGTCCGCAAAATCCAGACAAGCAAAACCAAACCGAGCGTCGTGCCGACGAAATGCAGATAGCGCGTTAACGGTTCGCTGTGTTCGGCGACGTAAAAATCCCAAAATTCCGCGTAATTTTCGATGCGTTTTTCCATAAAATTTTTCCTCGTCGTTCGATTTTACGAATTATTTCCCGGATGCGGAAATTCAATCTGAAACTATTCAGATTTATTTGCCCGTAAAGTTTCCGAAAAGAGTTTCTACAAAACCAATTTAAATCCAGAGAAAATTTTATGAAACGAAGATTGATTTTATCTTTTGTTCTGCTTTTTTCGTTCGTTTTTCAAATCATTGTGCCGAATATTTCGGCGCAGCAAACGATGAATTTCGATAAAAACCGTTATGCCGTCGCGCATCAAAAATTCGTTTTGCCGAACGATTTAAACTTAATCGTTCACGAAGACACAGCGTACCGATTGTCGGCGTAACTATGTGGTATCAGGTCGGTTCGCGCAACAAAAAGCGCGGCAACCAGTCAAATAAATTTAGGACTTCCGCCGGATTTTCGGGCAAAATACGCGACTAACTTACGCGGCTTAACCGAACCGCAACCCAGCGGCGCGGCGAAAAAATTCGTCCGTCCCGACGAAATAATTTGGATCGTTATCGGCAACGCAAAGAAAATCGAAAAGGAAACCGGCGAACTCGGTTTCGGTGAAATCGTCAAACTCGACGCGAGCGGTCAGCCGATTAAGTGATTTTCGGCGAGATTAAATTGACGCGGAGCTGCTTGATTTTTAATCATCAAAAGCCCGTGCGAGCGCGAAATTAATTTCGCGCTCGCACAGGCTTTTTCGCTTTGTCGCGGCAATTATTTGTTTTGGTCGTAAAGCGAAAGTCCCAAACCGAATTTCGCGGCGGCGCGGCGCAGAGCCATACTTTCTGCATTTGAGCTTGAATCACCGTAAGAATCTAAAGTTTCGTCTTCCTGTCCGGTCGCTTCGCGGTAAACCGTTCCTTCGGCGCACAAAATCGAAAGGCGCACGATCATAATCAATTTGCCGCTGACCGATTCGAGCGAGCGGATTTCGTAACACCAGCCCGGCGCGTAATGGTCGAGATATTTCACCGCGTCGTGCCAGGACAAATAGGTGATTTCCTTGCCGCCCTGCCGACGCTTTCGCAAATGTTTCTGAGCAATCGGCTTGGATAAATCCTTGACTATTTCGCGGATCGAACGCAGTTCGGATTTTTCCGTTTCTCCGTCGTTTTCGATTGAAGCGCGGTTGTTGATTTCGGCTTCGGTTGCTGTCGCGGGCATTTTATTTTTCTCCTCGATAGAAAGTGGATTTGTGTTGCATCTGTGAAACAATATCATTAAACGTCAATCAAAATCAAGAAAACATCTGCAAATCATAAAGCGACGGCTTCTTTGTATTCGCCCCAGACTCGCCGCAAACGGTGCGAAATCTCGCCGACGGTTATGTAATTTTCCACGCAGTCTAAAATCTTCGGCAGAATATTTTCTTCGCCGCGCGCGGTTTCTTCCAATTTCGATAAAGCGTTCGCGGCTTTTTCCGCGCTGCGTCGTTCGCGGACGGCGCGGACTCGTTCGATTTGGTCGCGTTCGATTTTTTCATCAACTTTGAGAATCGGAATCATCTTGTCTTCCTTGATTTGAAATTTGTTGACACCGACGACGATTGCATTCTGTGATTCGACGGCTTTTTGATACTGAAACGCGGCTTCCTGAATTTCCCGCTGCGGAAAACCGTTTTCGATTGCCTTCAGCATTCCGCCCGTCGCGTCAATTTTTTCGATATATTCGACGGCTTTTTGTTCTAATTCGTTAGTTAATTCTTCAATCGCGTAAGAACCGGCGAGCGCGTCAACGATGTCGGCAACGCCCGATTCATTGGCGATAACCTGCTGTGTGCGAAGCGCGATGCGCGCCGCCGTTTCGGTCGGCAAACTCAACGCTTCGTCCATTCCGTTCGTGTGCAAACTCTGCGTTCCGCCCAAGACTGCGGCGAGCGCCTGAATCGTCGTGCGGACTATATTTACTTCGGGCTGCTGCGCCGTCAAAGTCGAACCGGCGGTTTGCGTGTGAAATCTGAGCATCAAGGATTTCGGATTCTTCGCGCCGAATCTGCCGCGCATAATCTTCGCCCAAAGTCTTCGCGCCGCCCGAAATTTCGCCACTTCTTCCAGAAGATTCAAATGCGAATTAAAGAAAAACGAAAGACGCGGCGCGAATTTATCAACTTCCAAGCCGACCGAAATCGCCGCTTCGACATACGCGATGCCGTCCGCCAAAGTAAAAGCGATTTCCTGCGCGGCGGTCGAACCGGCTTCGCGGATATGATAGCCGGAAATGGAAATCGTGTTCCAGTTCGGCACATTATCGGCGCAGAACGCGAAAGTGTCGGTGATCAAGCGCATCGAAGGTTTCGGCGGATAAATATAAGTTCCGCGCGCGATGTATTCCTTCAAAATATCGTTTTGAATCGTGCCGTTGACTTGATCGAACGCGACGTTTTGTTTTTTGGCGACGGCTAAATAAAGACACAAAAGCGTCGAAGCGGTCGCGTTGATCGTCATCGAAGTCGAAACCGTATCGAGCGGAATTCCGTCGAGCAGCGTCAGCATATCTTCTAAAGAATCAATCGCCACGCCGACTTTGCCGACTTCGCCCGCCGCCAAATCGTCGTCCGAATCAAGCCCGATCTGCGTCGGCAAATCAAACGCCACCGAAAGTCCGGTCGTGCCTTGCGAAAGCAAATATTTGTAACGCGCGTTCGATTCTTCGGCGGTCGCAAATCCGGCATACTGGCGCATCGTCCAGAATTTTCCGCGATACATATTCGCCCGCACACCGCGCGTGTAGGGAAATTCGCCCGCTTTTCCCAAATCGGCTTCGTAATCGAAATGCGAATTTTCGGGATTAAAATCAACCGGCAGCTCGATGCCCGAAGAAGTTTCAAATTTATCGCGTCGTTCTTTCATTTGGTTCAAAGTTCAAAGTTCAAGGTTTAAAGTTCAAATTAAAATTAACGCAAAATGAAGGAATTTAGAAACCGCAAGCGAAAACTTTGAACTTTGAACCTTGAACCTTGAACTTTGGGCGCGTCTCGCGTAGCATTTTCAATTAACCCGAAATGAAGCTCGACCAAAATGCGAAAAAAGCGGTCAACGAACTCGGCGCGGCGATTAACGCGGCGGTCGAACAATCTCTGCGCGTCGGCGAAGCCATCGAAAATCTGCGCTCTCTCGGCTACGAGCCGGTTCTGACTTTGAAACTCGAAATCGGTTTGGAAGAAATCGAACGCGACGCGGACAAATTTCCCGAAGAAATCGAACTCGATCTGACCGACGAAGACGTGCGAACTCTGCGCCGTATGAAAATCCGCTTGGATGGTTAAAAATTATCAGTTAAAACAACTGTTAACCGCTGACTGCTAACTGCCTTGAATTATTTCAATTATTTCAGTGAAATCGAACAGCTTTTTATCCGTCGGCGCGGGCGCAACCTGCTTTTGTCGCCGCTCGATTGGGCTTTGATCGAAAACTGGCAGGAACGCCAAATTCCTCTGCACATAATTTTACGCGCCGTCGAAACCGTTTTCGACGCGGTTGACAAACAATCGCCGCGCAAGCGAACGGTGAAAAGTCTGCTCTACTGCAAAGAAGAAATCGAAGCGCAGTTTGCCGAATGGCAGGAACGGCAGGTCGGGCAAGTTCAAAGTTCAAAGTTCAAAGCTCAAAGTCCGAAATCCGAACAGGAAGATTCGGATAAAAATGTCGCGGCGGAAAATAATTCGTTTCCGAACGAAACAATCGCGGCGCATCTCGAAAAAGTTTCCGCCGGATTGAACGCCGCCAAAGACAAAGCCGAAGACGAATTGCGCCGCGTTCTGGAAAAAGTTTACGTTCGATTATCAAAACTGCGCGGCGAAAAAACGAGCGCGGAAGCGACCGAAGAAATTTTGGAAAAACTCGACGCGCTGATTGACGCGAGCCTTTTACAGACGAGCGGAAACGAAAAATTAAAGGCGGAAATCGAACGCGAAATCGCTTCGTATAAAAACAAAATGGAGCGCGAAGTTTATGAACGCACCTTTGAATTGATGCTCTTAAAACGCCTGCGCGAAAAAGCGGAAATTCCGCGACTCGGTTTATTTTATTTATAGGTTATAATTCGGAGACGGCTTCAAAAAAATCTTTAAGGAGAGTAAAAATTTTATGGAATATCAATCGGGCGCGGTTCGTCCAATCGGCAGTATTCAAGCGGGCTGGGAAATCATCAAAGACGATTACTGGACGTTTTTCGGGATGACGCTGGTCGCGTTTATTATTATCATCGTCGCGGCACTCATTCTAGGAACTATCAACAACGCCGTTACCTTCGGAATTTCAGCCGCTCTCGGCGCGGCGACGGGAAATTCCGGCGACACGGCGAAAGTTTCCGCCGCCATTGTTCCGCAAATTATTTCGATGGGCATCGGTTTTTTTGTGAATATCATTATCGGCGCGGTTTCGGGCGCGTTTTTCTGCGGGATTTACAAATCTTTGGCGAACAAAACGAATGGCGGATACGCCAACTTCGGCGATTTGTTCGGCGGCTTTCAAAAATTTCAGTCGTGTTTGATCGTCGCGGCGGCTTTAGCCGTCTTCCAACTCGTCATCAGCATTATCGGATTGGCGGGCGGCGCGGCATTGGGCATTTCCGCTTTCGGCTCGGGAATGCTCACGAAAGACGGACAGCTTAATCCGGCGGTTTTCGGCGGATTTTTTCTGGCGATTTTGGTTTTTGTTCTCGTCGTTATTGTCGTTAATCTGATTGTTTCCGCGCTGACTTCGTTCGCTTATCCGTTGATTGCCGACCGTGATTTGTCGGGCGGCGAAGCGTTGATGTTAAGCATTAAAAGCGGGCTTGCCAACATCGGCGGACTCATCGGATTATTGATTATGCTCTTTTTGATGGCTTTCGCGGGAGCCTTGCTTTGTCTGGTCGGAGCGTTGTTTGTCGCGCCGGTTTTAACCGCCGCGCTGTTCGCCGCGTATCAAAGCGTTTTCGGCAAAACGAAAAATTTCTATCAAAACACGCCGCCCGCGCCGCCGGTTTTCGGCAATCAACCCGGTTATTAAATTCGCCTCGAATAATTCGCAGGGAAATTTCCGGTTTTCGGATTTTTCTCTGCGAACAAATCGCTTATCGGAAAACATTTTTCAAAAAAAAATAACGGCAAGTCTGATCAATCCGGCAAGATTCTCGACGTAAAAATCGAGAAAATCGTGCCGAACGGTTTCGGTCTGGCGTTCGCCGAAAATTTAACCGTTTTCGTTCCTTTGTCGGCGGCGGGCGACAAACTGCGCGTTCGCGTCAATCAGATAAAAGGAAAAATCGCGTTCGCCGAAATCGTCGAAATTCTCGAATTTTCGCCGGACAGAACCGCGCCGCGCTGTCCGTATTTCGGAGTTTGCGGCGGCTGCGATTTTCAGCAGTTGAATTACAAAGCGCAGTTGACGGCGAAAGTCGGAATCGTGCGCGATTGCCTGACGCGCATCGGTCGAATAAATTACGAGCGCGAAATAAAAATCATCGAAAGCCCGAAAGATTACGAATATCGTTCGCGGGCACAATGGCACGCCGACACACGGCGCGAAAAACTCGGCTATTTTCAAAGAAAATCTCATTCGGTCATTGATGTCGAAAAATGCCCGATTCTCGTGCCGGAACTCGAAGCGACGCTCGAAAATTTACGTTCGGAAATCGAATGGAAAAGTTTTTTTGAAGAAATCATCGAAATCGAAACGGCGACCGCAAACGGCAAAACTTCGGTTTATTCGGCGGAACTGATCGAGCCGACGACGGAAATTTTTTATGAATCGAACGGCGACCTTTACAAACACGACGCGCGTTCGTTTTTTCAGGGAAATGCGTTTTTAATCGAATCTTTAATCGAAACGGCAACCGGCGGCGCGGGCGGCGCGAACGCGCTCGATTTATACTGCGGTGTCGGGCTTTTCACTTTGCCGCTTGCGCGGAAATTTCAATCGTTGAAAGGCGTTGAAGATTACGAGTTGGCGATTGATTTCGCGGAAAAAAATATTGAGACCGCGCGGCTTTCAAACGTCGAATTTTATCGTCAAAACGTCGCCGGGTTTTTAGAAGAAAACGCCGCTGAATTAAAAGACGTTGATTTTATTCTGCTCGATCCGCCGCGCGCCGGAACGGAAAAAAAGACGATTGAAAAAATCCTCGAAATCGCGCCGCGGGAAATTTCCTACGTTTCGTGCGAGCCTTCGATTCTGGCGCGTGATTTGAAAATTTTGACCGAAAACAAATACAAAATCGAATCAATCGTTGCGCTCGATTTGTTTCCGCAAACGCATCACGTCGAAACCGTCGCGCGGCTGCGGCTCGCGTAAAGATAAATTTGCAAAATTATTAAAAGAAAACAACTCGCCAAAAGAACGAACATTCCGAAGCGAAGATTTTGATAATTGACGGAAACGTAGCCGATGAGCCACGTCGTCAAAGCCGAGCCGAGCGTTCCGCTGATGAAAAGCGGTGTCGCGCGGCGCGTGGCGGTCGCGCCGAATGTTTTCGTAAAACGCGCCATATTCGTCGGAAAAATCGAAGCCGTTCCGAATCCCGCCAAGCCTGCGCCGACGGTCAAAATTAAAATCGAATCGGCAAACAATAAAACGAAAACGCCGAGCGTCATCGTCAAAAGTCCGAGCAAAAGAATCTGATTTTCGTTCAAACGACGCGAATAAAGCGGCGCGACGAAGCGACCGAGAACGAAGAATAAAAAGTATGCAAAAGTCGGCGAGAAAAAGGCGAAAATAGAAGAAATTGCGTCGTCTTTATTCGGGAAACGCGCGGCGTAAGTCGTAATCCAGCCGCCGATGCCGCTCTCGAAACCGACGTGAACGAAGTTGAAAACGGCGATCAGCCACGCCAGCCAGGTCGTCCAAATCGGCATAAAATTTTCATCGTTCGAATCATCGAAAATCGGCGGCGGCTCGCTGCGCCGCGCGATGAAAAAAATCGCCAAACCGTTGACGAAAAGCAAAGCGGCGAGAATCAAAGTCGGGTAAAAAATGCTCGTCGCCGTGCCGGAAAAATCAACGAACGGCTTGCAGAAAATCGCGCCCACGCCCCAGAAAAAATTCAAAAAATTAAGCGCGGGCGTCACGCGCGTCGGATTGAGTTCGACCGTCAGCATATTGATTGCGGGCAGAGTGATGCCGATGCCGAAACCGTTGATGACGAACGCCGCGCCGCAGAAAACCCAATCGCTCGAGTTCAATCCGCAAACGCCCAAAAGCATCGCCAAAAATCCGAGACTCGCCGCGCCGCCGAATCCGAAGCGGCGCGCGACGGTTTGCGTCAGAATCGTCCCGACAAGCGAGCCGGAAAACTGCGCGATAAAAAAATCTCCGGCTTGTCTGTCGTCGAGCGCGAGGCGCGTTGAAAGAATCGGCAAAATCTGCCCGATCAAAACCGTGATGATGCCGGAGACGAGAAATCCCGTATGCAGAAAAATTTTCAGCAAGCGGTTCGGTTCGTTCGGCGCGGCTTGATTGGAAAACATTTTTGATGATTTTTATTTTTTAGAGGCTTTGGATTCGTTGACGCGGGCGGTTGATTGGCGAACGATCAGATTCGGCTCGACCGTCAGCGTCGCCGGAATTTTCGCGTCGGACTTTTTGCTTTCGTTCAGACGTTTTAAAAGCGTCTGCGCGGCTAAACTGCCCATTTCAAAAAGCGGCTGGCGAATCGTCGTCAATGCCGGATTGTGAAATTCGGCGGCGTAAACGTCGTCGAAACCGAGAACGGAAACGTCTTCGGGAACGCGCAAACCCGACTCGCGCAGCGCGCGAATCGCGCCGATGGCGGAAATATCGTTAAACGCAAAAAGGGCGGTGAAATTCCGTTTCGTCGAGAGAATTTTGTTCGTCGCAATATAACCGATTTCCGGCGAAGGAATATCGCCTTCTAATTGCGCGATCAAATCCGCGTCTAATTTAATGCCGCGTTTTTGCGCCGCCTGTGAAATAGTTTCCCATCGAATTTTCGTGTCCGAACTGAAATCCTGTCCTTTGATAAAAGCGACGCGCCGGTGCCCGAGCGTGAAAAGATGTCCGACACCGAGTTCCGCCGCGTGTTGATGATTTAAAATGACGTTCGTTACGCCTTTGATTTTATCGTGTCCCGAAACCGAAACGACCGGCAGCGCGGGCTGAAAACGAATCGGCGTATCAACCGCGATGATGCCTTCGACCTGCCGCTCGATGAGCATTTTCGGGTGATGTTCCAGAAGGTCGTCGCGGTGCAGATGACTCGCCGTCAAATAAAAAAATCCTTCTTCCGCCAGAGCCGATTCGACACCGTTCAAAACCATCGCCGAATAACCGTCCGAGAGTTCCGGCACGATCACGCCGAGCGTGAAGCTGCGCTGCGCCCGCAATGAACGCGCGAAATAATTCGGGCGATAATTAAATTTTTTCGCCGCTTCAAAAATTCTGTCTTTGGTTTCCTGCGGAATCGCGCTCGCCGCCGGCGCGTCGTTCAGCACAATCGAAAGCGAAGTCGGCGAAAGACCGAGATGAGCGGCAAGTTCTTTCAGAGAGATTCCGCGTCCGTTGGATTTTTCTATGTTTTTCGGCAGGCTCGCGCCGCTTCGTCGGGGCATAGCGAGAAGTTTCTCACAACCTTATTTGATAGTGCAAGAATTTGTTCCAGCGTTTTTGTTTGCCGTCGGAACTATTCGGAAAATTATTTTGTAAATTATGGGAATATCTCTTGACGTTTCTGTTACGAGAGTGTTATAAAACGTGTATCTAATAAAACGATTCAGTAAAACGATTCAGTAAGTAAAATTAAAGACAATTTTTTGGTTAATTCCGAGATGAATCTAAAAAAGGCAAGAAGCGATTCTCGGACTCGTTTGTGCTTTTCTTTATTTCATCAATTATTTTCTACGCAATTTTAAAGAGAGTTCTGGAGGTTTCAAAATGAACAAGTCATTCGTAAAGTTTTTCGCCGGTTTAGCCTGTTCTATAACGATTTTATTGTTAAGTATCACGGCGAACGCGCAATTTAAGGCGGCATTGCAGGGAACAGTAACCGATTCTACGGGCGGCGCGGTTAGCGGAGCGAATGTCGTTTTGACAAATGTCGAAACCAACAAAGAAGCCCAAACCGTAACCAGCGGAGAAGGCTTTTATCGTTTCAACGGGCTTGCGCCCGGAAACTACAGAATTACTGTTAAATTATCTAATTTCAAAGACAAAATAATTGAAGGCTACAGCATTAATGCTGAAACCGTGCAGGGTTTGGATATTGCTCTTGAAGCCGGCGGCGGCATCAGCGAAACGGTCGAAGTTACCGACGAATCACAGCCGTTGCGAACCGAAGACGCGAATATTGATAACACAATAAGTCGCGCGGAAATTCTGCGGCTTCCACAAGTCGGACGCGATCCTTATGAATTAGCCAGATTAACGCCGGGCGTGTTCGGCGACGGAGCGCGCGGCGGCAACGGAAACGCTACCGGACTGCCGAATTCGACCGGTCCGGGCGGCTCGAACAATTCTATTTTTCAGACGGAAAATCAAGTACCGATTTCGGCGAACGGTCAGCGCGTTTCGGCAAATAATTTTCAAATTGACGGCGTGAGCGTCAACAGCCAGACGAATGGCGGCGGCGCGGTCATTACGCCGAGTCAGGAAGCGGTCAAGGAAGTTACTATTTCTTCGAGTTCGTATTCGGCGGAAGACGGTCGAAATTCCGGCGCGACGATTAAAGTCGTCAGCCAGAACGGAACGAACGATTTTCACGGCAGCGCGTTTTTCAAATATAACGATCCTGAGTTCAACGCTTTCAATAAATTTCCGGGAAGTCCGCAGCGGGTCAACAATCGTCTCCGTCAATTCGGCGGAAGTATCGGCGGACCGCTTCCGTTTTTGAATTTCGGCGAAGGCGGACCGGTCGTTGATAACGGAAAAGACAAATTATTTTTCTACTTTGCTTACGAAGGTTTGCGAACCGGTTCGAACAATACGACGCAGGCTTACGTCGAAACCGAGCAATACAGAAATCAGGTAATCGCACTCCGACCGAATGGAGTAACGGCGCAGGTTTTCAGAAATGCCGGTATTGCGCCGCGCATTGCGTCAGTGATTCCAATTTCGTGTGCCGCCGCCGGTTTTGGTGCTGACAGATGTCAGCAGGTGAATGGCGGACTCGATTTGGGTTCGATTACCGGTGTAAGAAATACATATCTTCCGCTTGGCGGCGGCGTTGGCAGAGCCGACATCGGCGGCGGTTTCGACGGCGTGCCGGACGTTCAATATGTTAATTTGCTCAATCCGAATTCTTTCAGCGGAAACCAATATTTTTCGCGCATTGATTTAAACGCTACTGACAAAGACAGCATTGCCGTTTCAACATTTCTTACGCCGACCTTAAACAATGGAGCGGACACTGCCGGACGCAGTCGCGTGTTGGGCGATCTTATTTCCGACCGAATTGCGTTCTCGACGGCGGTCATCTACAACCGCACTGTTTCCGCGACGATATTTAATCAGGCGCGTTTCAATTACAGCGGATTTTCCTTTAACGAAGTCGAATCGAATCCAAACGCGAATTTCGGTATTCCGCGCATTGAGGTTGAAGGATTACCTTTCGACCGTATTAGATTCGGCGCGCCGCAGGGCGAAAATACGCCCGGTATCTTATCGGAAAAAAGCCTTGATTTCAGCGATACTTTTAACTGGATTGTCGGCAACCACGCGCTTAAGTTAGGCACGCAGCTTCGTTTCGATTTTAATAATACGAGCATCGTCGGCGGCGCGCGTCCGATTTACAGTTTTGTCGGATTATTCAATCTAGCAAACGATACGCCGATTTTTGAAGGCATCAATGCCGATCCGACGACCGGCGCACCGGCAGACGCGGCGCGTAAATATAAAACCAACGACTACGCATTTTTTGTGCAGGACGATTGGAAAGTGCGACCGAATTTGACTTTGAATTTAGGTCTGCGTTACGAATATTTTCCGCCGATTAAAGACGACTTAAATCGTCAGAGCAATATCATTTTTGGTCCGAACGGATTGGTTGATGCGAAGGTTCAAGTGGTTGACCAATTATTTAAACCGGACAAAAACAATTTCGGTCCGCAAATCGGTTTCGCTTACAGTCCCGGATTATTTAAGGAAAAAGCGGTTATTCGCGGCGGTTTCGGCATCGGTTATAACCGTATTCCGAGTGTTGTATTTATTAACTCGCGCGGTAATCCGCCGTTCTTTTCACGTTTCGGAATTTGCTGCGGAACGGCAGTCGGAGATTTTGGTTCGCCGTTCGTCAACGGTCAAATTCTTTATACTTTGGGCGGCAGCAATTCACCAAACAGTTATCCGGCAAATCCGCGTCTCGGCGGCGGAATTAATCCGGCGACCGGCGCACCTTTTAACGGGCAGGTAGAAATCTATGGTTCGACACAGGAACAGCCGAACGCGCAGAGTTTCCGTTATTCGCTTGAAGCGCAGTATCAATTACCTGCTAAGTTGGTGGCGACAGTCGGTTATCAAGGCAGTTCAAACCGCAATTTGATTCGTTTGGTCAGACAGGAATATATTTTTACGCAGCCAAATCCGGCTTTTAGCGCGACTTATCTTCCGACACCTGACGTTCGGTCAAATTACAATGCACTGCTGGCGACTATCGAACGAAGATTTGCTAACGGATTTCAGGTGCAGGCGAATTATCGTTTCTCGAAGAGTCTCGATAATTTATCGAATGAAGGTCCCGGATTCGTGACCAATCAAACGTATCCGGTTGATAACGGAAGCGAATACGGACCGTCGGATTTTGACGTAACGCATAATTTTAATTTGTTCGGTTTGTATGAACTGCCGTTTTTCCGCAAAAGCGAAGGTTTAGCCAAAACTTTTCTCGGCGGTTTCGAGATCAGCGGAATTCTGACGTATCACACGGGATTTCCGTTCACGCCGGTCGTCGGCGGTCCCGGAATTCGTTCGGTAAGCGGCATCACATTCGGACCGTTTCGTCCGGTTGCTTTGATCGGACAAGCGGGCAACAGTTCTTCAAATGATACATTTTTAACCGGCAACGGAAACTTTACGGGCAGTTTCATTGCGGGCAGAGATTGTATCAATTCACCGGGCGGCTGTAACAGCATTTTCTTGACGACGCTTAACAAAAACTCCAACGGCGACGCGACGTTTCTGCTGAATCCGCCGGGAATCGGTCGCAACAGTTTTCGCGGTCCGCGTTATTTCAACATAGATTTGACGCTCGGCAAAAGATTCGCTTTGCCGAAAGGTTTCCGTTTGAGTGAGGCTTCCGGTTTAGATTTGCGTGTCAATTTGTTCAATGCTTTTAACCAACTTAATCTCGGGAATTTCGGTTTTGCTTCGGACAGCACGCGAATCAACAATGATGCGAATCCGAATCCGAACTTCGGCAGAGCGACAACCGCGCTTTCCGGGCGTGTTATCGAATTGCAGGCGAGATTTAGTTTCTAGTCAAGGCGGCGTTGTAAGTCAGTAAGATTTAAATAATTTCCGCGCATTGCCTGTTTGAAAACGGAGGAAATTTGCGAAGTTCGGCGAATTCGATGCTTACTTTATGATGAATGGGAAAGACGCGGAATGAGTTTTCAAACCGCGTCTTTTTTATTCTGAAACAATTGCCGAAAAATGTTCCGCAGAAATTGGATTTTACTAATTTTATTACTGCTTTTTTCCGTTTTAGCGGAGAAATCGCAAACCGCCGCGAAAAATTACGGCGGCGCGCGTAATGACTTTTAATATTCGCTACAACGAACCAAAGGACGGCGTGAACGCTTGGGCAAACCGGAAAACGAAGGTTGCGGATGTTATACGGTTTCACAAAGCGGATTTAATCGGCGTACAGGAAGCGCAGGCGAATCAGCTTCAGGATTTGGAAACGCTTTTGCCGAATTTCGCTTGGTGCGGCTTGGGACGTGAAGGCGAAAATCGCGGCGAATTTTCGGCGATTTTTTATCGCAAGAATCGCTTAAAATTGCTCGAAACGAAAACCTTCTGGCTTTCGGAAATACCGGAAAAAGCGGGCAGTAAAGGTTGGGATGCCGATTATCCGCGCATCGTCACTTGGGCGAAATTTGAAGACGAAAAAACGAAACGAATCTTTTTTCAATTCAATACGCATTTCGATCATATCGGCGCGAAAGCCAGAACCGAAAGCTCGAAATTTTTGCTCGCGCAGATTCCGAAAATCGCCGGAAAACTTCCGTTTGTCGTCACCGGCGACTTTAACGCGAAAGAAGACACGAATGTTTACCGCATTTTGACCGGCAAAGAAGAAGTTGGAAATTTTAAATTGATTGACGCGCGTTACGTTTCCGTGAATCGTCATTTCGGCGGAAATTCGACTTTCAACGGATTCGGAGAACTCGTTCCCGATATGAAAATTGATTATATTTTTGTAAAAGACGGCGTAAGAGTTTTGAAACACGGCGTTTTGTCCGACCGTTGGGATGGACTTTGGGCTTCGGATCATTTGCCGGTTCTGGCGGAAGTGGTTTTTGATTAAACGCGAAAAAAAATCCTCGCTTTCGTCGCCGGCAAAGTTTTTGAAAACGAAATTGACACGGTTAAAAATAAGCAGATGAAAAAAATAAATACCGCTATTTTGATCGCATTTTTACTTTTATCTTTGATGCCGTTCGGCGCACAGGCGCAGACAAATGCGCGTCAGACGCAGATTTCTGCGCCTGTGCGCGACGCGCAGATCGAGCGCAAAGTCAACGCTTTGCTGGAGAAAATGACTTTGCCGGAAAAGCTCGGACAACTGCAAATGCTCGACGGCGAAGCGAACGGAAAATATCGTCCAGAACATTTAGAATTAGCGCGGAAAGGTTTGCTCGGTTCGACTTTGAACGTGCGCGGCGCGGAGCAGTCGAACGAATTGCAGAGAGCCGCGCTCGAATCGCGTCTTAAAATTCCGATTCTGTTCGCGTTCGACGTGATTCACGGTTATCGCACGATGTTTCCGATTTCTTTGGGCGAAGCGGCGAGTTGGGATTTGGCTTCGATGGAACAGACGGCGTATGTCGCGGCGCGTGAAGCGCGTTCGGCGGGCATTCATTGGACGTTCGCGCCGATGGTTGACATCGCGCGCGATCCGCGTTGGGGCAGAGTTTCCGAAGGCGCGGGCGAAGATACTTTTTTGGGCGCGCAAATCGCAATGGCGCGAGTGCGCGGATTTCAGGGGACGGATTACAGCCGACCGGACAGAGTGATGGCGTGCGCGAAACATTTTGTCGGTTACGGCGCGGCGGAAGGCGGGCGCGATTACAACACGACCGATATGTCCGAACAACGTCTTAGAGACATTTATTTTCCGCCGTTCAAGGCGGCGGTTGATGCCGGTGTCGGTTCGTTTATGACTTCGTTCAACGCGCTCGACGGCGTTCCTTCGACGGCGAATCCGTTTTTGTGGAAAACCGTTCTGCGCGGCGAATGGAAATCCGACGCGCTCGTCGTAACCGATTACACGGCGACGATGGAATTGATGAATCACGCGGTCGCGCTCGACGAAGCGGACGCGGCGCGTCTGACGCTCGAAGCCGGCGTTGATATAGAAATGGTTTCGCGGACGATCAATAAAAACGGCGAACAGCTCGTGCAGAACAAACGGCTTTCGATGGTGACGATTGACGATGCCGTGCGGCAGATTCTGCGAACCAAATTCAAACTCGGACTTTTCGATAATCCGTTCGCCGACGCGAGCCGTGAACGCGCCGCAATCTTAACTGCCGAAAATCGCCGCATCGCGCGTCAATCGGCTAACGAGTCGTTTGTTTTGCTGAAAAACGAACGCGAAACTTTGCCGATTAAAAAGACGACCAAAGAAATCGCCGTCGTCGGTTTTCTGGCAAACGACAAGCGCAATATGAACGGCAATTGGATGGGCGACGGTCGTCCCGAAGATGCCGTGACGATTCTCGAAGGATTGAAAAATAAGCTCGGCAATTCGACAAAAATCCGCTACGCCGTCGGCTGCGACGCGAAATGCACGGATACGAGCGGGTTTGATGAAGCCGTCAAAGCCGCCAAAGACAGCGATTTTACGATTTTAACCGTCGGCGAAGACATTGATATGAGCGCGGAAGCATCTTCGCGTTCGGACATTGACTTGCCGGGAAATCAGCTCGAATTGATTAAACGAATTCACGCGCTCGGCAAGCCGTATGCGATTGTTTTGATGAACGGCAGACCGCTGACAATTCCCTGGCTCGCGGAAAATTCGCCCGCGATTTTGGAAACGTGGTTTGCCGGAAGCGAAGCCGGAAACGCGATTGCCGACACGCTTTTCGGCGACGCGAATCCGGGCGGCAAACTGCCGATGACCTTCCCGCGCTCGGTCGGGCAAGTTCCGATTTACTATAATTATTTGCCGACGGGCAGACCTTTTTCGGCGACGGACAAATACACTTCCAAATATCTCGACATTCCAAATACCCCGCTTTTCCCGTTCGGTTTCGGTTTGAGTTATACGACGTTTCAAGTTTCAAATTTGCAGATGAGCGCGGACAAAATCAGAAAAAACGGCGAGTTGAAAGTTTCGGTTGATGTCGAAAATACCGGAAAGCGCGACGGCGCGGAAGTCGTTCAGCTTTACGTCCGCGATTTCGTCGCCAGCCGCTCGCGCCCGGTCAAAGAATTAAAAGCCTTTCAGCGCGTCGTTTTGAAAGCGGGCGAAAAACGCAAAATCGAGATGACGATCAAAGCCCAAGATTTAGGATTTTACAACGCGGCGAATCAATACGTCGTCGAAGACGGCGAATTCGGCATCTCGGTCGGCACGAGTTCCGCCGATGAAGGTTTGAAAAATACTTTTGCCGTTTTGAAGTGAAAAATTATTACGCGGAATTATTCGGGATAGTTGAAAGGTGATAACTGAGAGATTTATCTTTCATCTTTGAGCTATCATCTTTCATCTATTCCGAAGTAATTTCTTTTTTTAGAGATTGATGTTTTTTAGAAAAATATTTGTCGCATTCGTCTTGACGGCGAATTTTTGTTTTTTGTTCGCGGGCGCGTCGGCGCAAACAGCAACGCGGCAAAAATATGTTCTCACCGAAGACGACAAGGCGTTTCTTGCCGACCTCGAACAACGCGCGTTTCGATATTTTTGGGAACATTCCGACGAAAAAACGGGCTTGACGCTCGACCGCGCGAGAACGAACGGCGACGCGCCGAAACCGGGCGAAGACCATTTCCAAGTCGCCAGCATCGCTTCGACCGGATTCGCTTTGACTTCGTATTGCATCGCCGCCGATCAAAATTGGATTACCGAAGAACAAGCGAAAACCCGAACGCGCAACACGCTCGATTTTTTCGCCAACCGCGCGTTTCAAAAAAACGGTTGGTTTTATCATTGGCTCGA
>CAXTMQ010000019.1:27388-31922 GCA_964245305.1 uncultured Pyrinomonadaceae bacterium
CATCGGTTCGCCGACTCAGCCGATTGCCTGGCAGTCCTGGTATGCGCTCCAACGCGATTATGTCGAATATAAAAACTACAAATATCTCGCCGCCGTGCCTCCGCTTTTTATACATCAGTTTTCACACGCCTTTGTTGATTTCCGCGACAAGCGCGAGCATTATCTGAATTTTAACGTCAATTATTTCGACAATTCCGTCGCCGCGACTTACGCGCAGAGGCAGTTTACGATTAATGTTTTAAGCCGGGAATTTCCGGCGTATTCGGCAAATATTTGGGGCTTGACGGCTTCGGACAGCGCAAAAGGCTACGTCGCCTGGGGCGCGCCGCCGCGCGACAAAGATACGGACGGTTCGGTCGTGCCGTGCGCTCCGGCGGGTTCTTTGATGTTCGCGCCGGAAATCACTCTGCCCGCGCTTCGAGAAATGAAAGCGAGATACGGCGATAAAATTTACAATCGCTACGGCTTTACCGACGCTTTTAATCCGAACACCGGCTGGATAAATAAAGATGTGATCGGCATTGATGTCGGCATCACGCTTCTCAGCGCGGAAAATTTGCGAAGCGGCAATGTCTGGCGTTGGTTTATGCGAAATCAGGAAATCAAAAACGCTCTCGCGCGTGTCAAAATCAATTAACGGAGATTTCTAAAACCGCTTGAAATTTGATTAAATGCTATATTGTTAAATCGAGATTTCAAAATTCAACGAGGAGAGATTTTTAATGAAAAAATTTTCGTTTTTATCCGTTTTGATTTTAGCTTTTGCCTTCGTTTTGACGAACTGCGTCAGCGCACCGCAAGGCACGAATACTGTTTCGACGGGCAATTCGACAAGCGGCGGAAACGGCGATCCGAACCGCAAAGTTAAAATCGGATTCGCAATGGCGACGGTGAAGGAAGAACGCTGGCAGCGCGACCGCGACGCTTTCGAGGCGCACTGCAAGCAAATGAACGTCGAATGCGTTATCACGGTCGCCAACAACGATTCGAGCCGGCAGGCGAACGACGTTGACAATTTGCTGACGCAAAAAGTTGACGTGCTGGTCATCGCGCCGCAAGACGCGACGCAGGCGGCTTCGATGGTTGACAAAGCCAAAGCGCAGGGCGTTCCGGTTATCAGCTACGACCGCTTAATTAACTCGGACAAAATTGACGTTTACGTTTCGCATCAAGTTCCGGTCATCGGTCGGAAAATCGCCGAATACGCGCTCTCGAAAGTTCCGAAAGGCAATTACATAATGGTTTACGGCGCATCTACCGATAACAACGCGGTGATTATGAAAAAAGAACAACTCGCCGTTTTGCAGCCCGCGATTGACAAAAAAGACATTGTTATCAAAGCCGACCAATTCATTACCGATTGGAAACCCGAAGAAGCTCTGAAAATGGTCGAAAACGCTTTAACGCAAAACAACGACGATATTCAAGCGGTCGTTTGTTCAAACGACGGAATGGCGGGCGGCGCGGTTTCGGCTCTCGAAAAACGCGGCTTGACCGGTAAAGTCATCGTGACAGGGCAAGACGCGCAGCTCGACGCGCTTCAGCGCATCGCCGAAGGCAAGCAGTCAATGACGATTTACAAACCGATTATTCCGTTGGCGAACGCCGCCGTCGAAGCCGCGATCAAGTTGGCGAAAAAAGAATCCTTGAGCGAAGCGAAACCGTTCAAAAACGACAACATCGGCAAAGACATACCGGCGATTTTATTGGAAGTCACAACGGTTGACAAAGACAATCTGATGACGACCGTTATCAAAGACGGCTATGTAAAATTCGACGATGTTTACAAAAACGTCCCGGCTGACCAGCGTCCGAAACAATAATCGAACGCTAACAAAATTTGACAAAAAAAGAACGCGAATTTTTGAATTACTCGCGTTCTTTTTCGTGTCGAAAATCTTGCGTAAACTGAAAATTTTTGATTTGAAGATTAATTTTTTGCCGTATCTTTCATTGTCTTCGCCGCATTCTCTTTTATCAGGTGACTGATTTTAATCACCATTTCCAAATCTTTCCGCGCCTTGACGGAATCATCTGGATTTACGACTTGAATGTTTTGAAAAATCGAACTGTGAACGAAATTGTTGATTGATTGATCGAGCTTCGCAATTAAACTTTTCAAATTCGGCGATTCGGACAACTTATTATTTTCTTTATCTTTTTCCGATTCAAGCGAAAATAAATTTGAATTAAGACGACTCGCGCGATGATTTATTTCCGCCGCCGCTTTTAAGAGAGCCGCGTAATTTGAAGGCGATTTGGCGAAAAGCGGTTGAAGAACGTCGCTGTTTATCTTTTGCATCTTTTCAAAATCTTCCTTGATTTCGGGAAATCTAACGGTCGAATCCTCAGTCGGACGTTTATAAGATTCGCGTTTAATGCGCTCCATTTCGAGCGAACGATTCTTTATATTGGCGATTTCATCGCGCGTTTTAAGAATGCCTTGTTCGATACTGTTTTGAGCCGAAGTCAAAACCGCCGCGCCGAGAACCAGAAAAATTGCCGCCGAAATCTGCTTTTTCATTTTAGCTCCAATAGGTCAACGCTTTTTGCCGAAAGCGGAAAGATTTAAAATATTTCGATTATAAACTCAAGCTCGTCCAATTTTGGTCGGGTAAATTTTTATCGAATTTTGCCGGAAGGCTTTACAAATTTACCCTAAATTTATCACAGCGCGAACGACTTCACAACAAAAATATTTCCGTTCGGCGCGAGAAGATTTTCACAAGCGTTTTGATAAAAAAAGGCGCGGAAATAAAGATTATTATTCCCGCGCCTTTTTTTATCAAAATAGACTGAGTTTCAGTTTATTAAAACTCGATTGTTATCGTATTTCAGTTTGCTCGAAAAAATCAAATCAACAAATAAAAAGAACGGCTGACTTTCCCCAAAGCCAGCCGTTCTTTTCTCTAAATAAATGAAAACTAGAATAATCAGTTCCAGTTAAAACTAATTTAACACGGTTTGTCTTTGCGATGCAAGCGTTTTTTTGTGAACTTTCAGAGCGTTTCCGAAAACGCTTCTGCGAAAAAATTATGATTGTCCGTTTTGAAACAGCTTGAATTTTGACTGTGAGCAGACAAAAAGATTATCTCTTTAAGGATTACGTTCGGCGATTCTAAAATAGCAAGAATTGCCGACGCTCGCTTCACGATGGGTCGGGAAAATATTTTAATATGAAAGTTCGCTTCAAAAACCTTAAATCTTACACATATTTACCGAGTGTTACAGAGTGTTATCCGTTGAATTTCTCAACGTAAATAACCACTCGAAAACATTCTGTAATAGCAAGTAACAGATACGTTTTTAGATACAGGCGATTTGCGCCTCTGAATTGATTTCTGCTAGACTGCTTTTGCATTTTGTAAAGAGTGTATTCAGTTATCAAATAGCTGAAACGAGAGCCTTCGATGATCGGTCGAGGGCTTTTCTCGTTTTACAAACTTTTCAATCACGCCGGAGAAAATGTTTTTTCGAGAGTCACTTTTCTCATTTTCCTCACTTTTGTCCCATCGCGGGACAAAATCTCCGAGCTTCTTAAATCTCAGAACTGCGCGGCGACAGCATAAAGAGCGCACAAAGCGGCAAACATACCGACGTTCAATCTAATTACGATTCGGATCAATCTATTTCTTTCGCGTACGGCTTCAAGCCGCTCGCTTCTCTCGATTCGCGCGTCGCATCGTTCCAAATGATTTTCGATGTCTCTGATCGGCATAAATAATTTTCAGATAAATCTCTTAATTAAGCACTGACAAAAGCTGACGAAACTAATTTCCATTTCTCCGTCCTAAAAGCAAAACTCCAAAACTATCGCTGAAAGTTGCCACGTTAGCTTTGTTAAATGAATACTGTTTGCTTCTGACTTCCAAATCGTATCCGCGCCCGAAAACGATGCCCGGAAATTTGAAGTATCCTGAATAATTAACGGCGGCGACTCGAACTTCGCCGGTCACAGTATCAGTTAGCTGCACGGTCGAAAATCTGATCGGTTGCTCGATATTTCCAGATGTAACCAGTCTGCCGCTCAACGTCTGCGCCGCGAGCGATGAAGCGGAAACAACTAACAGGAAAAATGTTAATAAGAATTTCATCATTAAATTTTCCAAATACTCCGGGCAAGGCAGTCTCAAAAGTATCAAAAGGTTACTGTCCCCAGATGTAAATCGTATATTTGCCGCACTTAATTACCTGTAAATAATTTTTATCCAATTTTCCCTCGCCGTAATATCAGAAATGCCAGATGCTGTTATGCTTTCCGGCTTTAATCCAACCCTTTGGAAAAGAACGGAGCGGTCAATATCTTTTTGTGCAAAAAATGTAACTAGCGACTTTATTCGATTTTGCTGGAACTCTACTATTGTTTGCTCTCCCAAAGCATATTCACACATTCGACCTTTTACATCTCGTGTAACCCAAGCATCAATCGGCTTACCCAAAATCTTATTTACTTGACCTTCATTTTTTCCAGCTAGTTCCGTTGCTATAAATATTGGGCGAACATAACTATTTTTGTCCAAAGTCTGTGGTAAAT
>CAXTMQ010000020.1:0-3734 GCA_964245305.1 uncultured Pyrinomonadaceae bacterium
AAATTTCCGACCGAAAATTGTCCGTTCGTAATCAAAGGAGTCGAACAGCCGGGCGTTCCGGGAATGCAGAGCGAGCCGTCGGCATTAACGCTCGGACGGTCGGTTTGCGACGATTGATCGTTGTTCGTGTCAACATTCGTGATGATGTTGAACGGGCGACCCGACGAAACTTCGATGATCGGCGCGAGCGTGAAATCGGAGAAAACTTTTTTCACCAAACTTTCCGACGAAGCCCAATTGGTCGGCGAAGCCAACACGCCGCTGAACACGAAACGATGCCGCTGATCAAACAGCGACAAGGCGCGTTCGGCGCGGAAGTTGCGCGGGTCTTGCGGAATCAAAAGCGTCTGCAAATCGCTCGAATCGTCAATGGATTTCGAGAAAGTATAGCTCGCCAGAAACGTATAGTTGTTGGCGAAGCGACGTTTTAATTCCAGATTCAGCGCGTTGTAGCTCGAATTTCCGTCGGAAATCTGCGCGTTGACCGAACCGAACGGCGAAATCAAACCGGTCGTTCGCAAACTTCCTCCGAGCTGCGAATCGAGAACGGCTTTCGTGACCGCGCCGCCGGAAAGTGCCTGCGCCAGAAAATAATTCGGCGAGTTCGGACGGAAGAAATTGGCGATTGCCGGTGTCACGACGCGACCGTTCGGACATTGCGCGATCATTCCGGGAATGACGACGGCGCAGGTTACGCCGTAAGCGTTAACGAACGCCGTGCCGGGCGCGACGGTTACGCCGGTCGTCGAAGTGCCGGACGGAATCGCAATTCCGGCGACCGCTTCTTGCTGAGTGTTCGGCAAACGATTGGAAAATCGTTGAAAATTCTGAATTTGCAAATCGGTGCGCGGCGAATTCAAATCGGTCGGATGCGGCAAATTATGCGCGCCGACGTAAATATACGAAGCCGACACGGACATATTCGTCATTATTTCCCGCTCGATAGTCAAATTCGCCTGCGTCGCCGAGGCGTATTTGAAATCTTTTGAAATGGGCAGCGAAAACGGCAAAACCGCGCCGAAACCCGAATATGTTTGATCATTAAAACGCTGTCTGCCGAATTGATACTGCGCCGACGGAGCTAAACCGGCGTTGGTAAATCCGGCAGGACAGATCGGATTTCCGCTCGCGGGCGAGCAAACCGTTCCTTGGAAAACCTGCGCCGCGTTCAAAAGAACCGACGAGTTAAAAGCCTGCGTCGTCGGAACGCCGCCGACGATTACCGAAAATGTCTGGCTCGTCGTCAAAGCCGGACTGCCCGCCGTCA
The DNA here is from genome assembly GCA_964245305.1 of uncultured Pyrinomonadaceae bacterium. Lineage (GTDB taxonomy): Bacteria > Acidobacteriota > Blastocatellia > Pyrinomonadales > Pyrinomonadaceae. The sequence goes on from CAXTMQ010000020.1 coordinate 1,268, forward strand.
AAACCGATTGCTGCTGCTGCGAAGCGTCGGCGATGTCCGAGTTGAACGCGATGGCAAGCAAAGGATGATCGTAAAACAATCCGAGCGCGCCGCGAATGACCGTTTTTGAATCGCCGAAAACGTCGTAAGCGAAACCGAAGCGCGGCGCGAAATTGTTATTATCGCGCGGAATTCCCTGTTGAACGCCGACGGAATCCTGCGCGGCGAGAATGTCAGCCGGCGACAAAGTGATTCCCGAAAGCGGGTCGCGGATGCCGACCGGCGCGATGGTTTCCGTAAATTCAACGTCGTAGCGAATGCCGTAATTAAAAGTTAAACGGCGTGTCGCCTTCCACGAATCCTGCGCGAAAAAGGCAATCGGCGTGTTCTTAATCGTGCTGTTCGGGTTACCGAAACCTTGAATGTAATTGCCCGGCAAGCCCAAACCGTAAGATTGAACCGGCGTAAAATCTGGAAAACCGGCGAAAGCCGCGTTAAGATTGCTCGCCGTGAACGGTCCGAAGTTGAACAAACCGGCAAAATTTAATTCAAATAACGCCTTCGGAATTCTGACGAAATTCAAATCGCCGCCGAATTTCAAGGTGTGCGTTCCCAAGATGTAATTAAAATTATCGGCGATTTGATAGCGCGTTTCCGTGCGGTCAACCGGCGAGAAAAGCTCGCGCCCGATGAACGCCGTGTCGGTGATGTTGAAAGCCACCGCGTCGCCGTTCTGCGAGCGGAACGAAGTGTCGCGTTTGCCGTAATTAAAGCGAAATTCGTTGGCGGTTTTGCTGCTTAAAGTCGAATTCAGTCCGACCGTAAACGAATAATCTTTCACGTCCGTAATACCCGTGCGCGAAAAATCGTTTTGTCCGAGCGATTGATTTTGCGATTCGACCTGAATGCCCGTCAGCGTTCCCGGATTATAACCGAAACGTACAGTCAACTGGTTATTCGAGTTGATATTATGGTCGGTGCGAATCGAAAAAAAGTTCGAGCGGTCGGTAACGGGGAAAACCTGCTGCAAATCGAGCAGCGGGCGGAAGGCGATAAATTGCCCTTGCGCGTTGCGCGTTCCGATTGGAACAGGTGCGCCCGAAAGGAAAAATCTCGAACCGACGATTCCGGGCGCGATTGGCGAAATCGGCGAGCCGATTGGCGCGCTGTTGCAGGCACTTCCGTCGTTGGAGCTGGCAAGCGGATTGGTTCCCGTCAAAGCCGTGTTTCCGCCGCTGGAAGCGAAAAACGCATACGCCCGCGCGCCGCAAATCGCCGCGATGCCCTGATTCAAAGTCGCCGCGTTGCCTAAAAGAGCCGTTCCCTGTTGAATCAAAAGATTGATTCGAGCCGCTTGCTCGGGCGTTAGACGGTCAAATGTTCTGGCAATCGGATTTAAGTTCAAACCGGGAACGGCAATGACCGGAATCGTCGCCGAAGATGTTAAGCCTTGCGCGACATTGCTTGTAAAAAAGCCCGTTTCGTTGCGCTGGCGGCGTTCAAACGAAGCGAAGAAAAAGTTTTTGTCTCTGCCGCTCGTCGTTACCGGTCCGCCTTCGCCGAAATTCAAAAACGGCAGCGGACCGCCCAAAGTCGCGCCGAACTGCGTTCGGGTAAAAGCCGATTTGAACGGCGCGAACGGGTTGCGCGCCTGGATGCTTTTATCGCGGATAAAGCCGAAAACCACGCCACTGTATTGGTTCGTGCCGCGTTTCGTGACGACGTTGACGATGCCGCCCGTCGCGCGTCCGAATTCGGGCGCGTAAGAATTCGTCGCCACCTGAAATTCCTGCACGGCTTCCTGCGAAACGGTCGTGCGAGCGGCGTTGATCGAATTGTCGGTAAAATCCGAACCGTCAACCTGCACCAAAGTTGAACGCCCGCGCTGTCCGCCGATATTCAAGCCGGAAGTCGGCGCGGGTCCGATTGGACGACCGTTATCGCGCCCGACGGTCGAAATCGTCAAAGCAAATCCGGTCGCGCTGCGTTCGTTGATCGGCAGATTTTCGATTCGCTGCTGGTCAATCGTGTTGGAAACGGTCGTGCGTCCCGTTTCGACGAGTTCGACCGAATCGCCCGAAACGTTGACGATGTTTTCCTGCGCTCCGAGTTCGAGCTTGATGCCGAGTTCCGCGCTTTGCCCGACGGTTAAAGTTACCGGCGAAATCACGGTCTTTTTAAAGCTCGCGGCTTCGGCGGAAATTTCATAATTGCCCGGCGGCAGCGCGAAGATTTGGTAAACGCCTTCGTCGTTGGTCGTAACGGTGCGCGTAATGCCGGTCGAAGAATTTTTCGCCGTAATAGTCGCTCCGGGAACGACCGCGCCGCCCGGATCGGTTATTGTTCCGCGCAAATCGGCGGTGCTGGCTTGCGCCTGCGCCAACGCCGCGCCGACGCTGAAAAGCATCACGATTGCCAACAGCAAAAATCGTTCGGCAATAGATGTAAAAAACGCTTTCATCAGTTTAATCTCCTTAAAATTTTTAGA
>CAXTMQ010000020.1:3796-29916 GCA_964245305.1 uncultured Pyrinomonadaceae bacterium
GCATAGAGAGATTAAATTAAAATTTCGCCGTTAAAATTTTCGGCTGAATTTTTTCTTAAATTTTAATTCGTGTCAGACGGATATTTCAGAATTGATAGCTTTGAAATTTTAAGCGCAAAAATCGAATAAAGGCAAGCGCGGAAACCTGAAAAACGGAACAATATGCCGCCAAATCCGCAAAGAAAAATTATCGTTTGAAATTCGCTTTAAGTTTGATTCTCGACGCGCCTCGGACGAGTCGCCCGCGCCAGAATTTTTCGCGGCAGAGAACCGACGCTCAAAGCCGAAATTAAAAGCGCGGAAAAACGCGGAACGAAAGCGGCGCGACGCAGCAAACCGCTTGCCAGCAATCGTTTACGGAATTTTCGCGCGTGTTCGATTTTATACGCGGCGGCGATTGCATCAAACGTCGAATTTATCGCAACGAGGCGCGCCAAAAGTTCCGCGCTCTCTAAAGCCATCAGCATTCCGCTGCCCGTGAACGGATCAATAAACGCGCCCGCGTCGCCGACGGCGAGAATATTTCGCGCCGGATTCAATTTTTTGCCTCCGAATTCGTCAACCGAAACCGCCAGCCAATCCGAAAGCGGCGCGGCGTTTCGCAAAGTCTCGGCGGCGCGTTCGTTTTTGAAAATAATTTTTCGGAAAATTTGTTCGACATCGGAACTAAAATTCCGAACCGCGTCGGCGCGAATCAAGAAACAAAAATTCGCCGCGCCGTTTTCAACCAAGCTCAAACCGCCGTAACCGCCTTCAAAAAAATAAATTTCACACGCGCCTTTTTCCGGCGCGGCGTTTTCGAGGTGCGCTTTGAAACCGATAAGGCGATTTCGGCTTTCGGCTTTCGGCTTTCGGTTTTTATGAATTCGCTCGAATTCTTTTTCCGCTAATTTCCCTAAAATCCTCGCTCGTCCGGTCGCGTCAACGAACAAATCGCCCGCGATTTCCTTTGTTGCGCCGTTTTTCGCGCGGATTTTTGCGCCGCGCGTTTCGCCGTTTTCGATGAGCAAATTAACAACCGACGATTCCTGCAAAACTTCAACGCCGCTTTCTTCGGCTTTTTTCAACAAGCGAAAATCCATTGCGGCGCGGCTTAGGCTCAACGCTTCCGCGTCGCCGAACCAGCGGCTCGGCACACTGATGTTCCTGCCGTTCGTGGCGTAAAAAACGGTTTCCGCGATGCGCTCGCCGCCCGCCGCGAGCATTTCGCTTTCAACATTTAAATCACGAAAATGCCGCAAACATTCGGGCGAGATAAACTCGCCGCAGAGTTTCTGACGCGGAAATCGTTCGCGCTCGATTAAAGTTACGCGAAAATTTTCACGCGCGAGACGAATCGCCAAACCCGCGCCCGCCGGACCTGCGCCGACGACGACAATTTCCGATTTTCGATTTCCTATTTCCGATTTCACTATAAAATTTATTGTATCTCTTTTATTAAAAATCAGACGATTTTTAATTCGTTCGATTTCGTGTTATTCGTTTTATTCGCGTCTGAAAAATTTTATGAAAATCGTTCCGCTTGCCGTTCCGACACCTTTTTATATCGGCGATGTCAATCTTTATTTGATTAAAGACGCGCCCTTGACGCTGATTGATGTCGGACCGAAAACCGTCGAAGCGAAAAACGCTCTGCGCGAAAAACTGCGAAACGAAGGCGTGAAAATTTCCGACATCAAACGCATCGTTCTCACGCACGCGCACGAAGACCATTGCGGTCTGGCGAAGGAAATCCGCGACGAATCAAACGCGGAAATTTTCGTTCACGAATGGGAAACAGGACATCTTTTCGGCAAACAAGGACGCGCCGAACATAAAAATCTGATGCTTCGCGCGGGCGTTCCCGACGCGGTTTTCGATGAAATTCAAACGATTTACCAAAACATCGCGCGATTGACGGACAGGCTCGAAACAACTGAGTTTTTATATTTAAAAGACGAAGCTGAAATCGAATTTTCGAGCGGCGTTTTGAAAGTTCTGCACACGCCCGGACACACGCCGGGATCGTGTTCGTTTTTCCGAGAAGCGAATCGAACTTTAATCGCGGGCGACACGATTCTCAAGCGCGTTACGCCGAATCCGATCATCGCGCCCGATCCGTTCGACGCGAACAAACGCTTCGCGTCGCTCGCCGAATATCTCGTCAGCCTCGCCAAAATTCGCGCTCTTTCGCCGACGCTCGTTCACGGCGGACACGGCGAGCCGATTGCCGATTTCGAGGAAATTTTTCATCGCTATGTTCGCTCGATTGAAGAAAGGCGGAAAAAAATTATCGCTTCGATTCCGGCGGCAGGCGCGACGGCTTTTGAAATCGCGCGAAAGATTTTTCCCGACGCTTTCGGCAAAAACGTGCATACTTTTCTGGCAATTTCCGAAACGGTCGCGCATCTCGATTTCGCCGCGAACGAAGGGAAAATCGCAATCGAATTAAACGACGGCGCGGAATTTTACAGGAAATTTTGAAGCGCGGAGTTGAAAAATTTTGACGTTCGATCGGATTTAGCGAAAATATGCGATGGTTGAAAATTCCACTATTCGTCGAGTCTATTCTATAAAGTCAGTTTTCCCTTTTTTTACAGCGAATAGTTGATAGAGGACGGCGAACGGTTTTCGCTGATAAAAATTTTTGTCAAACTGCTGAAGTTTTCTTGGCGACGATGCCGCTGATTGTGTCGCTGACTTTGGTCATGCCGTCGAAGCCGGGAAGCGTTTGCAGTTTTTCCGAGACGTTTCGATTGATGCGGCGCATTCCGTCCGCGCCGCCGAACAAAGTGGCAATCGTATAATTTAGTTCTTCGGATGGTTTCGCGCCGCCGCCGACGGGAACGTAAAAATGTTTGATGATAAAGCGCGACAGTTTTTGAGAGATTTCCGATTTTTGCAATTCGATGCGGGCGACGCTGCGATAAAAAGTCGTGTGCGTTGATTCTTCGCGGATAATGCCCGTCAAAATTTTCGACAAAACCGGATGCTCGGCGAGTTCGGACAATCTTCTGTAACCTTGCGTCGTAGACATTTCGTGAATCGCGCCGAACGCCATATGCGTCGCGGTGAAGCGTTTGCCGATTAAATTGGTGAGCGTCGTAATCAGATAATTCGTGACAGTGTAAGAAGTCGAAACCGAATTGATGACTTGTTTCTGCCATTTCGGATCGGTTTCGATGCCGGCTTCGTTCAGAAAGCGATTAATAAGCTCGCCGTGCGTTTGTTCTTCCGCGCTCCAGCGTTCCATAAATTTGCGAATGATCGGATCTTTGCCGGTCGGTGTGCGGCGCAGTTCGTCGTAATAAACGTCGGTCAAAGTTTCGACATCGCGCATATACATCAAAACCGGAACGAATTTCTTATCGAGCGGATGTTTGGCGACCTCGCTCCAATTTATGTCGCCGATAAATTTTTCGGTCAGCGCGCGCGGCTGCTTTTCATACCATTCAAGCACGTCGCGGTTTGTTTCAAAATTCATCGGTTTTGTATCCTTGCATACATTTATTCGATAAAAGCGATTTTTCAGATGCGTTTCCGCGATTGCGTTCCGAACTTGAAAAGTTTCGTCGCTCGAGGTTAATACTTGTCGAACGCGCCGAATTTGCGGTTTAATAATTATAAAGTTTCTTACTATTCTGCGATTTCCGACAAAAATATATGAGATTAACGCTCGAAAGACAAATCCCGCTTGTTTTCGCTATCGCCACTTTGCTGCTGGCGGTCGTCGCCTTCTTCGCTTTTCGGAGCATAAATTCGGTCGGCGACGCGATAAAATGGGAAAAACACACGACCGAAGTTCTTTCGCAGTTGGACGAAATGCTCAACTTGATGATTGACGCGGAAACCGGCGCGCGCGGATTTCTGATTACGACCGACGACACGATTTTAGAACCGTATAACAACGCGCGGCAAAAAATCAACGGCGATTTGACGCAATTACGCACACTCGTCGCCGACAATCCGGGACAAACCGAAAGAATTTCGAGACTCGAAAAAATCGCCCGCGAACGGCTCGACATTTTGGAAACGGCGATCACCCTGCGCCGCACACAAAACCTCGAAGCCGTCAGACAGCAAACGACCAAATTAGGCGGCAGAGAATTGATGGAAGAAGCTCGCGGATTGATCGCCGGAATGAAAACCGAAGAGAAAAATCTTCTGGCGCGGCGTGAAAATGATCTTAACGAAAGCCTCGCCACCGCCAATCGAATGCTTTGGGTCGCGGGCATCGGCGGCATTTTATCGCTCGCGCTGGCGAATTTCGCCATCTTCCGCGAAGTCGGCAAACGCGGGCAAGCCGAAGAAAATTTAAAAACGGCAAATAAAAATCTCGAACGCCGAGTCGAAGAAAGAACGCAGGATTTATCGAAGAAAAACGAAGAATTAAAGGGTGAAATTGACCGCCGCGAGCAAGCCGAAGAACGACGGCGCGGCGCGCTCGAAGCGGGAAGTCTGGGAACTTGGAAATTGAATCTCGATAAAGACGACGGCGAAATGGACGAGCGCAGTTTGGCTTTATTCGGCTTGTCGCCAGAAGATTTCAAAGGTTCAAGCAAAAACGCTTTCAGCCGCATTATCGAAGACGACGCGCCGCTGATTGACGAAGCATTTCGCAAATCAACCGCCGAGCAAACGAATTTCAACACCGAGTTTCGCATCAAAGCCGCCGACGGTTCGATTCGCTGGAACAACTGCACCGGACAACCGCAGTTTGACGAAAATGGCAACATAACGCATTTCGTCGGCTTTTGCCGCGACATTACCGAAATTAAAAATAATGAAATCGCTCTGCGCGACAGCGAAAGTTTCGTGCGCTCGATTCTCGATTCGCTGCCGGCGCATATTTCGGTTCTCGATAAAACGGGAACAATCATCGCCGTCAACGAAGCGTGGCGCAATTTCGCTAAATCGAACTGTCTGGAAGAACAAATCTCGACGACCGACATCGGGCAAAATTACTTAAAGGTTTGCGAGCGTTCGGAAGCATTTGAAGCGGAAACGAAAAAGGTCGTCGAAAATCTGCGGGCGGTTTTGAACGGCGAGCTGAAAAGTTTTTCGTTTGAATATCCGTGTCATTCGCCGAACGAAGAACGCTGGTTTATTTTACAGGTCAACGCGATGAAAGACGGCGCGGTCGTTTCGCACATCAACATCACCGACCGCAAAAACGCCGAGGATTTGCTCAAAATCAGCGAGCAGTTTAACCGCAGTATTTTTGAAAACAGTCCCGATTGCGTTCATATCTTGAAACTCGACGGAACGATTGACTCAATTAATACGCACGGTCTGGAGTTGATGGAAATTGACGACATAACCGAATATATCGGAAATAATTGGCTCGATTTTTGGGAGGAAGATTTAAGATCGGCAGCCGGCGAAGCACTTCAAACGGCGGCGCAGGGTAGAACCGCCGAACTCGAAGGTTTTCGCCAAACGATGAAGCGAACGCCCAAATTCTGGCACGCTTCGGTCGCGCCGGTTTTCGATGCCGACGGCAAAATTTACCGCATCGTTTCCACCTCGCGCGACATTACCGAACGCCGCGAAGCCGATCAGGAACGCGAACGCCTTTTGAGAAACGAACAAGCCGCCCGCAAAGACGCGGAAATCGCCAACCGTCTGCGCGACGAATTTCTCGCCACCGTTTCGCACGAGCTGCGCGCGCCGCTCAATTCGATTTTAGGTTGGGGACGATTGATGGAAAAGGGAACGCTCGACGAAGCGACGACCGTCAAAGCCGTCAGCACGATTGTTCGCAACGCCGAAGCGCAGAATCGCCTGATCGAAGATTTACTCGACGTTTCGCGGATTATTTCCGGCAAATTGCGGCTCGAAGTAATGACGATTCGACCGATCAACGTCGTCGAATCCGCGCTCGAAACCGTGCGTCCGGCGGCGGAAGCCAAAGGCATCAGAATCGAAATCAAAGGCGAGAAAGACATCAGCCATATTTCCGGCGACCCGAATCGCCTTCAGCAAGTCATCTGGAATTTGCTCTCGAACGCTATTAAATTTACGCCGCCCGAAGGCGAAGTCAAACTGGAAATTGAGCGAATGGAAGATTTCGTGGAAATCCGCGTCAGGGACACCGGCGTCGGAATTAAAGAAGAATTTCTGCCGCACGTTTTCGACCGTTTCCGCCAAGCCGACGCTTCGAGCATCAGAAAATTCGGCGGTCTCGGACTCGGCTTGGCAATCGTGCGTCACATCACCGAAATGCACGGCGGCACGGTTCACGCTTTCAGCGCAGGCGAAAACAAAGGCTCGACCTTCGTCGTGCGGCTTCCTTTAGTAATTCAATCGAAGGAAGAAGACGAAGCGATGGAACTCAGGAGAAACGCGCAAACGCTCGAACCCGAATCCAGAGTGAGTCTGGACGGAATGCTGATTCTGGTCGTGGACGACGAAGAAGACACGCGCCAACTGCTTGTCCAATCGCTGACGTTTTACGGCGCGACCGTTATCACGGCGGGTTCTGCCGAAGAAGCCTTTGAAGCTGTGCAAGATAAAAATCCCGACTTGATGGTATCCGACATCGGAATGCCCGACGAAGACGGCTATTCGCTGATTCGCCGCATCCGCACGCTGTCCGACAACCAGCACCGCGATATTCCGGCAGTCGCGCTGACGGCATTTACGCGAGCGCAGGACAGAATGCGCGCCTTAACGAGCGGCTATCAAAATCACGTCGCCAAGCCGGTCGAACCCGACGAACTCGCCACCGTCATCGCCAGTTTGACCGGAAGATTGCAGGTCAACGACACAAAGTAGGTTGATGAAATTTTTAATTTTTCCTATGAACAAGTTGTCAGCGGATTCGCGCATTGTCCTTCGCGCGAAAGCCAGCCGGTTGACGCGCCCGATTTGATTTGCATCCAATCGCCCTGACACGCGAGCGGTCGGGCTTCGCTTTCGTCACCGATTAGTTTTTTGACGACGCGGCTTTTTTTCGACGGCGCGGCGTAAAGCCGCGCATCCGAATCGGCGACGCTTAAATCGAGATTTGAAGCGTGAACCCAGCCGCGTCCCGCAAAAAGAGTTTTGTCTTCATCGCCGCCCGTCGTTTCGATTTTTGAAATCTCGAACCAGCCTTTGCCGTCGCTGCCGGTAATCGAAAAAATCGTTTCTTCAATCGTCGTGATCGTTTTGACGATCTCCGAATTTTTATCCGGCTTGACACGTACATTCGCCGTTTTCGACGTTTCGGCAATCCCGAAACCATATGCTTCAACGCTGCATTTCGTTTGAGTTTTTGCGATTGTTCGAAAAGTCGAATTCAAGTTATAAAAGTCTTTGAAGTTATTTTCGCTTGGCGATTCGATTCGCATCAATTCATCGAAATTGTTTCGCGCGAAACTTTTGCAGCCAACTATCGAACAGAAAATCGCCGCTGAAGTTATTAAAATCAGACTCTTTTTCATTTCCATTTCCCCTCTTATATTTGTGTAAAATTGTCGAAAAAACCTAAAAAAGCGGTATGCGGGATTACACAATCGAAAACGAAAAAGCGGTCGATTTTAACCGCTTTTTTTCCAACTTTTTCGCGGCTTACAAACCCCGGTAAAATTATTCTTCGCTTTCGGCGCGAGCGTCTTCGGGTTTCGTTTCATCCGGTACATTATAAGTTCCGTGTTTTAAGAATCCGATGTGCGACGGATTCCAGTAGCGGAAAAATGCTTTGCCGTAGATATATTTTTCGGGAACTAAGCCCCAATAGCGCGAATCGGAAGAATTATCGCGGTTGTCGCCCATCACGAAATAATAATGTTCGTCAACTTTTTTCGGCGAAAACGTCGGCAGCGATTGATTGTATTCCGCGTCAAGATACGTTTCGGCGAGTTCCTGACCGTCAATTAAAATCTTGCCGTGTTTGACTTCGACCGTTTCGCCCGGCAAGCCGATAACGCGCTTGACGTAGCTTTTTTCCGGGTCTTTCGGATACCAGAAAACGATCACGTCGCCGCGTTCGATGTGTCCCCAACTGAAATTTTTGAATTTATAATAAACGAGCTTATTAACAAGCAGCCGCTCGCCGTCGTGCAGTTCGGGCAGCATCGAAGTTCCTTCGACGACCACCGGCTGCGTAACGAAAACGCCGAGCAGAACGAACGCGGCGACGATTAAAACAACGTCGCGGAATAATTTGAGACTTTCCGACCACAAACCGTGACGCGATTCGGTTTTCAAATGATAAACTTCGATGTCGCGGTCGTCGGTCGGCTCGTGAAAACCGAAGTCAAATTGGTCTTTCTTTTTGAAATCGAACATAATTAACCGATTCGATGTGCAATTAAAGGTTTCGAGTTGGCGAGAAAAATTTCGCGCTAAATCTTTATAAAAATAACAATTTGTCGGCGCGAATTCAAACTCGAAAAATTTCCGCCGGAACGCATTTTTTAAGGAGAGAACGATTGAACGAAAAAATCCGCAAACTTTTTCCGGCGATTGAAAAATACGTTTACTTAAACAGCGCGGCAATCGCGCCGCTGCCGACGGTCGCGGTCGAAGCCGTTCAAAGACAACTGCGCGATGTCAGCGAAAACGGCGGCGTGAACTTCGCCGATTGGGTGGCGACGAAAAATCGCGCTCGCGCCCGCGTCGCCGAAATACTCAAAGTCCGCGCCGAACAAATCGCGTTTATGCGAAACACGAGCGACGGATTTTCGAGCGTCGCGGGCGGTTTGCGATGGCAAAAAGGCGACAACATCGTTTCGTTCGAGCGTGAATTTCCTGCGAATTTTTACGCCTGGCGCAGAATCCGCGACGAATTCGGAGTCGAATTAAGGCTTTGCTCCGAACGTGACGGGCGCATTGACTTGGACGAATTTGTTAATTTGATTGATGCGAACACGCGACTCGTTTCGATCAGCGCGGTGCAGTTCGCTTCGGGTTTTCGCGCCGATTTAGAACGCATCGGCGCGGCGGCGCGCGCGGTTGATGCCTTGTTCGCCGTTGACGTTATTCAAGCCTTCGGCGCGATGCCGCTCGATCTGGAAGCGCAAAAAATTGACATCGCGGCGGGCGCGAGCCACAAATGGCTGTGCGCGCCTGAAGGAGGCGGAATTTTATTTTTGAGCGACCGCGCGCGGACGCGAGTTAAACCGACTTTCGTCGGCTGGATCAGCGTCGAAGAACCTTGGAATTTTGAAGATTCGGAGCAAAATTTCAAACCGAACGCGCTCGCCTGGGAAAGCGGCACAGGCGCGGCTTCGCTCTTTTACGGTTTGGAGCAGAGTTTGAAATTGCTGTTGGAAACCGGCGCGGAAAACATCGAAAATTATCTTGAAGAATTAAGCGATTATTTGTGCGAACTGCTCGCGGGCAAAGATTATGAAATCGTCAGCTCGCGCGCCAAAGGCGAAAAATCGCAAATCGTCTGCGTCAAAAACACGACGGGGAAAACGTCTTTCGAGATCGCCGAAAATCTGCAAAACGAAAACATCATCGTCTCGCCGCGCGGCGACCGAATTCGCATCGCGCCGCATTTTTTCAACAATCAAACGGACATCGAAACGCTTGTTGACGCGCTTTAAGAATTGACGCGCAAAACTTCCGCGACGCTCCACGCCTGCGCCGAACAGCCGCGCGGTTTATGCGGCGCGTCGGCATCGAAAATCTCGGAAATTTGCCCGACTCCGGCATCGTTCAGATGCATCTTTAAGCCTTCTGAAATTTCCGAAACGCGCTTTTCGGTTGATTCATTCGCGCCGCGCGTTTTGCGAAGCGCGTCAACGAATCCGCCGATCAGCCACGCCCAAATCGTTCCCTGATGATATGCCGAATCTCTTTCAAAAGGCGTTCCCGTGTAAACCGCGCAATAGCGCGAATCGCGCGGCGAAAGCGAGCGCAAACCGACGGGCGTAAGCAAATCCGCTTCGACCCGCGCGACGACTTGCCTGGCTTTTTCCGCGTCGGTCAAAATCGGATTCGGCAGGCTGACGGCGAAAATCTGATTCGGGCGTACCGCCGCGTCTCGTTCGTCGCCGTCAATCACATCGAGCAGACAATTTTCCGCCTCGTTCCAAAATTTTTCGTTAAAACCGCGCTTCGCTTTTTCGGCGATTTCGAGATATTTCTGCTGGTCTTTGGTGTCGCCGAAACGACCGGAAAAATTCGCCATCACGCAGAGCGCGTTATACCAGAGAGCCTGAATCTCGACGGCTTTTCCCGTGCGCGGCGTAACGACGAAATCGCCGATTTTCGCGTCCATCCAAGTTAATTGAACGCCCGCTTCGCCCGCGTAAAGCAAACCGTCCGCTTCGTCAACTTTGATTTTGAAGCGCGTTCCCAAAAGATGCCAGAGGATGATGTTGACGAGTTTCTGATAAAGATTTTTACGGACGAATTCGTAATCGCCGGTTTTTTCGGCGTAGGCGCGAATCGCTTCAAAATACCAGAGCGTCGCGTCAACATTGTTATATTCCGGCTCATCGCCCGCGTCGGGAAAACGATTCGGCAGCATTCCTTCGGAAATGTATCTGGAAAATTCCAATAAAATACTTCGCGCGATGTCGGTGCGGTTCGTCGCCAGAGTCAAACCGTTTAAAGCGATCATCGTGTCGCGTCCCCAATCGCAAAACCATGGATAACCGGCGATGATCGTTTTTCCCGCGCCGCGCGAAACGATGAAATGATCGGCGGCTAAAACGAGCTGCTTCGCCAAATCGGTTTTCGCGCCCGCCGTTTTTACCAGATTTTCGCGCCGTTTTTTCTCCGCCGTTTCAAATTTCGGCGCGTCTCTGAAATTTTGCCGTTCGGTCGAAGCGATGACCGTCGCCGCCTCTCGCAAATCAAATTTCAAAGCGAACGGCTGAAACAAATCTTCCCGAAAATCAAAGCCGCGCTCCTTTTCAATCGCGTATTCAAAATTGCGATACCATTCGGAAGTTTTCTCGACACTCTCCGCATTATGCGCGAAAAAAAGCGCGGGCATTTCGTTGAACGGATGAACTTTGACGCAATACTCCGACGTTTCAAAAGCCGGATTAAAATCAACGGTTTCGTGCTGCAAATGATGATAATCGCAAAATGAAAGCAGCGGCTTTAATTCCAATTCGACTTTCGACTTTGAACTCTGAACTCTGAACTCGACGACCGTCGAGTTCGCGCCGTGAACCATAAAGATTTTCTTTTCGACGACAATGCCTTCGACATCGAACGACCAAAAGGGAAACGGATCGAGCCGGAAATTGACGAGATACTGAAAGCCTTCGGGATAAACGGCGTTCGGATATTGATTGGCGGACAGCGCGAAAAATTTGCCGTCAATAACGAGCGTTTCCTCGAACTTGGAAAGCATCGTAATACGACCGAGCGGCGGTCGCGTCGCGGCAGTCAGAAGGGCGTGATAGCGGCGCGTGTTCGCGCCCGCAACGGTTGACGACGCGAAACCGCCGATGCCGTTCGTCTCCAGCCATTCGCGCGTCGAAGCATTTTCAAAATTTGAACAAATATCTTTATCGAAACTTATCATTTTTTTGAATGTATTTTAGCCGAAAATCCGAAACCTTTCGGACGAATTAATAAACAATTATAAATGATTATAGATTTGGTTCTTCAAATTTTTTCTGAATCTGTTATCATTAGTGTTACGAATTAAAGTCTTATAACACGCTTGCGATACTTATGCATATTCCCGACGGTTATTTGAGTCCTGTTACGTGCGCGGTTTTATACGCCGCCGCCGCGCCGTTTTGGGCAATCGCTCTAAACCGCGTCAAGCGGGCGATGAATACGCGAATGATTCCGCTCTTATCGGTGTTCGCGGCGTTTTCGTTCGTGATTATGATGTTCAATATTCCGCTGCCCGGCGGCACGACCGGACACGCGGTTGGAGTCGGGATTGCGGCGATTGTTCTCGGACCGTGGGGCGCGATGCTGGCGATTTCCATCGCGCTGCTGATTCAGGCTTTGTTTTTCGGCGACGGCGGAATTACGGCGTTCGGCGCGAACTGTTTTAATATGGCGATTATCGGGTCCTGCGTAGCAACGCTGGTTTATCGAATCGTCGGGCAAAACGCCGCGCTTCAATCGCCGCGCCGAATTTTTGCCGCATCGCTCGCCGGTTATGCGGCGATCAACGCCGCGGCTTTCGCTGCCAGCATCGAATTCGGCATCCAGCCGATGCTTTTTCACGACGCGAGCGGCGCGCCGCTTTACGCGCCGTATCCTTTGCATATTGCGATTCCGGCGATGATGCTCGGACATCTGACACTTGCCGGATTAGCCGAATTGATTACGGCGGGCGGCGTGGTCGCCTATTTGCAAAAATCTGATCCGTCGCTTTTGAAACTAACCGCGCCCGACGCGCCGAGCAACGAAACGACGGGCGAAAAATCCGGCTGGCGCGGCACTCGTCCGCTTTGGGTCGGGCTTGCCGCGCTGATGATTTTAACGCCGCTCGGACTGCTCGCCGCCGGAACAGCCTGGGGCGAATGGTCGGCGGAAGATTTCGCCAATCCCGAAACACGCGCTGAAATCGCCGCCGCGTCGCACGATCAAACGCCGCCCGACGCGCCACCCGAAGGTTTGGAAAAACTCGCCACAGTTTGGACTGCGCCGATTCCCGACTACGCGCCGCCATTTATGCAGAGCCGGGAATTCGGCTATATTTTATCGGCGATGTTCGGCACGGGCATCATTATTCTGCTGTTTTTGGTTGTCGGCTGGCTCGCGCGAATATTCAGCCGCCCGCCCGCCGATTTGCCAATCAAACCGCGCGTTGATTGAGAAAATTTACAAGCGTGGAAGCAAAACCTTTTTCAAAATCCGTTTCAAAAAAACGCCGCGCGAATTTTGTCGAGCGGACTTTAGCAACGCTCGTTCGCAAAGCCGACCGCGCTCTTTTTGCCGAAGATTTAGCCCGCGCCGACGGATTTTTGCAAAAACTCGATCCGCGCGTGAAAATCGTCGGCTTGTTTGCGCTGATTTTGAGCGTCGTCGCGGCGCGAAATTTTTCGACGATTATTTTCGTTTTCGCGCTGGCAATCGTTCTCGCCGTCGCGTCGAAAATTCCGCTGTCTGCTTTGGCGAAACGCGCGTGGCTCGGCGCGTTTTTTTTCACGGGCGCGATTGCTTTGCCGGTGATTTTTATCACGCCCGGAACAATTTTGGCGCGGCTGCCGGTTTTGGATTTCCCGATGACCGAACAGGGAATTTACGCCGCGCTTTATTTGATTTTTCGAGTTGAGACGACGGTTACGCTTTCGCTTCTTTTGATTCTTTCGACGCTTTGGACTGGGGTTTTAAAAGCCTTGCGCGTGCTGCGCGTGCCGACGGTTTTCGTCGTGATTTTGGGAATGACTTATCGTTATATTTTCGTGATGCTGGAGACGGCGCGGAATATGTTTGAAGCCAGGCAGTCAAGACTCGTCGGCGCGTTCGATGCTAAAACGAATCGCCGCATCGCCGCCGCGAGCATCGGTGTTCTGCTGTCGAAAAGTTTTTATCTGAACGCGGAAGTTTATTTGGCGATGCAGTCGCGCGGCTTTCGCGGCGAGATTTACACGCTCGACGATTTTGCGATGCAACGGCGCGATTGGTTTTGGCTTGCTATGTTCTTAACAATCGCCGTTTTTGCTTTTTGGCTCGGTCGTCAAGATTCGGCGCGGGCGATTTTGGATATTTTTATTCGAGGATAATTTTTTGTGACAGACGTTTTCGACGTTCAAAACATAACCTTTCGCTACGACGATTTGACGGCGATCAAAGATTTGTCTTTAAAAATCGCCGCCAACCGCCGCATTGCGGTTTTGGGCGCGAACGGTTCGGGCAAATCAACATTGTTGCGTCTGCTCGACGGGCTTTATTTTCCCGAAACGGGCGCGATAAATTTTTGCGGGAAACCTCTGACCGAGGCGGCTTTGCAAAACGAAGAATTCGCCTTCGATTTTCGCCGCCGCGTCGCGCTCGTTTTTCAAAACCCGGACGTGCAGCTTTTCAATCCGACGGTTTTCGACGAAATCGCCTTCGCGCCGCTGCAATTGCGCTGGTCGAAATCGGAAATTAAAGAAAAAATTTCCGAAGTTTTGAATTTGATGGAAATCGCGCATTTAAAAGATCGCCCGCCGCATCGTCTGTCGGGCGGCGAAAAAAAGCGCGTCGCGCTCGCGTCGGTTTTGATTCTCGACCCGCAAGTTCTTTTAATGGACGAACCGACCGCCGCGCTCGATCCGAAAAGTCGCGGGCAGATCGTAGATTTTTTGAGCGGCTGGTCCGGCTCGGAAAAAACCGTCGTCACGGCGACGCACGATTTGGATGTGATCGAAGAAATCGCCGATTACTGTTTCGTTTTTCAAAACGGACGCATTGCGGGCGAGGGAACGCCGACCGAAATTTTAGCCGACCGAAACTTGCTCGAACAAACCAATTTGATTCATTCGCACCGCCACAAACACGCCGACGGAACGGTTCATTCACACGCGCATCGTCATTTGGTTCACGACCATAAACACGACTGAAAATTTATTTTCAAGCGAACGATTGATAGCAGATAATCGCGCCGACGCAGGTGATGACGAACGCGCTGAAAACCGGCAGAATTTTGATAATTTTATTTTCGCCCAAAGTCGGATTGTCGAAAATCCTTCCGGCGTAGAGAAACGCCAGACCGATTGCCGTCAGAGTCGAGGCTAAACCGAAACTGAAAACGAGCGTCAGAACGATGCCGTAACCGATGCGGTCGAAAGAAATCGCCGACAGCATCAAAACCAGAGCCGACGGACACGGCAGCAAGCCGCCGGAAATGCCGAGCGCGAGCAGATTTTTCCACGTAACTTTTTTCGGCGGCAAATGCGAATGCGTCTTTCCGCCGTGCGTGTTCTTAAAATTTTCGTCTAAATTTTCGAGGTCGTGCGTCGGATCGTCGAGTGAATTTTCAGTTTTTTCATAACCGAGAATCGCCAACAAACGATTTTTGAAAAGCGTCGCGCCGATGAAAAAAACCAGCAAGCCCGAAGTGAAATTCAAAATCGGCATCAAGCGTTCGGGCAAAATATATTGGGAAGCGAAAAGCGTCAAAAGTCCGAGCGCGAAAACGCCGAGCGTGTGCGTAATTGTAACTGTCAAGCCGAGAAAAATCGCGTGTTTCGGCGTTCCTTTCGTGCCGACGAGATACGCGCCGACGACCGCTTTGCCGTGTCCGGGCGAGAGCGCGTGCGCCGCGCCGAGACCGAACGCGGCGAGCAAACCGAGCAGAATAATCGTCGGCGTGATTTCGGGAACGGAAATCAATTCGGCGAATTTATCTTTTTCAACCGGCACGGATTTATGCCCGTCGCGGTTCTGCAAAATTCGCGCGTTCGGCGCAAGATCGTTTGCCGTAAATGAAAATTCCGCCGTGTTTTCGGTCAAGGGAGCGTTCAAACTTTCCTGCGGATAATTTTTCAATTCCTCGCTCGCGCCGCTGCCGTAAGCCGTACTGTCGAAAACATTAATGCCCGAAACGCGCCCGACGACGATTTCGTTCCAGCCGACGCGACCTTCATAGTTTTTATTTTCAAATTTAACCGGATGCGTCGCCGAGTTTGACGCTGGCAAATCGCCGACTAAATCCCATTCTATTCTAGTCGTCGGCAGATTGCCCGAACCCGGCGGCTGGCTGATATTTTTTTTGAGCGTTCGCAGCGTAATCGGCGAGCCGTCAACGGTTAGAATCAAATTCGCCACATAATCGGGCGTGATTTTATCGGCGTAATTTTCGAGTTCTTCTTTTGAAATCGAATTGTCTTTGTTCGCGTCAATCTGCGCGGTCTCCTGAAACGTCGGAATTTCTGCCATATCGAGAACGGCGCGAATTTTTATTTGCGTTTTTTCGACTTCGATGCGCGAATATTTGTTGAGGCTGAAATTGCCGAGCGGATGCGCAAAAACAGAAGCGGAAAACGCGAGGATCAAAAACGCGGTTAATAAATAAATTTTGTTTCGCATTATTTCTGAAATTTTATAAAACCAAACAGCAATTTTATTACAACGCGAAGCAGAATTATAACTCTCGCCGATATTTTATAAAGCGTGATTAGTTTCGCGCCGGATTTTGATTTGGATTCAATATATTTCTGATTTTTGCCGCCTGGAGCGAATCGAAAGCCGGATTCAAAGAAATCGCCTTTTGCAGAAATTCGCGCGCCGACGTTTCGTCGCCGCCCGCACGGGCAATCATTCCGGCGTGATAAAAAAGTTTCGCGTCTTTTGTTCCGAGCCGCATTGCGTCTTTGATCGCCGCTTGCGCTTCCGGTAGTTTTCCGGCTTTTAACGCCGTCCAGGCGAGCGCGTCCGCGCCGTAAATGTCTTTTCTCGTTTCGTATTCTTTGGCGGCGAGATTATACGCTTCTTCCGGTTTGATGTCGTGATCGGCGTAGAAAAGCGCGAGCTGGCGATTGTAAAGCGCACCGTTTAATTGACTCAAATGTCCGATTTGTTCGACCAATGCGTATTGCCTTTTCGCGTCTTCAACGCGCCCCGACAGTTCATATAAATCGCCGAGCGCGGCGATGAACGTCGGATCGGGAAGAATTTTCACGACCTTTTCGTATTGCTCGATTGCGCCGTTCAGATCGTCGTTCGCGGCAAGCGTTTTTCCGAGCGATGCGACGGCGCGAAAATAATCGGGAAAAGTCGTCAGCGCGTCTTTGAAATGCTGTTCGGCGACTTTATAATCGCCGACGGAAAACGCCGTTTCGCCCAATTGCCAGCGCAGCCACGCAACAGTTTCACGCGGCGGAACGGATTGATTAAGAGCGAGATTCAATGCGGTTGCGAAATGTTTTTCCGCTTCCTGATTGTCGCCTTTTAATTGCGCGAGTCGGGCAAAACGCGCTTCGCTGCCAAAACTGCTTCCGTTATCGAGCAAAGTTATTTTTTTATAAGCGGCTTCGGCTTTTTCATATTCGCCCAATTCCAAAAGCGCATCACCCAAAATTCCCTGCGGATAACTTTTCGTCGGTTCTAATTCGATCAAACGATTGGCGTGGTCGCGGGAATTCGTAAAATCGTGAGCGGCAAATTCGGCGAGCGCGAGCGCGGCGAGCCCGCCGGAATTTCGCACGTCCGGCACGGAATCTAAGGACGCGCGAGCGGCGCGAAAAGCTAAATTTAATAAAGTGACATCGCCGGTTTCGCGCAGTTTTTGCAGATAAAGTCCGGCGAGTTTGCTGTTCGCACTGAAATCTTCGGGATCGTTTTTAATCTTATTTTCAAAAAAACGGATTTCGTTTTCATTCGATGATGCGTCAGAAACCGTCGGCGCGGCGGGCGGAACGGAAACGGACGGATTATTTTTTGCCGACTGAATTCCGCCGCACGCGCTCGTCAAAAGCGAAGCGCATACCGCTGTTAATGTAAAAGTGGTGAACTTATTTTTCAATGTTCGCATAACTTAAAATACTGAATTAAAAATTGATGCCGGAATGAACGGCAAAACCGATTGAAGCGAATCGGCTGCGGTCAGGACGACGTTCCCAACGCACCGGAAAATCCGCTTCGATAAAATAGTTGGTTTTACCTTTGAGTTTGAAACTGCGGTTGACAATCGGCGTGA
Organism: uncultured Pyrinomonadaceae bacterium; assembly: GCA_964245305.1. GTDB lineage: Bacteria > Acidobacteriota > Blastocatellia > Pyrinomonadales > Pyrinomonadaceae. The sequence goes on from CAXTMQ010000020.1 coordinate 21,318, forward strand.
AACCGTAGCTTGCCGTTCCGAATTCGTAAGCCGCGCGTACTCCGGCGGCGTAATGTTTTTTAAAGCTATAGACAATGCCCGGATGCACGAGAAATCTAAAATCCTGATTTGAAGGCGTGTTGATTATCGGGATGAACTCGAAATCGAAAGCGACGGGACTGTTTGTTCTGACCGTCAACGCGAACGGAAAGCCGATGATAAAGTCATCCGCAATCGTCGTCGTTTTATTGTCGCCGCGCGTGGCGATTGGAATAACGATTCCGACGTGACCGCCGAAACGCGGCGGTTTCGCGTCAGCCTGTTTTTCGAGTTCGGTTTTCCCGGATTTTTTTTCCTCTGATTTATTATCTGCGTTTTCCTTATTGACAGTCTCGTCTTTTTCGGCAGTTTCATTTGCATCTCGCGTTGTTGCGATATTATCAGTATTAACCGCTTTCGGCGATTCGCCGAGAGTTTGCGAAACGGTTTGCGCCTGAATATTTGCTGCTGCAAAACATGAAACAAAAATTAAGAAAAAAAAGCGAATATGCAAAAAGTTTTTTATGTAGTTCATATTGTTTAATTATTTTCGCGCTTTTTGCGCTTTTCGTTTGAGAAATCTCAAGCGTGTAACTCCGATAATTTTTGTCTGGCGACGGCGGCTTGCAGAACATCGAATGTCGGATTTATTTTGAGCGCGAACCGTAAATGTTTTATCGCGTCGGCACGATTACCGAGTGATTGTTCGATCATTCCGGCGTGATAATTGATTCGCGCGTCGCGTGTGCCGAGCCGTAGCGCTTCTGTAATCGCTTTTTTCGCTTCCGTAAAATCGCCCTTTTTATACAGCGTCCACGCCAGCGCGTCGCAGGTGTAAATATCGGAGCGTTTCGCCCGTTCGCTTTGCGCGATTGCCAATGCTTCATCGAGTTTTATATCGTGATCGGCGTAGTAAAGCGCGAACAGACGCGAATATGTACTGCCTTTATCAGAGTTTTCGCGTTCGATAAATTCGAGCAAATCGTATTGCTTTTTTGCTTCATCCGCTTGCCCGATTCGGCTGTACAGGTCGCCGAGCGCGATTGCAGTTTCCGGCAAAGGAACTCGTTCCTGCGATTGTTTATAAAATTCGATTGCCTGGTTCACATCACCCGCGGCGAGCTGCCAACGCGCTTTTCCGGCGAGCGCGAGATGATAATCGGGAAAATAATAAAGCGCGGCATCGAATTCGTGATCGGCGGCGGCGAGTTCACCGTTATTCAGCAAAAGATCGCCGAGATGAACGCGGCACCACGCGGAAGTTTCCGGGTCGGGCGAGGCTTCCGCCGCCGCCCGCATCGCTTCAATCGCGCCTTTGACATCACCCTGCAATTCGCGCAGATAAGCCGCTCTCGAATACGAATTCGTTCCCGGACGCAGATTCATCATTTCCCGCGCCGCGTCGAACGCTTCGTCGTAACGACCGAGTTCGATGAGCGCGTCGGTCATCGCGCCGTAATTTTGCGGGTCGTTCGGCTGAATTTCTTTTGACTGACGGGCGATTTCAAGAGCTTCGTCGAAACGGTGGTAAACGAGCCGAAGCATCGCTTTCAATTTGAGCGCGTCATAATTATTTTCCGCCGTCGCCGTTTCAAACGAACGATTCAAAGCGATTTCGGCTTTAGCGTTAAAATTGAAATCGCCCGTTTCCCGCGCCTTTTTCATAAACGCGGCGCACAAAAGGTTATAGCCTTTCGCGTCAGTCGGGGATTTTTCAATTAAATTGTGCGCCGTTTGAATCTGACGGTCAGAAACCGTTGCGGGTAATATTGCCGCGACATTTTTTGAGGAAGGAGAATTTTCTGACAAATAAGCCTGCGATTCGGAAAAGCGAACAGCCGCAAAAATCGCCGTCGTAAAAAGAACGATTCCGATAATTAATAAAGTTTTTTTCGGCATAATTTCACCTTGAACTTTAGTAAACATTTGAATGCCGGAGACGATTCCTGTCAGCATCGTCTCCGGCAGGCGAATCGAATAAAAATTGTTATTCAATTCGCCTTTCGTTCGCCGGACGAACATTTAGGGCTGATTATGCGTGTGCGTATGACTGAAGCCTTCCTGCGGCAATCCCAAATATGGAAACTGGAGCAAAAACGGCACGTCGTTGGCATTAACATTGTCGGTTAAAGCCGCGGCTACCGGACACGGCGTTCCACCGAAATTCGCCTGAATCACGCCGCCCCACAGTTTGAGCAGAATATCCACCGAATCGTCGGCAACGCGCCGCCCATTCGGAAAACCGGCGAAATCGCCCGCCAACAAGCCGAGCGGATTTTGCACCAGCGACGGCGGAATGTTGTAGTTGAGCCGCATTTCGTCGGCAATTGCCGGATTTAATGTTTGCGTTTCGCGGTTGCCGGGAAATCCGTTAACCACGCCCGCCGGATAGCCCAACATAAACGAAGCGACCTGATCGCGCCGGTTTAAGGTATCCGTGCAGCGCGTAAATTCTCTCAACTGTTGTGTCAGCGTATTCGGACCTTGCTGTGTGGCAGGATTTAAAATGAACGGATAGATATTGCTCGCATCCTTCGTCGGCTCGGTGGCGTTGTAAAAATCTTTCGCCTTGATCGGATCGAGAAATTCGTTAAACAGCGGATTGGATAAACGTGAAACTTGTGTGGCATTGCCGTTATCATCTTCGTCTCCTTCGCCATTACGAGTACCGTTTCCGTCAACTAAATTAATGCATAATTGATTCGCTCTGACTGACTGGGCGTTGCAGACCGGAAACGATTTGCGGCTGGCGGTCGCCCAAACTCCGATAATGCCGTCAGTGTCGCCCGCCGCTCGCAAACGTGCTTTCGGAATCTCGACAGCAAGCGCGGAAACATTGTAACCGCTCGTTCCGTCGGCTCCGCTCGGATTTACCAAATCGAACGCCGTTCCGAGATCAACGTAAAAACCTTCATCGCGCGGACCGACAAAAGAGCGCAATCCGCCGGAATTCGGCGCGGTGTGAACTGCCGACTGCGCGAGATTTTGGTAAGCAAAACTCGTATCACCGTGAGCGACCGTGCCGCCTCTGCCGACTTCGGCAATGTTGATTGATTTCGGACCCGGACGATTCGGAGCGGTTCGCACATTTCTGAGCAAAACTTTTCCGCTGTTCGGAACGCCTCTGCCAAACTCCGTCAGCGTATAGCTTTGCGGCTGATTCAGATTGACATACTGCGAAGTCGGATCACCCGGATTCGACGGCGGCAGAATGGTATTCGTGTTATAGAGATACGTTCCCGGATCAACAATGCGGGTTGTAAATTGATAGCGATAGGTCAAATCCGGTTTCGCGTCGCCGTTTACGTCAATATTGATTTCATAATTAACGAAATCCGACAATTTATAAAAATTCGGACCGTTTGCCGGTTCCTGCAAAGGAACGTAGTTGGCGATAATCGTTACATAGTTGGAACGTCCGATTTCGGTGCTGACAAACGCATAAACGTCCGTATTGTCCGCTGCCGGGTCTTCCGAAATAAACGGCGAATCACGATGGCTCGAAGCCCATGCGAACGGCGCGAACATCACGCCTATCATCACACTTAACATCACGGCAAACGCGCCGAACCTGTTCAAATAACGAGTCGTCGCTGTCATCGTATTTATATTCGATACGATTTTCCTGATTTTTTTACTGCTCATTTTTCTTCACTCCTTTAGAATTTAAAATCGGTTTTTGACAGGCTTTTTGACAGGTTTGTGACAAACGAATAGCCTTTCGGCTCAAATAAGCCGCTTATTCTATTTCGTTAATTTTTTGAAAATTTAATTTGCTGAAAATTTCCCGCGCCGAATAATTTTCGGTCTTCGACGCGGATGATTGAATTAGTTATTGTTTAACTCCGTCATCACGCGATGATTGCCCGAAAGCGAAGATTGATTCTGTTTGGCGACAAACTGATATTGATTGCCGAACGGTTTGTTGTTGTTAATCATTGTAAAGGTCTTATCACCAGCGTTTTTTAAAATCATCTTTTATTTTTGCCGAAATCGCCTTCGTGAAAATTTTTCTTTTTTAGATTCACCTAAATATCGTCGCGCCCTGACAAATCTCTTAAATTTGAAGCCCGCAGAGCTTCCCCCGCCGTCCAAACCGCCGCGCCGAGAAGAAGTAAATCTTTCGCCAGAAATTGTCCGGGCATCGGCGACGGAAACGGAAAACCGTAACCCGGCTGCCAAACGCCCGGCGTGGTCAGCAGAAAACTCAGCGTCGTCAAAAACATAATTATCGAGCCGATGCTGCCGATTGCCGAAATTTTCGGCGCGAACGGGCGCGTCGCAATTAAAATTCCGAGCGTAATTTCAATCACGCCGAGAATTGCGGAATATGAACGCACACTGAAAACGCTGTATGCCCACGACATCAGCGGCGAATTGGCGACCAAACCCTGAATGCCTTCCGCTTCGTAAGCCGTGAATTTCAACGCGCCGACATACACCAAAATTATGACCAAGCCGTAACGAATAATATTCGCGCCGACGTTTTCCAGCGCGTAGCCCAAATTGCTCGCCGGCATATGTTCTGCTCTAGTTACCATTTTCCTTCCTCCTTAATACTTGTCGTGTTTAATTTTTATTTCACGTTCATTTTTCCGGCGATGTCTTTAATCATTTCCAGATGCATTTTCAAAGTCGGCAGAGTTTTCGTCGCAAAGGCTTTGACATCCGCATCGCCCGCCGTTTTTGAGACGCTCTCGAACGCCGTTACGTCTTTGTTATGCGCTTCGAGCATCGCTTTGACATATTCTTTATCAAAATCCGCGCCGCTTAATTTCGATAATTTATCCATTAATTGTTTGTGCGCGGGCAATAATTCCGTTGACAGAGTTACCTTTTTTTGCGCCGCCAGTTGTTTTAATTCGTCGCCCGCTTTTGAATGATCGTCAACCATTTTTTGCGCGAACGCTTTTATATCGGCGTTGGATGATTTTTGCAAAGCCGTTTTGCCGAGTTCGACTTCCGCCATTCCGCCCGGCGCGGCATCGTTGATAAATGCCAAATCGCCGCCCGTCACCACCGCGTCGCCCTTATCGCTCGGCGGTTTTGCCGGTTCGCTTTTGATAATCGGCTCGCTGTTTGCCGTTCCTTTATTGCTTGGTTCTTTCGCGCACGAACCTCCAAACGCGGTCAGCGCGGCAACGGAAAATAATAAAAATCCGACTCTAAAATTTTTCATTATTGCGACTCCTCAAATAAAGTTTTGAGATTCTGAAAACGAACTTTTGCGGAATGAAAGGAAAGATAACCTGTCTTCTCAATCAAATTATCCTTTCCTTTCATTCCAATAATGTCCGAGGTTAAAAACGCGGACAAGATTTTAAAGTTACTGTCTGGTTTTATCGTCAACCGAGCTTCCCGGAGGCGACGGCTGATTCGGTTTCGCGACGAACGGAAATTCGTTTCCGAAAGGTTTGTCGTTCGCGTCAACTTTATCGCCGAGCGGCTTGCCGTTGTTGATCGTCGTGAAAACCATATCAACCACGTCGTCCTTCAAACGCCGTCCGCCCATTTTCGTGAAACCGCCGTCTTTGTTGTCGCCGCCGCCCGAGCCTTTGTTCGGCACGGTGACATCAATCCGCAGCATATCGCCGGTTTCAATCGCGCCTTTGGCAAGAATCGCCATGTGCGCGGCATCGGTGTTGAATAATTTCAAGGATTTTACGATGTCGTCTTTGAATTTTCCTTTCGCGTCGTCTTCAGTCGTAGCGGCGTTGTATTCGTCCTTGCGAGCGGGCGGAATCAAACCGTTATTCACGAGCGGTCCGCCGTCACGGTCAATCGTTACCCAATCGCCGTCGCCTTCGATTTTGTTATCTTTGCCGATTTTCTGACGTTCGCGCCGCTGCGTAACGGCATTGATGCCGATGACGTTTCCTTTGCCTTTGAGCATCGAAACCGGAACTTCGACCGCCGTAATTAAAACATTTAATCCGGCGTAAGTGTCGCGTCCGCCGCGTTCGGAAAGACGTTTCAAATCGGGATTGCCCGGATTCATAATCGCCGAAGCGACCGTGCGGTTCGCGCCCGTGTCGTCTAAGAAAAACGGGTCGTCAGCCACGCCCGCATAAAAAGATGCGCCGGTTTTGTCGTCGTTCGTCACGGTAAATTCAGGCGCGGTGTATTCCTGATTGGAAACCGTGGTCGGCGCGGTAAACTTCTTGCCGCCGGGCAGTTCGATGGTCGCCGTCTGCGTCGTCACGCGTCCTACTCCAGGCGAATAATAAACGTCGACGTAAGCGTCGGGTTTCGCGTCGCCCGTATTTTCGATCTCGAACCGATAGCGAATATTGTGATCGAAAATCGCTTCGCCGAAATGTTCGCCGGCGACGATAAAGCCCTGCGTGGACATCATCATCACGACCTTGGAATTGTCGTTCGGGTCGAGAAACGACCAGTGATCGTCAATGTCCGCGCTGCGGTCGTGCGTGATAATCGGCGAATCAATGTGATCCGACGCTAGCGAGCGTATTGTCGGCAAAGGCAAGATCGCCATTCCCAAAATCAACCCGAAACTGACTAATGCGAAACCTCTGTTTCTAAAAAATTTCATAAACTCCTCCCTTAGATTCGATTAAAATTCGTAAAACGTCTGCAACATAATATAATTTCGGAACGACGGAATTTTATTCCATAAATTCCCAAATTAAATATTCTGAAGCCTTTTTATAACACCGCACGGCTTTCCGGGCTTGTTAGCGCGCTAACATTGAAAATTTAATCGGTCGGAGTATGATTGAAAAAATTGAAAAAGCGGCGCAGTTTGCCGAACGCTGAAAGAAGTTATGGCAAAAAAAGAATATCCGTTCGAGTTTCCGCCGAATCAACATCAAGAATGTCAGACGCTGACCGAGCTGACGATTGAGCATCTGCCGCCGGACGGTTCGCTCGGCAAATTTTCCCGTTACCGCAAAGGCGCGGACGTTTGGCGACCGGACGACGTGCAGGATCGAATTTATTTTCTGCAGCGCGGCGAAGTCGCCATTTTCCTGAGCGATCCTGACGGGCGCGAAGTCGTTTTGCAGACAATTCAGATGGGAAAACCATTCGGCGAATTATGTTTTTGCGGCAAACATAAATATCGCGGTTCACTCGCCCGCGCCGTCGCGCCGAGCGAAGCCGTCGCCGTTCATTTGGCGGATTTTATGGATTATATACAGACGAACCGCGAAGTTTTGGCGGCTCTTGTATGGACTTACTGCGTGCGTTTGGCTGACGCGCAAAAACGTCTCGAGATTCTGGCAAATCGCGGCGCGGAAGAAAGATTGGGAAGATTACTGCTTCATCTGGCAGCGTCGCAAATTCAAAAATACGGCGAATCGAAAAGCGATGTCAGCATTGTTGGATTACCAATTAGCCATAACGAACTTGCGCAGATGGCGGCGATGAGCCGCCCGCACGTTTCCGTGACGATGAATAAATTAAGAGAAAAAGGTTTTGTAGATTACGAACGCAATCGCCCTTTGGCGGTCAATGTTCCCGCGCTGAGAAAATATCTGACCGGCGAATAAAATTGCTATTTTAATTCCGCCAATGCCGACTTCGCTTTTTCCGCCTGCAAAATATCGAACGAAGGATTTGTCTGCATCGCTTTGTTTAGAAAATCTTTTGCAGCTTTATTATTTCCCAACGCTTTTTCAATCATTCCGGCGTGGTAAAAAAATCGCGCGTCCTTTGTTTTGAGGCGCGTCGCTTCGTCAATCGCGGTTTTGGCTTCGTCGAAACGTCCTTTTTTATACAAACACCAGGCGTAAATGTCGGCGGTGAAAATGTCCTTCCGCGCGGCGTGTTCGCGCGTCGCAACTTCTAACGCTTCGTCGAGTTTGATGTCTTGATCAGCCCACAGCAGAGCTAAAGTTCGCCGGTCAATATTGCCGAATTTTTGTTCGATAAATTCGGCTAAATCATATTGTTCTTCGGCTTTTGCGTCGCTGCCGGTTTTTTTATAAACATTTCCGAGTTGAATGACGGTTAAGGTCAGAGGAATTTTTTCCTGCGCTTCCGTGTAAAATTTGATCGCGTTTTCAAAATCACCGCCGGCGGCGCGGGCGTTGCCTTTGCCGGTCAGCGCGAAGTGATATTTCGGGAAAGTTAGCAGCGCGACATCGTATTGTTTTTCCGCGTCTTCATAACGCCCGATTTTGAAATATTCATCGCCGAGATGAACCAGACACCAAGCCTGCGCTTCTTTATTTTGCGGATCGGCGATTCGGGCGGCGAAATTCATCGCCTCAATCGCGCCGTCCGCGTCGCCGAACAAGGATCGAACATAGGAAACGCGGGCGTAAGATTCCATCGTCGGGCGCAGATCAACCATTTTCTGCGCGGCTTCGACGGCTTCCGGGTAATTGCCTAGTTCGACGTTCGCATCGGTCAAAACGCCTTGAATAAAAGAATCTTGTTTGTGGTCTTTTTCGAGTTGTTTACCGAATTCCAAACCTTCGGCGAATCGGTGAAACGTCAAAAGCAGAGAGGCTTTGAGCTTTTGCGCGTCGTAATTTTCCGGCTCGACTTCGAGCGCGTGCGTTACGGCATTTTGCGCTTTTTGGTTAAGGCTGAAATCGCCGGTTTCACGCGCTCT
>CAXTMQ010000021.1:0-24678 GCA_964245305.1 uncultured Pyrinomonadaceae bacterium
ACTAAGTATAGTTTAACTCAAATCGTCTTTCTGTGCGGTAGCATACATATAAAAATTTTTGTCTCAATTTTGACAGCTAATTATTCATCGCTTGATGTCGTTTCGTAATAATGACAAAGAAAGAATATGCTCACAAAATCTGATGATGCGCTAAAAGATCGCCTGCTTGCGGCATTGCCCGCAGAAGAATTCGCGCGTCTCGAAACAAATTTGGAATTTGTCTCGCTCCGGCTCGGCGAAGTTCTGTATGAACCGGGCGAGCAGATGAAATATATCTATCTTCCGACAAGCGCAGTTATCTCTCTGCTTTATATTATGGAAAACGGCTCAACCGCCGAGATCGGAATGGCGGGCAACGACGATTTAATCGGCATCGCGCTTTTTATGGGCGGCGGCACGACTCCGAACCGGGCGGTCGTGCAGAGCGCGGGCAAAGCGTATCGTATGAAAGCCGCTCTGTTGCAAACGGAATTCGTGCGCGGCGGCGTGTTTCAGGAAATACTTTTGCGCTACACGCAGGCGTTGATTACGCAAATTTCGCAAACTGCCGTTTGTAACCGCCTGCATTCGGTCGAAAAACAGCTCTGCCGCTGGCTGCTCATCAATCACGACCTTTTACAATCGAACAAGCTGATTATGACGCACGACTTGATCGCCAATATGCTCGGCGTACGCCGCGAAGGAGTATCATACGCTGCGGCGAGCTTGCAGGAACAAAAGATAATCAGATACGTTCGCGGCACGATCACGATACTCGACCGAAAAGGTTTGGAAGTCAAAGCCTGCGAATGTTATAAAGTCGTCAGACAAGAATACGACCGCCTGCTCGGGGATTACGTTTTTAAAAATAAACCTTGAGTTATAAGACGACACCATTCTCATTATCTGTTATATTCAATCAGTCAAGCCCGACGAAATCGTTCTTTTAAAAATTCACCACTCGACATTAGAATTAGCCCGACTTCTTCTTGTGCCGTTTGTTGTTTTTACACAGCAACGCAGAGAGAGAGAGAGAAACAGGGAGATGTTCAATGCCCGAAACTAAAAAAACTTCCACGCCAATCGGAAACCGTTTGTTAGCGGCTTTGCCAAAGAAAGAATTTCAGCGTTTGTTCCCTGATTTGAAACAAATTGATTTAACTTACGGCGTAAATATCTATGAAATAGGCGACCAAATTAAGCACGTCTATTTTCCGCAGAGCGGTATCGTCTCTCTGCTTTCCGAGGTTGACGAACGGACGATACTCGAAGTCGGCATCGTCGGCAGAGAAGGTATGGTCGGACTTCCTGTTTTTTTGGGTATGAAAACGTCAAACAATCGAGCCGTTGTACAAGGCAGTGGTGTCGCCTGGAAAATAAGCGTCAAAAACTTTCAAAAAGAATGCGACTACGACGGAATTTTACCGCGCCTTCTCAAACTTTACACCTATACGCTTTTAACACAAACCTCGCACACGGCGGTATGCAATCTTTATCATTCGATTGACGCGCGTCTGGCTCGTTGGTTATTGATGTCGCACGACCGGATGATCGTCAATGAATTTCAGCTCACGCAGGAATTTTTATCGAATATGCTGGGAGTCAGACGCGAAGCCGTCAATAAAGCCGCCACGAGTCTCCGGCAACAGCAGTTGATCAGCTACAGCCGCGGCAAGATTAAAATTCTCGACCGAATAAAGCTGGAATCAGCGTCTTGCGCCTGTTATGCGATTATCAGGCAGGAAGAACAAAATTTCTTTCGACAAATTCCGAATACGATATAACAAAGAAAAGCCGAAAACTTTTGATGTTTTCGGCTTTAACTATTGATTCAAAAAGCCTTAAAGACGAGAATGAACGAGGCGACGTACGCGGTCGGCGAATAATACGTCAATCGTTTTCGTATCGAAAACCGTCATCACTTCGCCCGTGCCGAACGACGAATGCGCCATAATTTGTCCGGCGCGATACGTCAGAGATTGACTGTAAGGCTCGCCCGTTTTCGCTCTCAAGCCCTGCATTTTCGACAAAAGCGCGTTCGGTTTGTATGTTCCTAAAAGCCCGCATCTCGAACAATTTACTCTCGAAACAGAGCCGGTTTTGGTCACGGATTTAACGATATGTCCCAACTGTTCATCGCAGGTCGGACAAAATTTTTCGACGTTTTCACCGATTGTATATATTTGTTTTTTCATTTGATGCTCCTTTTTCAAATTATTTATTCCGAATAAAACCGACGATTTTTGATGAAAATCATCTTCCGGCGCGGCGTGATCGAAACGAGCGAACCGCACCGCTTTTTCTAAAAGTTCCCGACGCTGATTTTGCATAGGCGTTGGCGAATAGCTCCGTTCCGCCGAAATTCGGCAGAACGATTCTTTTTACTTTCTGCTCGGTCAGGCGTTCGATGCCGCGCATCGCAAATTCTTCGATTGGCGTAACGAGCGTGATCGCCTGTCCTTGATTGCCGGCTCTGCCGGTGCGCCCGACGCGATGCACGTAATCTTCCGGCGCGTCCGGCACGTCGTAATTGATAACGTGCGAAACCGCATCAACGTCAATGCCGCGCGAAGCAATATCGGTCGCCACCAAAACGCGCGTTTTGCCTTGTCGAAAATCGCGCAGAGCGGTTTCGCGCTGCGCCTGCGTGCGGTCGGCGTGAATGCGATTCGCCTTCATTTCGCGGGCAATCAAAATGTGCGCGAGCCGTTCGGCGGCGCGGCGCGTTTTCGTAAAAACAATCACGCGCTCGAAATTATTCGTTTCGAGCAAATCGAGCAGCAGAGCCGTTTTCGACGCGATGGCGACCGGATAAACGATCTGCTCGATGGTTCGCGCCGCTTGATTTTGACGATTGACTTCGACGATTTCCGGCTCGTTCATCACCGTCCACGCCAATTCTTTTATCGAAGCGGACATCGTTGCCGAGAACAGCAAAGTTTGTCTCGCTTCGGGAACTTTCGCCAGAATTTTTCGGATCGCGGGCAGAAAACCCATATCGAGCATCCGGTCGGCTTCGTCCAAAATCAATGTTTCGATCTTTGATAAATTGACTGTTCCTCGCTCGACGTGATCGAGCAGTCGTCCCGGCGTAGCGATAATCACGCTCGCGCCGCGTCTTAAAGCATCGCACTGCGTTTTCATACTCGCGCCGCCGATTAAGCTGACGCAAGAGATTTTCTTCGTGGCGAATTGTTTATAGGCGGCTTCGATTTGCGAAACAAGTTCGCGCGTCGGCGCGACGATTAGAACCCGCGCGATCTGTTTCGTCTGCGGAGTTAAATTTTGTATCACGGGCAGTAAAAACGCGGCGGTTTTCCCCGTTCCCGTTTCGGCGCAGCCGATTAAATCCGCGCCTTTCAAGATAACCGGAATTGCCTTTTCTTGAATCGGTGTCGGCTCGCTAAAATTGAGGGATTGGCATTTACGAGCGAGTGCGTCGTTTAATCCTAAATCTGTAAATTTCATTAAAATCCTTTGAGTTGAGGCGAACCGAATTTGCTAATCGAGTCAGCCTCAAAATGAAAATGCCTCCGGCTTATAATTTAGCCAGAGGCACTTGTGTTGAATAAGAGTCGCTGGTTTTTTTAACCGGAGCGTTACCAGCGGTTGGTGCGTCCGCCGCCGCCGCCGCTATAACCGCCGCGTCCGCCGCCGCCACGATTTCCGCCGCCGCCGTTTTCACGTTGTCTGGCTTCGTTGACGGTCAAACTGCGACCGTTAATTTCTTTGCCGTTAAGCGCGGCAATCGCCGCCTCGCCTTCTTCTTTGGAAGACATTTCGACAAATCCGAAACCGCGCGAACGTCCCGTGTCGCGGTCGTTAATAATATTCGCCGATTCAACCGTTCCCGATTGACCGAACATATCTTCTAAATCGCCAGCCGACGTTTGGAAATCGAGATTTCCGACATAAAGTTTCATTGACATAAAAATAGACCTTTCCCGTTTTAGGGATAAAAAGAAGTTTTGAAATCGAATTGACTTCGGAGAAACGGCTTGCAGCGAAGGATTGGATTCGGATGTTCTTTTAGATAGAACAACTTCTGTAGTTATAACCGACCCGCTCCCGAACTATCCAAAACGCCGTCAAAATTAAATTTTTCTAAGACGGGCGCATCACCGTTGATGCAAGAGAGAAGGATTAATGCTTCTATGATGCCTTATTTTATGGCGATGTTGCAAATTACTTTTTCATTTAATAGTATCTGTTTGAAAACGAGTGCGCGGAAAAATATCAAATTTCCGGATTTGCTGACACAAAAATGAAGGTTTATCTTGCGCCGCTTTGAACGATAATTTCTTTCTCGGACTTTAGCGCGAGGTTTAGCTTTTCGCCGATTTTGTATGCTCGAATTAGTTTTAGCCAACTTAAAAACCCGTCCGTTTCGCACTTTGATCAGCATTGTCGGCGTGGCTCTGGGCGTTGTTTTGATAATGCTTTTCACCGGTTTGGCGCGCGGAATGTCCGAAGATATGGCGAAACGCGCGGCGAATTGGAAGGCGGAAATTGTCTTCACGCGACCGGGCGCGATGGAGTTGACGAGTTCAAACGCTTCGGTTTCGACGACTTATGCACAAAGGCTTTTGGAAATCGAAGGCGTAAAATCAGCCGTTCCCGTGATTCGTTATATTACGCCCGATTCGACGGGTCGTTGGGGTTTGCGTCAACTCGACGGCGTGGATTGGCAGCCGTTTGCCGAGATGAACGAAATCAAACTCGACCAAGGTCGCGCTCCGACGGCGAATGACGAAATCGTGATTGACGAACGACAAGCGTTGGACGATAAGTTAAACGTCGGCGACACGATGCAGCTTTTCGGCGGCAAAACTTATAAAATCACGGGCATTTTTTCGCCGCCGTCGGGCGCGAGAATCAAAATGTCGCTCGCCGCGATGCAGGACGCGCTGCAAACCAACAAATGTACGTATATTCTCGTCAAACTCAAAGACGGCGCGAACGTCGAGGAAGTCGCCGCCCGCATTAACCAAACTTTGCCTGGCAATAAAATCAATCTGACGCGCGATCTGGTGATTGACGCGCAAGACCGCATTCCCGGTTTGAAAACTTTTCTGCGTGTGCTGGTCGCGCTCGGCGCGTTTGTCAGCGTCGTGTTCGTCCTTCTTTCGATGTATACGACGATTACTGAACGGCGCAAGGAAATCGGCATTTTGAAATCTCTCGGCGCGTCGAAATCATTTATCGTCAGCGTCATCGAAGGCGAAGCATTTTTGATCGGCGTTCTCGGCGTTCTGCTCGGCATAATCGTTTCGATTCTCGCTTCTTATATTATTCAATCGAGCTTCGATTTACAGTTTGAATTCAGCCGCGATTGGATTATCACCGCCGTTCTGATCGCCGTTTTGGGCAGTCTCGTCGGCGCGCTTTATCCGGCGTGGCGGGCTTCCGATATTGATCCGGTTTTAGTCCTAACTAACGAATAATTCTCTCATCGCAACGCTAAAATCAATTCGTTTCTTCGCTTCCGACAACCTCGAAAACTGAAACTCGATTTCTAAACAATTTCTGCCTCACCGAATCCGTTTTTCTTCCGCAGGCGAATAAAAATCCAAGCGATGATAAAAGCGCAAATTGATGTTGCCGGTCAAACGGCTTTTTGCTTCTTATACATTCGTTGAACTTAAAAGGTTGTTTGCAGCTTTTAAGACAAGAAAAATCTAGGGAGAAAGATATGAAAAAAGATTTTAACGCCGACGTTGAAGAAAACGGTCTTGAATCGAATATCGAGAAACTGACTTCGCGCCGCAAATTTATTAAATATTCGAGTGCCGCCGCTTTGACCGCGTTTGCGTTCGGCGCGCTCGATCCGCAGACGCTTTCGGCGAAAACCGCGTTTTTGGGTTTGCCGATTGACGACGACAAATCCGGCTCGGTTGATCTGGGCAAAGGCGACACGGGAATTTTGAATTATGCATACGCGCTCGAACAGCTCGAAGCCGCGTTTTACACGCAGGCGGTCAGCACGCCGTATTCGGGAATGAGTTCAGAAGAACGCGCGATTTTAACGGACATCCGCGATCACGAAATCGCGCACCGCGAGCTTTTCAAAACCGCGCTCGGCAAAAAAGCGATTCCGGGTTTGCAGGTCAATTTCACTTCGATCAATTTCGGCAGCCGCGATAGCGTTCTCGGCACGGCGAAGACGTTTGAAGATTTGGGCGTTGCCGCTTACAACGGCGCGGGACAGCTTCTGAAAGACGTGAATTTCCTGCTGTTAGCCGGAAAAATCGTTTCGGTTGAAGCCCGACACGCGGCGACGATTCGTGATTTGCTCAGCCCGATGTCAGCATCTTTTTCGGGCGACGACGCGGTTGACTCGAACGGCTTGGACAAAGCCTTGATGCCCGCGCAGGTTTTAACCGCCGCCGCGCCGTTCATCAAAACGCCTGTCACAGCTAAAAAATTACCGACCGCGAAATCGTAAAACAAGGAGGAATTGAAAATGAGTTTAAAAAATACAATTTTAGAATCTATTACGCCGGATTTTATCAAAGAAATGAGCGGGGAGCGCGAGAATCTTGCCAAGGCAAATAAAATGACCGGCGTTTTGGCGACAGCGCCGGTCGCGCTCGGCGCGCTTGCCGGCGCGACTTACGGCGCGAAGGACAAACTGCCCGGAAAAATCGCTGACGTGCTGAATTTCGCGTTGACGCTCGAATATCTGGAAGACGAATTTTACAGCACCGCGCTCGGCAGTTCGGGTTTGATTCCGAGCAACAATCGCAGTGCTTTTTCGCAAATCAGCAAACACGAAACCGCGCACGTCGCGCTTTTGAAATCGGTCTTAGGCAGCAAAGCCGCGCCGAAACCGAATTTCGATTTTACGGCAGGCGGCGCGTTCGGCGACGTTTTTCGTAATTATCAAACGTTTCTGGCAGTTTCGCAGGCGTTCGAGGACACGGGCGTTCGCGCTTATAAAGGTCAGGCGGGAAATTTGAAAGACAACGCCAAAATTTTGACGACCGCGTTGCAGATTCATTCGGTCGAAGCGAGACACGCGGCGGAAGTTCGTCGTCTGCGCGGTGAAAAAGGCTGGATTTCCGGTGATTCGCGCGGAACTCTGCCCGCGCCGACGCAAGCTATTTATAACGGCGAAGGCAATACGACGCAGGGCGGCGCGAATCTCGCCGGACTCGCCGGACTTTCCAACGACGCGATTACCGAAGCCTTTGACGAGCCTTTGACCAAAGAACAGGTCTTAGCAATTGCCGGTTTGTTTATCAGAAAGTAATTTAAACGACAAACTTAAAAAGTTACGCAGGTTAAATTTAGATTTGCCTGCGTAGTTTTTTTGCGCTAAACTTAACCTCAGTTAAAAATTTTTAACCTAAGTTCATTTTTTAAAAATTCAAAAGCGATGAGCGACAAGACCAAAAACGGAAAAAAATTAACCGTTTCAAAAGAGGATTATTTAAAGGCGATCTGGACTTTATCGGAGCGCGTTGCCGAAGGAAAAAACGAAGCCGGAACGAATGATCTGGCGGAAATGCTTGAAGTCAGTCCGCCCGCCGTCTCGCGGATGCTCAAGCGAATGGAAAGCGAATCGCTCGTCGCGCACACGCCTTATTACGGCGTTCGTTTGACGGATAAAGGGCGCATCAGCGCGATCAAAGTCGTGCGCCGTCACCGCCTGCTCGAATTATTTTTAGCCGAAATTTTGAAATACGATCACGACGCGGCGCACGTCGAAGCCGAGCGGCTCGAACATCACATTTCCGAAGAATTTGAAACGAAAATGGACGCGCTTCTCGGATTTCCGAAAACGTGTCCGCACGGCAGCCCGATTCCGAGCCGCGAAGGAGTTTTCAATCATTAATTTATGAATAATCTTGCCGATTCAAAATTAATCAGCGGCTGGCGCAGACATTCGACGCAGAAAAGTCTGCCCGAAGCGAACGCTTCCGTTCCCGTCAAAAAAGGCGCGGGTTTCTGGCGCAAGCTGCTCGCCTTTTCCGGTCCCGGCTATCTGATCGCGGTCGGTTATATGGATCCGGGAAATTGGGCGACGGACATCGCGGGCGGCTCGCGTTTCAATTACGCGCTGCTGTCGGTGATTATGATTTCCAATTTGATGGCTATCTTGCTGCAAAGTCTCGCACTGCGTTTGGGGATCGTTACCGGGCGCGATCTGGCGCAAGCGTGCCGCGATCATTTTCATCCGAAAGTTTCGTTCGTGTTGTGGATTTTGTGCGAAGTGGCGATTGTCGCCTGCGATTTGGCGGAAGTCATCGGCTCGGCAATCGCGCTGAATCTTTTGTTCGGCATTCCGCTCGTCTGGGGCGTTTTGCTGACGGCGTTCGACATAATGATTTTGCTTCTGCTGCAAAATCGCGGCTTTCGCTGGCTCGAATCGGTTATTGTTACGCTCGTTTTTACCATCGGCGTATGTTTCGTCGCGGAAATTATTTTTTCGCGCCCAGAAATTACGGGCATTTTGCAGGGCTTCGTGCCTTCGTCGCAGATTATCACGAATCCCGAAATGCTGTATATCGCCATCGGGATTTTGGGCGCGACCGTGATGCCGCATAATCTTTATCTGCATTCTTCCATCGCGCAAACGCGCGATTATGAACGCACGAGCGAGGGAAAACGCGAAGCGATAAAATTTGCGACGATTGATTCGACCGTCGCTTTGATGTTCGCGCTGTTTATCAACGCCGCGATTTTAATCGTCGCCGCCGCGACTTTTTATAAAACCGGCAATCACGAAGTCGCGGAAATCGGCGACGCATATCAACTTCTTTCGCCGCTTCTCGGCGTTTCCGGCGCAAGCACTTTGTTCGCCGTCGCGTTGCTGGCTTCGGGTCAAAATTCGACTTTAACGGGAACGCTCGCCGGACAAATCGTGATGGAAGGATTTCTGGACATTCGCCTGAAACCCTGGCTCAGACGTTTGATTACGCGCTCGATTGCGATTGTTCCGGCGGTTTTAGTCGCGTTTTTCTACGGCGCGTCCGGCACGACGCAATTGCTCGTTCTAAGCCAGGTCGTTTTGAGTATGCAGTTGAGCTTCGCGGTTTTTCCGCTCGTAATGTTTACGAGCGACAAATTGAAAATGGGCGAGTTCGTCAATCCTTTGTGGAAGAAAATTCTCGGCTATGCAGTCGCCGTCGTCATCGCCGCGCTTAATTTCTGGCTGCTCACGCAGATTTTCAAAGAAGTTTTTGGCATTTGATTTTATCAGTCGAATTAAACTATCAACTGTCAATTATCAGCTATCAATTATTAAATAAGGAGTAAATCACTGATTTTGATAATTGATAGTTGACAGCGGACAGATGAAAAATAACCCGCTATCGCAGTCATTTTTTTTCATCATCAATTAGTTCACCGATTTCTTTTTGCAAAGATTGTCGCTGAACAAGCAATCGTAAAAATAACGCGCGTTGGCGGAAAAGCAGCCACGCCGCCTTCAGCCAGCCGCGCAAATCAATCAGAGTTTCCCACGAACGCAACGCGACGTAACCGCACAAAATCACGAGCGGAATCGAAACGAGAGCGATTTGCCAAGAGAAAAAATACAGCATAAATCCGGCAAAACCGATCCACGTCAGCGGCATAAATAAACAAGCGGCGAGAATTTTTGAAGACGAACCGGCGATGTCCGTGCCGTGCGTTTTGAACATTTGCGCGAGCAGATTTGAAAATAGAAACGCGGGCGAATGAACAATCGCGCCGACGACGGCGAACGGCGCGAGCAGAATCAAAACGACGGCGCGCAAAATCAAAAAGCGGAAAACATAACGTGCCGGATGCTGAAGAACCGAGAGGCTTTCGACAGTCAAATCGCTCGTCGCCAAAGTCTGTTCATAATCCTTGATTCGCTCGTCGAGACGACGCATTTTTTCCGGCTCGTTTTTTTCCAATAATTCATATTTCGCCGCCAAATTTTGCAGACGCTCAAAGGTTTGCAAAAGAGTTTCCTTAAAAACCAAATTCTCATAAACCGACGAAAATAGAGCCTCGGCTTTGAGAACTGCGTCGAGTTCGCCCTGCGATTCGAGATTGAGCGTCACGCGGCGCAAAGCATTTTCGATTTTTTCGGTCAAAGCCGAAACCGCCTCGCGCGGCGGTTCGGCGTTCGCGTCGAGCGCGATTGGATCAACCTCAAAAACTTCGCCGTAACGAATCAAAACTTCGCTCCGAAACGCCGTTTTGGAAGTGTAAAAAAGTCCGACCGACACGATTTTCAAGCCGCTTCGCGCTAAATCCTCGCCGACGGCGAGCGCGCCGAGCGCGATTCGCGCCGCGCCGGTTTTGATCGGCTGTAACTTCGTTTCATCGTGCGAAACGCCTTCGGGAAAGATGGCGATGCAGCGTCCGCGATTGAGAAATTCGTAACAATTTTCAAACGTCGCGGCGTTTTTCGCCATATCGCCCGCCGCGTCGCTTCGACGATAAACGGGCAAAATCTCGAAAGTGTCGAGCAGGAAACGCGCGATTGGATTGGAAAAAAGCGTTGATTTGCCGAGAAAAGAAACGCGGCGGGCGAGCGAAACGAAGACGAGCGCGGGATCAACCAAACCGTTCGGATGATTGAGAACGAAAATAACCGCGCCCGTTTTCGGAACGCTTTCGACGTTGACCGTTTCGATGCGGCGGAAAAATAAACGAAGCGCGACGCTGATAATCGCGTGAATGATTTTCCGAACCAACGACGCGCCTTTGCCGAGATAAATCATCTGCCAGAGCCGCAGATTTTTCACGACTCTCGCGTTCGGCGACGATTCGTTTTGTTCGTTCGGATTTTTCAATTTACAGGCAAAATTTAACAGGATGGACAAAATAAACAGGATTTTAAATTTATCCTGAAAACCCTCTCCATCCTGTTAAAAATAATCTCTCAATTTACGGCTGTTCTTCTTCGTCCGAATCTTCAATCTCGTCCGCGAATTCGTCATCGTCGTCCTCGCCGCCGACTTCGCCGAATTCCCAGCCGTCGTAGGTTTCGATTTCAAATTCTTTGGCGAGATCGGCAAATTCGACGTTGCGCTGCGCGAGCGATTCGGGCGTGTGCGTTTCGACTCGATCAATATGCAGAAGATATTCGCCGGTTGATTCGTCGGTTTGTTCGTCGCCGAGTTCGAAAACGTCTATAAAATCATAGCCGTCGGCTTCGAGTTTCAGACCGAGCTTTTCGAGTTTATCAACGTCCGTGTCCACAAAATAATAGCTGAACAGCATCGGCTCGCTTAAATCCCAATTATCTTCGCGTTTCGCGTCGGCGAAAATTTCCTTTATGCCTTCGAGCTGCGACTGCGTATCTTTAAATTCCATAACTTGCTCCTCTTTTATTCCTCGTCGTCCGCGATATGCGCGACGCTCGACGTAACGGGCTGGCTGCTGTCTTCAAACGCGCCAACGCCGCTCGTCGGCATCTGATCTTCGCGGTTTTCGGTCGAATGATCTTGTCCGGTTTTCTTTCCCTTTTCGTCGCTGCCGTCAATTTTGTCAACGTCCTCGTCGGAAACCGTGCCGTCGCCGTGCGCCTTGTTGCTGCCCGTCAACGTCGTGTCTTTCGGATTTTCGTTATAAAGATCGTCTCTGTCCTGTTGTGCCATTTTATTTTTCTCCCTCGCAATCAAATTTGTAGATTTATTATCGCATTTCTTCGCTTAATTCTCTCTTGATGACCGATTAAAAAGTCAAATATTTAAGAAATAAAAGAGAAAATTAAAAAGGATGAAGCAGATAAAAAGATATTGATTTTGATTGCTGATTTGAAAATTTGATAATCATTCTTTCCGTCTCTTTCATTGCCCGTAATTTAAATTTTTTCATCTTTCACGCGCGAAATCAATAAACCCCTTTTCGACATCCGTATCAATCACTCTGACAATAATTTGCTTGCCGACTTCTAAATTTTCTTCACCGCGCACAATGCGACCGTCAACCGGCGGGCGCAGAATACGCGCGAACGTGCCGCTCGGCGTGATGCCGGTAACGATTGCTTCAAATTTTTGTCCGATGCGGTTCTGCATTACATTCGCGGCGACGGTTTTTCGCATTTGGCGTTCGATTTTTCGGGCTGCGCTTTCACGCTCGTTGCATTTGGCGGCGATGTTTTTCAGTTCATCAACCGAATACGGCGAAGGTTCGTTTCGCGTCGCCGACTTTAATAATCTCTGCACGATTAGATCGGGATAACGGCGGTTCGGCGCGGTCGAATGCGCGTAGTCTCTGACCGCCAAACCGAAATGTCCTTCCGTTTCTTCGTCCGAAGTCTGCACGACGTATTCGCCCGCGCCGAGCAGTTTGATGATCGAAAGCGAAAGGTCGGGAAAATGCAGCGCGTCCGCCGCTTTTCTTTGTTCTAAAAATTCCGAAAGCGAGCGTGAATCGGGCGTTTCCGGCAAATCCGCGCCGAATTTACGGGCAATTTCGCGGATGCCGTTCCAACGCGCCGGAGTTTTGACGACGCGGCGAATCGAAGGCAGATTTTTCGATTCGAGAAATTCCGCCGTTTCGACGTTTGCGGCGATCATCAAATTTTCGATAATCATCTGCGCCGAATTTGAAAAAACGCTTCGCAGATCAACAATTTTATCGTCTTCCTTAACCGCTTCGGATTCGACGGTTTCAAATTCGAGCGCGCCTTTATCGCGGCGAAATTTGTAAAGTCTCTGCGCCGCTTCCTTCTGCAAAAGAATTTGTTCGCGCAAGCCTTCGATTTCGGTGAAAGCTTCGGGCGCGTCGGCATTTTCATCGAGCCACGCGCCGACTTTTTCGTAAGTTAACTTAGCGCGGTTGCGTGTCGCGGCGCGATAAATTTTCGTTTCGGAAACGTCGCCGTTTTCACCGATAATCATCTCGACGACCATCGCCAAACGGTCAATGTCAGGAAGCAGCGAAGTCGCATCGGTCGAAAGCTCGGCGGGCAGCATCGGAAAAATTTCGCCTTCGGTGTAGACGGTAATCGTGTTCTGCGCGGCAAATTTGTCAATCGCCGAATCGCGCGGCGCGAGATGATCAACGTCCGCGATGCCGACGAGCATTTTAATGTCGCCGTTCGATAATTTTTCGGCGTATTCGATTTGGTCGAGATCGCGCGAAGATTCATTGTCAATCGAAGACCAAAGAAGCGAGCGCAAATCAATCGCATCTGCCTCGAACATTAATTTTTCCGCTTCGATTTCGCGCAGTTCTTTCTCGACGGCGGGCGGATTTTCGACGACGAAATGATTTTCGCGCATCAAGCGACGGGCGATATTTTCAAGTTCGGAATGCGTTAATTGGCGCATAGATTTTTGTGTAATGGCTTTTGAGAATTAAAATTATTCATTATCAACTGTTCGCAATTCACAAATAAAATAAGGGAAACTCGTTTAATAGTGAACAATAAACAGTTTGTTAACAAATATCAGTTGTTTTTTACTTTGTTCCAACCGCTCTCGACCCATTGATAATACTGAGTTTGCGCTTCGACAAAACCCGTTCGCGCCGTTCGGCATTCGAGCCTTTTAATGAATAAATCCGGCGCGGTAAATTCCAAAACATTAAACGAATTCGGTTCGCCGCGTCCGCGCGTCGAAGTTGCCGTTCCCGCTTGAATAATTAAGGCGCGATGTCCCGATTCGAGTTTGTAGCGTTCCGCCGACTGCGAAATGTAGCTGACGTGCAAATGTCCCGACAAAAAGACGTCCGCGCCGCATTCGGCAAATCGCTGCATCGCTTTTTCGGCATTGTCCACCAAATCGTCTTCGTCCAAATGGTTTTCCGGTAAATCGAACGGATGATGCGTGACGACGATTTTCAGCATTTCGTTCGGCAAATCACACATCCGGCGACAGACTTCGGCGATTTGCTCTTTATTAATTCTGCCGTCCTTAATCGTTAGTGAACGCGCCGTATTAATTCCGATGACGGCGATTTCCTCGTCGCTGAAAAACGGCTGTAAATCTTTCGTAATATATTTTTTATATTTATCGAGCGGCGCGGCGAAACGCGCCAATACGTTATACATCGGCACGTCGTGATTGCCCGGAACGACAATCTGCGGTTTCGGCAGCGAATCTAAAAACGCCTTCGCCTTAATAAACTGCGCCGAACGCGCCCGCTGCGTCAAATCGCCGGAAACTATCACCAAATCCGGCGCGATTTCGTCAATTTTTTCCCGCAGCCGCTCGACGATTTCATAATCAACCGCATCGAAATGAATGTCCGAGATGTGAACGATTTTTCGCATAAGTTTTTTGGTTCAAAGTTCAAGGTTCAAAGTTCAAAATCTGTTTCAAACTTTTAACTTTGAAGCTTGAACTTTTAACTCACGCCGGCACGATGACGCGCATCGATTTCGGACGCACACGATAATTCAGCGGCGTGGCGAGCGTTTCAACTTCGCCGTCGAACGCGACCAAAATTCGATTTTTCTTCGTCTCGAACGTGATTTCTTCGACGCTGATTTCTTCAAAATCTTCGGTCTGCCGCAATCTACCGAAAACCGTTCTCAGAACGAGTAAAAATAAACCTTTGCGACCGCTGCGGTGCAGAAAATAAACGCTCAATTTGCCGTCGTCAATTCGAGCGCGTCTGCCGACGTTGAAAAAATCCATTTCGTAATCGCCGTTGCCGACGAACACGAACGGCGTTCTGACGATGCGCGTCTGCGATTCGCTTTGCAGGCGCACGGCGAAAAACGGCGAACGTCTTAAAATTTTCAACGCCGCCCAAAACGCCGAACGCCATTTTCCTTGTCCGAGACGCTGCTGCGCTTCGCGTCTTTTGACGATGTGCGGATAAAGACCGATGCTCGAATTATTAATAAAAACGCGCCCGTTAACTTCGCCGACATCAATCGTTTTCACATTTTTCGCGCAGATAATTTTAACCGCTTCTTCGATGTTTTGCGGAATCTGCAAATCTTTCGAGAAATTATTCAAAGTTCCGAGCGGCAGAACGCCGAGCGTTTTTTCGGTTTCGCAAAGAACCGAAGCCGCCGCGCTGATCGTGCCGTCGCCGCCGCCCGCGACGATGATTTCCGCGTCGCTTTTTGCCGCATTTTTTAATAACTCGATGATTTCCGCGCCGCTTTTCGCCAGACGAATGCGCACCGATTCGTTATTCCGCTCGAACAATTCGGTCAAACGCCGCTCAATCGTTTCGCACTCGACGCTGCCCGAACCGGCGTTAATAATAACTTCAATCGGCGACGACATAAAATTTGATTTTATCGCAAATAATCTTCAAGGCGCGTCGAAGCATCGGTTTTTTCGTCGCGGTATTTAACGATAATCGGCGCGTAAATCGAAAGATTATTTTCCTTGCCGAAGCCGCTTGAAATCGCCCGCGCGCCCTGCACGACGACCGCGCCGGCGGGAATTTCCAAAGACTTTTCGCCATCGGATTTGATGATCGTTTCGTTCACCAAATCGAAAACCGGCGTTGAGCGCGTTAAAATCACGCCGCTCGCCAAAACCGCTTTTTCTCTGACAATCGTGCCTTCGTAAACGCCGGTGTTGCCGCCGATCAAACAATCGTCTTCGATGACGACCGGATTGGCGTTGACGGGTTCGAGAACGCCGCCGATTTGCGCCGCCGCCGAAAGATGAACGCGCTTGCCGATTTGGGCGCACGAACCGACGAGCGCGTGGCTGTCAATCATCGTGCTTTCGTCAACAAACGCGCCGACGTTGACGTAACAAGGCGGCATCAAAACGACGTTCGGCGCGACGTATGAACCGTCGCGGATCGCTGTGCCGCCGGGGACGATGCGGATTTTATCGTCCAGGTTCATCGGTCTGAGCGGATATGTATTTTTGTCGAAAAACTGAAACGTCTCGCCGCTGAACGACATATTGACCATTTCACCCATTTTAAAACCGGCGAGAATGCCGCGTTTTACCCAGGCGTTAGCGTTCCAATTTCCGTTTTCGTCGCGTTCCGCCGAGCGAATTCTTCCCTCGCGCAGTTCGGTTTTGAAATCGTTAAAAGTTTCGTGGTCGTTCGCGTCGAACTCGGTTTTCGTAAAAAGTTCTTCGATTTTTTCTTGTAAAGTCATTGTTCGATAATTATACGCGCAGATTAATTCATCGCCCTAAAAGAATAAAGCGAAAAGCATTCGGGAAAAGCGTCAAATGCTTTTATCCGAATGAATTGCGCCGATTCAGATTATTGATTATAAAGGTTTTTCGGCGGACGCGCATTTATCGAGTTTTTCGCATCCCAATAAAAATTTATCGAACAGCGGATTTTAGAAAAGCGACGAATTCTTCTTTGTCTCTGGTCAACCCCGGAAAAGCAGCTTTGGTTTCGCCGTTCGCGTCCACAATCGCGTAGAGCGGCAGCGCGACGGTGTTGAATTTCTCTTCCTGAAATTTCTGCTGTTTTTCGTAAATTTCGCCTTCGCCGTCGGTGAATAACTGCACTTTGACGAATTTGTCCATCTCGGCGCGAACTTCGGGTTTCGGAAACATATTCGCTTCCATCCAGCGGCAGTTCGTGCAGGTGTAGCCGGTGAAATCTATAAAAACGAGTTTGTTTTCCGCTTTCGCTTTCGCTAACGCCGCTTCGTAATTGTCTTTCAGCCATTCGGGTTCGGCGGATTTCACGCCATTTGAATTGACGTTTGAAACGACGCTTGTTTCGTTCGTCGCAATCGGTAGAAAAGATTCGAGTTCGCCGAGCTTTGCGCCGAAAAGTCCGGTTAAAAGGTAAAATCCTAAAGACAAAAACAAAAACGCGAACATTATCCGCGCCGCGCCGAGACGTTCGGCTTTGACATCGTGCGCGAGCTGGAATTTTCCGAGCAAATAAAGCGTAATCAACAGCGCGACCGCCACCCAAGTCGCCAGCACGACTTCGCGCGTGAAAATTCCCCAGTGCAGAACCAAGTCAACATTCGAGATAAACTTCATCGCCGCCGCGATTTCCAAAAATCCCATCACGACTTTTACGGAATTGAGCCAACTGCCCGAACGCGGCAGACGCGCGACGAGTTGCGGCGCGAGCGCGAGAACGAAAAACGGTAAGGCGAAAACGCTCGAAAAAGCGAGCATTCCGAGAATCGGATAAAGCCAATCGCCCTGCGCCGCGAGAACCAGCAAAGAGCCGACGAACGGCGCGGTGCAGGTGAACGACGTGAGCGAAAAAACAAAACCCATCAAAAGAACGCCGAGCAATTTGCTTGATTCCTTGCCGCGCGCGTAAGAGTCAATTTTCGTCAAAACGCCCGGCGGAATGCCGAGTTCATACGCGCCGAAAAGACTGAGCGCGAAAAGAATGAAAATCGCGGCGATGACGATATTGACATACGGGCTGGCGGCGAAATTGTTAATGCCCGCCGCGCCGAAAACGACGGCTAAAGTTACGCCGATGGCGGTGAAAGTCAGAATAATGCCGAGCGCGTAAACAATCGCGTCACGAATCGCCGTCGAGCGATTGCCCGACGAATGATTTGTAAAATACGAAACCGTGATCGGAATCATCGGAAAAACGCACGGCGTTAAAAGCGAAATCGCGCCGGTCACGATTGCCAGCCAGAGAAACGACCACAAACCGTCGCGTGAAATATCGCGGGCATTCAAAGCCGTCGTCATCTTCGCATCGGTCGCATTTGAAGAATTAGCGGTGTTTGAATCGGTCGGCGTTTCGCTCGTCGTCGCGGTCAATGCGTCGGCGTTAAAATTCGCGTTGCCGTTGGCGTTAATATTTTCATTCGTATTCGCAACGGCGTTCAGATTGCTCAGATTCGCGTTGGCGTTTTTCGGAGTCGGTGTCGGTGTCGGCGAAGCGGTCGGACTCGGCGAAGGCGCGGCGTTTGTCGTCGCGGTTCCGGCGATAATTTCGACGGGCGCGGAAACTTTGACGGTTTTCGGCGGCAGACAAACCGAATCGTTGCAGACTTGAAAACGAACGCTCGCCTCGACGGTTTGCGTTCCCGGCTGTGCCGCAGAATCAACAATCAGCGGCACGGTGAACGACGCGTTGCCCGTATAAGTTTCGGTGACGATGCCGAAATTCGCGTCCATTTCGCGTTTCGGCGCGGAGCCGCGCGCACCGCCTGCGCCTTTTATCACTCCGTCGGTGATTTTAATGGTCGTCGGCACGGGTCCGCCCGCGCCTTGCGTAACCGAATACATATGCCAGCCGCCGCCGATGGAAGCCGAAATCTGCGCGGTCGCTTTGTCGCCCGCTTTGACTTTGGCGGGCTTGATTGACATCGAAAGCGAAACCGGATTTTGCGCCTGCGCCGCGAAAGCGAACAGCAAAATACCCAAAAACGAAATCAACAAATTCTTCGCGCGAAAATTTTTAACCACTTTTCCTTCCTGAAAGACAATAAAATTATCAAATTTATTATGTAAAATTGCCGCCGGTTTATTCCGAATCGTCAAGCGAAATTCCGCACAATGTTCTCCGCTTGTCGTTTATTTTACCTTTTTTGAAATTATTCCGCGACATAGAAAAAAGCGAAGGATTTCAAGCCCTTCGCTTTTTTCTATTTAAAAATTCGTCGTCAATCGTCGCGGTTGTCCGAACAATAGACGACGTTCCTGGAAATTACTGTCCAATCGGATTGCCGTCCGCGTCGAGGAACATAATCGGATAATTGAGTTCCTTGAGCTTCGGTTCGATGACGTTTTTATCGCCGACGATGACGATTGCCATTTTCGACGGATCGAGATATTTGTTCGCCACGCGATTGACATCGCTAATCGAGACGGCGTTGATTTTCTGGATATAGTCGTTGAAATAGCTGTCCGGCAAACCGTAAACAACCAGATTTGAAAGCTGACCGGAAATTTGTCCGACCGTTTCAAAACCGCTCGGGAAGCTGTTGATGACCGATTGTTTGTTCGTGTCGAGTTCGGCTTGCGTAACCGGAATTTCGCCGCGAATACCGGCGATCTCCTTCATCAATTCGCTGACCGATTCTTTGGTCGAGCCGGTTTGAAAATCGCCGCCCGCGCGAAACGGTCCCGCGCCGCGCCGCGACGTGAACGAGCTATACGCGCCGTAAGTGTAGCCTTTATCTTCGCGCAAATTTTTGAACAAGCGTCCCGACGAACCGCCGCCTAAGATAGAATTCATAATCTGCACGGCGAAATAATCGGGATTTTCGCGGTCAATGCCGACCTGTCCGATGGCGATGGTTGATTGCGCCGCGCCGGGTTTATCAATGATATAAATTCCCGGTTTGCCCTGCATCGTCTGCGCGGCGAGTTTGGCGTTCGTCATCGCGTTTCCGCCTTTCCAGTTGGCGAAGGCTTTCTCCAATTTCGGCATCAAATCTTTCTGCTCGACATCGCCGACGACGATTAAAGTCGAAGAATTCGGCGCGTAATTGGTTTTATAGAAACTTTCCAAATCGCCGCGCGTGACCGTTTTGAGCGATTTTTCATCGCCCGTCAAATCGCGGCTATACGCCTGCGTTCCATAGAGAACTTTATTATAGACGGTCGTGGCGACTGCCGCCGGAACGGATCTGCGCTGAGTCAAAGCGACGAGAGCGCGACGGCGAATGCTGTCGAGTTCTTTGTCGGGAAACGACGGATTGGTAACGATGTCCGAATAAATGCCGAGCGTTTGGTCGAGATTTTTCGTCAAAGTCTGCATCGAGATATTCGTCGAATCCCAGCCGGCGTTGGCGTTGACTGACGAGCCGATTGACTGTAATTGGTTAGCGATGTCGGTCGCCGAGCGCGTCGTCGTGCCTTGATTGAGCATCGTCGCGGTTAGCGACGCAACGCCCGATTTATCGTTTGAATCGAGAATTCCGCCCGCGTTCAAAACCATATTCATCGAAACAATCGGCAGTTCGTTCTGCTTGACGATCCAGACGTTCAAGCCGTTCGACAATTTCGTTTTTTCAATCGCCGGCAGCGCGAACTTCACGGTCGGAGCGGCTGGCGGCAGAGCGGCTTTCTGCTTGGCGGCGAGCGCGGCATCAATTTCTTTGGCTTTGGTCGTCGCCGGTTTGTCGGTCGCCGCGTTCGGTTTCGGCGCGTCGCCTTTGCGCTTAACGTAGCTCGTTACGAGGCGATTCGCCGTTAAATATTGATTCGCAACTCTCTGCACGTCGGCAGGCGTAACTTTGCGATAACGGTCGAGGTCGGCTTGAAAATAATCGGGCTTATTCAGATAACCCGTGTAAGAAGCCATCTGACTGCCTTTGCCTAAAACCGACTGCAAGCCGTAAATAAATCCCGATTCGCGGACGTTCAGAGCGCGCATCATTTCCTCCGTCGTCGGCGGTTCTTTTTTAATCCGTTCGATTTCGACGTTGATTTCCTTTTCGATTTCGTCGAGCGTTTTGTCCGGTTTGGCTAACGCCGAGATTTCAAACGTGCCGCCGATTTCGCTCGTGTCATCGCCGGCAAAAATCTGCTGAACGAGTTCTTTGCCATACAAAAGATTGCTTTGCAGGCGCGAACCTCTGCCCGATGAAAGAATCGAAGCGAGCATATCGAGCGCGGCTTCGTCCGGCGAATATGACGCGACACCTTCCCAAGTTATCCAGAGACGCGGCAGAGGAATGGAATCTTCAAAAGATTTGCGAACTTCGCCGTTTAATTTCGGCTGCGGATTGTTCGGACGATTGATCGCCTGACCTTGAACAATCGGTCCGAAATATTTTTCGATCCACGATTTCGCCTGCTTTTCTTCAAAATCGCCCGACAACACCAAAACCGCGTTGTTCGGCGTGTAATATTGCCGGAAGAATCCTTTTACGTCGTCCAGCGACGCGGCTGACAAATCAGCCATCGAACCGATTACCGACCAATGATACGGATGACCTTCGGGATACACAATCTCGCCGATGCGTTCCGAAGATGTGCCGTATGGCTGATTATCAACTCTCAAGCGGCGTTCGTTTTTCACGACATCGCGCTGGTTGTCGAGCTTTTCCTGCGTCATCGCATCGAGCAAACCGCCCATTCTATCGGCTTCGAGATACAAAGTTCTTTCGAGAAAATTCGACGGCACGACTTCGTAATAATACGTGCGGTCTTCGTTCGTCGTGCCGTTGACGTTGCCGCCCATATCGTCAATCGCGCTCAAATAATCGCTCGAATAATTTTTCGAGCCTTGAAACATCATATGCTCGAACAGATGCGCGAAGCCGGTTCTGCCCGGAGCTTCGTTTTTCGAGCCGACGTGATAAAAAACATTCACCGCGACAATCGGCGTTGATTTGTCTTCGTTTAAAACAACGGTCAAACCGTTTTTCAATTTGTATTGTTTATAATTCAGCTTCGGCAGATTTTCGCTTTTGCTCTGCCCGACGGCGGCGAGCGGCGTGATTATTGCCGCCGCGAGAACCAAGATCGTAGCTTGCTTTAATAGTTTTAGCATTTTAAATTCCTCAAATTTTAGAAAATAGATTTTCGCCTAAAACCGCGTCCGATTGTTTGGGCAATGGCGAATTAAGATAGTATCCGTCATTATATTACGCGCGTCAGGCAAAAACGGTTTCAATTCCGTCTTGTTTGAATTGTTCAACGCGATGTTTTTAACTATATTCAACTTAAATTTTTCAAAATTTCCTTTAGTTTCTTGCGCGTCATCTCGGTTACAGGCACGAGCGGCAACCGCAAATTTTCTTCCAAAAGATTCATTTCCGACATCACGAATTTACAAGGCGCGGGCGACGCTTCGATAAAATTCGCTTCCATCAGCGCGAGCATTTTGTAATGAATTTTTCTAGCGGAAGTCCACGCGCCGTCCAAAGCCTTTTCGACCATCGCGGAAGTTTCCTTCGGAAATTCATTCGAGCAAACCGAAACAAGCCCGTCCGCGCCGATTGAAATTAGAGGCAAAGTCGTCGCGTCGTCGCCGGAAAAAACCTTGAAATTTTTCGGGCGATTTTGACAGATTTGCATAATCTGCGAAAAATTTCCCGACGCTTCTTTGACGGCGACGATGTTTTCAAATTCCATCGCCAATCTGACGCACGTTTCGGCTGAAATATTCGAGGCGGTTCTGCCCGGCACGTTATAAAGCATCAGCGGAAATTTTTTGACCGATTTAGCGATTTCCGAAAAATGCGCGAACATTCCTTCCTGCGTTGGTTTGTTGTAGTAAGGCGCGACGACAAGCGCGCCGTCCGCGCCGAGTTCGCGGGCGCGGCGCGTGTATGCAATCGCCGAAGCCGTGCTGTTACTGCCCGTTCCGGCGATAACTTTCGCCTTCGACTCGTGCGCGACCTCGACGCACATTTTTATCACGCGCTCGTCTTCTTCCTCGCTCATCGTCGCGCTCTCGCCGGTCGTGCCGCACGGAATCAAAATCTTCACGCCGTTTTTAATCTGCCGCTCGACCAATCGTTTGAAACATTCTTCGTCAATCGAACCGTCGGCGCGAAACGGCGTAACGAGAGCCGTTCCGCAACCGCGCAGCCAATCTAATTTCATCGTCATAATTTTCCCTCAACATTTTCGTTGACCGAAAGCAAAAGTATATGTCTATAATCGTTGGCGTGACAAAATCGGATTACAAAATTTTATGCGATTGATAAAAATTTCTTTTATTTTATTCTTCACCTTCGCGCAGTTCGCCTGCGATTCTTCCGACGCGAAAACGAATCAAATTCAGCCCGCGCCGTCGCCAACGCCGCCGAAAATCATCGCCGAAAAATTCGCTTATCCAATCAGCAAAACCGAAACGTCAACGCAAGCCAAAGACAAAAAAGACGATTGGTATAACGCGCAGGATTTCACCGTCAACAATCATTTAGGCGAAGACTGGAACAAAAATTCCGGCGGCAACACCGATTGCGGCGAGCCGGTTTATGCTGCGGCAAACGGCACGATTGTTTATGCGGAAAACGCCGGAATCGGTTGGGGGAACGTCGTTATCATCGAACACAATCTGCCCGCCGGTAAAAAAATTCAAACGCTTTACGGACATCTGCGAAAGATTCTAAAAACGAGCGGCGAAGTAAAAATGCGCGAACAAATCGGCGAAGTCGGCAACGCCGACGGAAAGTATCTCTGCCATCTGCATTTTGAACTGCGCGACGAAACTTGCCCGCTGTGGAATCAAGCGGGCGCGGGCTATTCGGCGGAAAACAAAGGCTGGCTCGATCCTTCGGATTTTATTGATTCAAACCGCAAAAAACCCGCGAACGAAAATTAGACGCTATCGGCTTTGTACAAAAATTGAAAATCGAAACTTTGAAAATCAAACTCTCAATTGTCAACTATCAGCTATCCGCTAATTTTTAGGTAAAACCTCTGTAAATAGCTGATAGTTGATAGTGAACAGCGCGGTTGCCGTCGTCGCTTATTTCTTGAATCTTTCGGCGAGGAAAAGACATTCCACATAGCCTTTCAGTTTTTTCCGCTGGTTGTTCGCGCTGAAGGGACGAAATCTCCATTCACTAACCGCTTTCTCTGCCACCGCCTTGAAACTTTTGTCGGCGGTCAGGGCTTCGGTTTCAATCGTCTTGCCGTTTTCGTCAATCGTTACCTTGACGGGAATTCGTATTATTTCAATCGCGCCGGAATTTTCGTAAAATATTTTTCCGTTTGTCGAAGAACCCAACGCCTGCGAATACGCGCCCGAATCATTGCCCGCGCCGATGATCGAGCCGCGATTTCGCAACTGCGCGAGATTTTCGTTTTCCCGCGCTTTACGTTCAACGTCAGGCACGTTGACGCTCGTGAACGATTTATCGGCGCGATACGAAAGATTGAGCAAAGTCGTCGGAAAATTCGATGATTTGCCGGTTATTCTGACGACGCGGCTGACCGCTTCAAAAGCGAGATCATCCTGCCCGGTCGCCAGCAACGCCTTCGTGTATGAATCGAACAGCGGAAGCAAATTCCGGCTGGTTTTCCCGTATTTTTTCTCAACGACAGCGATGCATTTTTCGTATTGCGGAAGCGCGTTTTCAAAATTACCGGTTGCCGTCTGAAATTCCGCCGCATTGTAATTTGAAAGCAGCCAGATTTCGCTTTCGACTCCGAATTCGGCTTCGCTCGATTTGATTGCTTCGTCGTATAATTTTCCGGCTTCGTTGATTCTCTTGTAATAATTCAGCTTGTTCAAAGCATCGAATTTGTCCCGCGCCTGTTTATCGAAGCCGGTGGGCAAATTGCCGTCGAGAGGAAAATAATTGTAAAGCAGCCACGCGAGATTATTTTTCAGCGCGACGATTTGCGCGGACATTTTTTTCTCGCCGCTCGCGGCGATTTGCAACGCTTCACGAAGCGAGTCTTCGGTATTTTTAGCATCGTCGCGCCGTCTTTCCAAAATGGTTTTCGCATCATCCGGTTTTAAGTTCGCCGCGCTCAGTTCCGCCGCCGAACGCTTGAATCTCGACAGTTTTATCTGAGCGAGATTTTCGAGCGCGTTCGTCAGGTTCTGCGAATTTGAAGATTTTTCACGTCTTTGCAGAGCGACGATTTGTTCAGCCAGACGCGCGGCTTGGTCGAGATCGCCCTGTTGATTAAAAACCGCCATTTGCTGGTTCAGCTTTTGCGATTCGCCGGGCGGCTCTTGAGAAAAAATCGTCAGCCCGCAAAGCGCGAAATAAAATGTGATAGCTAAAGCTCGTTTCATAAAAGCTCCTAAAAATTTTCGAGGTTATATCGTTTCGTATTTTTGGCGAATAATCAACAAAAAATTTGTCGCGGCGAGAAACAATTCAATCTCGAAATCAATCGTCAACGAAGAAATAATTTCATTTTTATCGCTTTAGAATTTCGTCCATCACGTCCGTAAATTCATAAAAGC
>CAXTMQ010000021.1:24688-29609 GCA_964245305.1 uncultured Pyrinomonadaceae bacterium
CATAAAAGCCATTTTTTTTGCCGCGAATCCATTCCGCCGCCAGAATCGCGCCCGACGCGAAGCCTTCGCGCGAACGCGCCGAATGTTCCAGCAAAATCTGATCAGCCGCGCCGTCGAAACCGACGCGGTGCGTTCCCGGAATGGCTCCGGCGCGGGTTGATGAAACGCTGAAATCTTTCGTGATATGCTCGGCGACGATTTCTTTTAATTTCAAAGCCGTCCCCGAAGGCGCGTCCTTTTTGCGCGAATGATGCTGTTCTTCGATAAACGCTTCGTAATCTTCAAACTTAGCAAATAAGTCCGCCGCAAAATCGGCGATGCGGTAAAACAAATTCACGCCGATTGAAAAATTTGCGCCGAAGACGAATGCGCCGTTTTTCGATTCGACGAGCGTTTTTATTTCATCTTTTTGCGCGTTCCAACCGGTCGTTCCTTCAACGAGCGGAACGCCCGCCAGCAGACACGCTTCGACATTTCTTTTGACCGCTTCCGCAATCGAAAAATCAATTGCCGCGTCCGCGCCTTTTAATTTTTCGGCTAATTCTTCGGCTGATAATTGCGCGTCCGATTCGTTAATAACGACGGCGATTTCGTGCGTTTTTTCTTCAGCTAAAGTCTTAATGAGTCTGCCCATCGCGCCATAACCGATTAGAGATATTTTCATACTTTTCTACTTGAGATTTCTCTCATCTCGATTTTCTCAGCGATAATTTCGGATTCTCCTAAAATTAGTAAACTCACAGGAACAATTCTATTTGTTTGCTTTTCGCCGCCCCAATACGTAGCCAATCTAGGTTTACTGCATTTGGCTGAAACGCCATAATTTTTCAGCGTATTTTCGTAAGCAAAAGCTAATGGTTCTGGAACTCTTTCCGCAAGCAAACCGAAACCTCCTGAAAGCAAATTCTCTAACTTCAAAGACATATTGAAAAACGTATCGAACGGAATCCAATTTTCAACTGTTTCAATATGAACTTTATATAATCCGCCAATTACTTCTAAGGAACTTTTCGGTTTCCCGTAAAATGAAATCGAACGATACGGTTTTGTATATTTCCACTTCAAAATATGGTCAAACTTTTCATCACTAAAGTCATAAGACAAACAATCGCCTAATACTATTTTTTGCTTTCTAATTCCAGAGCATTTGACTTCCCACAGACTATATTTCTCAGTGCCATTGTCTTTTTCGTCTTCAAAATGTATTGCCAACTCTAAAGTCAAAATCTCATCTCGCAGTTTCGCGGAATTTACCACTAGCGAATCTTGAAAAGTTTCAAAGGAGTATTGCAAAATTTCCAAAAAATTTTCAATCATTTATTTCTCACTCAATAGTTTCTTCACTAAATTCACATAAAGCTCAATCGCTTCTTCCAAATCTTTTTTCAAAACAAACTCGTCTTTCGTGTGTGCGACGAGAATCGAACCCGCGCCCAAAAGCAGCGGTTGTCCCCAATTTGAAAGATGCGGAATGTCGGTCGTAAAGCGGACGACTTTTTGCCGGAAGCCTTCGACGGCAAGCATTTTGACGGGCTTGGAAACGCTCATCATTTCGATTTCGCCGCGTGTTCCGATAACTTCTTTAAATTTTTCGAGAATCGGATTTTCGTCGCCCGTCGTGCGAAGATGCAGACCGGCTTCGGCGTTCGGCGCGATGACGTTGGTTTTCAAACCGCCGTTGATTGTGCCGATGTTGTTGGTCGTTTCGCCGTAAAAATCGTCAGTCGGAAATTCGATTTTCAAAACGTCGTTCAAGATTTCGAGCAGTTTTTCAATCGCCGATTCGCCGTGTTCGGGATAAGCCGAATGCGCCGCTTTGCCGGTTGTTTTAATGTAAAAACGCAGCGAACCTTTCGAGCCGATTGCCAGATCGTTGTCGGTCGGTTCGCCGTTGATGATGTATTCGCATTTTCGGGCAATCGGATGAAAATTGGCGGCTTTTGCGCCCGCGCCGCCTTCTTCTTCTTCGACGGTGAACAGCAAACCGATGTCTTCGATTCCCTGCTCGCGCAATTGTTCCGCCGCGCAAATCTGCGACGCGACGATTCCCTTCGCGTCGCACGCGCCGCGCCCGCAAATTTTTTCCGCATCTTCCGATGCTGCGACGTGCGGCGGCACAACATCAATATGCGTCGAAAGAAAAACGCGCGGCGTGTCGTTCAAATACGCGATGACATTGTTCTGATTTTCGGAAACGGCTTGCAGTTCGACCGTCCAGCCGAGCGATTCGAGATAATCGCGCAGGAAAAATCCGACCGCTTTCTCATCGCCGGAAATCGAAGGAATATTGATTAAATGTTTAGTTAGCTCGAAAAGATTCATAAGTTGAAATGATATAATAACAAACCGAAATGCTCACTTCTGATTTAGCCATTAACTTCCGACGCGGCGATAAAATTTTCCCGCAACTGATTAAAACCGACCACGCGGGCTATTTGCGCGACGCGGAAATTTT
Organism: uncultured Pyrinomonadaceae bacterium; assembly: GCA_964245305.1. Classification (GTDB taxonomy): domain Bacteria; phylum Acidobacteriota; class Blastocatellia; order Pyrinomonadales; family Pyrinomonadaceae. The sequence goes on from CAXTMQ010000021.1 coordinate 27,144, forward strand.
GATTGAAATTTTTGAGGAGTTTCACGGAAAAACACGCGGCGAATTAGAGCGCGAACTCGAAGAATATATCGGCACGGGAACGGATTTCCGAATTCTGCGCGGCTTTATCAAACTCTTAACCGACCGTTGCGAATTTGAAACGAGCGCGCCCGCCGAGCCAGTCGAAATTCGCCAGAAAGTTTTCCTCGAAGCGAGAAAATACCAACCCGTTTTTCCAGACTCGGAAAATAAACGAATTGTTCTGCAAACCGTCGCCGAGGAATTCGGAACTGATGCCGCCACGCTTGCCGCCAATCTCTACGCCGATCTATCGGCGCAACAAAGATTATCTTCATTTGAAACGCTCGCGCCGACTGAATTATTAGACCGCTACAATCTCACGCAGGCGCAGGCGATTCTTTACCGCTGCGTCGAGATGAAAATCGCGGTCGCGCCGTCGGACGCGGCGAATTACCGCGCCATTTTCGGCTGGATCAAACATTTCGGCTTGATTCATTCGGTCATCGGAAATTCGTCGGACGGTTACGAAATCACGTTGACCGGCGCGGCATCGCTGTTTCATCGCTCGCAAAAATACGGCATTCAAATGTCTGTGTTTTTGCCCGCGCTGCTGTTGTGCGGAAATTGGAAAATGCGGGCGGAAATCAACGACAAAAAAGGCATCGGCTTTTACGAACTGACGAGCGCGCAAACCGAACTCGTTTCCAATCGTTACGACGAACCCGAATACGAAAATCCGGTTCACGAAAAATTAAAAAAGGCTTGGGAAAAATCTGCTGTGAGTTGGGATTTAGAAGAAAACCGCGAAGTCGTTGATTTGGGCAAAACCGCGTTCATTCCCGATTTCGTTTTGACTTCGCCCGACGGTGAAAAAGTTTATCTCGACGTTTTGGGATTTTGGACACCGAAGAGTTTGCAGAAACGCCTGGCGGAATTGGAAGCGGCAAACTTCAAACGCTTCGTTATCGCCGCGTGGCAAGAATTAAGAGGCAGCCGCGAAGAAGCGACTTTTTCGAGCAAGCATGTCGTCTTTTTCAAATCGAAGCTCGAACCGCTCCTGCTCGAAGAAGCGGCGGAAAAATTACTGTCTGCGTGAGAATTCTGTTAAAATTCGCCTTCAGGAGAAAAACAAATGAGCCGAAGCAACCAAGCCGCGATTGTCGAAAAAATTTACACGCCCGAAGAATATCTCGCCTTCGAGCGCGAGGCGGAAGAAAAACACGAATACGTTGACGGCGAAATCGTCGCCATGGCGGGCGCGAGCCGTCAACATAATGTAATTGGCGTGAACATAACGGTCGAATTAGGTTATCAGTTGCGCGGTAAAGGCTGCGAACTTTACGCCAACGATATGCGCGTGCGGATGCGAAATCGTCGTTACGGTTACCCGGATGTCGTCGTGGTCTGCGACGAGCCGCAGTTTGACGACGATGAATTCGATGTGCTTTTGAATCCGACCGTCGTCGTCGAAGTGCCTTCCAAATCAACCCGTCTCCGCGACAAAACCGAAAAGCTCATCGCTTATCAAAAAATGGATTCGCTGCGCGAATGCCTGCTCGTCGAACAAATCGAGTCGCGCGTCGAACATTACATCAAGCAGACTTCCAGACAATGGCTGCTGAAAATTTACGAAGATTCGGACGAGACGATTTTTCTCGAATCAATCAACTGTCGTCTGCCGCTGGCGGAAATATACGCGCAAATCGAATTTAAAGACGAAGCGGAAGAGTAAATTTTTCAACCGAACAGATTTCGATTATCGCCCTTTTTCGCATCCTGAAACTGCCGCGCGTCGGTTCGCTTTTGCGAAGTATATTCCTCGGTCGTGTCGCGTGTAACAACCTCATACAAAATCGCCTGCTTGTCGTCTTTTTTTCGTAAGATTCTTCCCAAACGCTGAATATGTTCGCGCGATGAACCCGAACCCGAAAGAATTATTGCCACGCTCGCGTCGGGAATGTTCACGCCTTCATTCAAAACTTTGGAAGTCGCCAATGCAAGAACGTCGCCGTTGTTGAATGCGTCGAGCCAAAATTTTCTTTCCTTGACATTCGTTTCGTGCGTGATCGCCGGAATCAAATAATCGTTTGAGATGCGATAAACCATTTCGTTCTCGTGTGTGAAAATCAAAACTTTGTCGTGCTTGTGGCGCGTCAGTAAATCCTGCAAAACGTGAATTTTCGACTCCGTGCCGAGCGCGATTTTTTTATAATTGCGATACGCCTTCATCGCGCGGCGACCGTCCTCGCTTTTCGCGCTGTGAATCAGAAACATTCGCCAGCCTTCCTGTCCGTAAGGCAGATTCATTTTTCTTCTGAAATCGGTGTAGATTTGTCGCTCGGCTTGATAAGATTTTCGCTCTTCGTCGGACAATTCGACTTCGACTTTTTCAATCGTGTAATCCGCCAGAAATTCGCCCGCGAGTTGCTGCGCTTCGAGGCGATAGACGGTTTTGCCGATTAAATT
>CAXTMQ010000022.1:0-20188 GCA_964245305.1 uncultured Pyrinomonadaceae bacterium
AGACACGAATATAAAGACCACCGAACAAATAACCGCGAATTTAATTTCTTCAATTAATAAAAAGTTTTTCTTTGACATAATCGTTGATGATTTCAATTTTTGAAAGTCGAAAGAGGATAAGTAATTAAGCGTTAGAGCCGAGTCGTTGAGGACTCACAACAAACATTATGCTTTCTTTTTTCCGAAATGTCATCTATTTTTTAACATTTTTTGTTATTTTTAACATTTTTTGACAAAAGATTATTCGCCGAGCGATTTTTAGTATTTCAGACCTTTACGATTTTTGTTTTTCATAATAAAGTTTAGCTGATTCAAAAGTATTTCAATTCTTCCAATTCACGAAAATATGTCGGCTGTCAAAACCGTTTCGGAAACGAACGCATCGAATTTACCGCTTGTTCATCGCGGCAAAGCGCGCGATGTTTATCAGGTTGACGACGAAACGCTTTTGCTCGTCGCCACCGACCGAATTTCAGCTTTTGACTGCGTGATGCCGACGCAGATTCCATATAAAGGCGCGATTCTAACCGCGCTTTCGGCATTTTGGTTCGAGCGTCTAAAACCGATTACGGCGAATCATTTGATCACCGCCGATTTCGAGCAGATGCCCGAACCGGTCAAGCAAACCGAAGATTTTCGCAAGCGTTCGACGATGGTCAAAAAGACAAAAGTTTTTCCGGTCGAATGCGTCGTTCGCGGTTACATCGAAGGTTCGGGCTGGAAGGATTATCAAGCGACCGGCGCGATTTGCGGTCATCATCTGCCGGAAAATCTGCGCCGCGGCGATAAATTGCCGCAGCCGATTTTCACGCCCGCCACTAAAGCGACGAGCGGACACGACGAAAATATTTCCGAAGCGGAATTCGCAAACATCGTCGGACAAACGAACGCCGAAATCTTAAAATCTTTATCTCTGAATATCTACAAAGCGGCGAGCGAATACGCTTTGACGCGCGGAATTATTATCGCCGATACGAAATTTGAATTCGGCACGGACAAAGACAGACATATTTTGTTGATTGATGAAGTTTTAACGCCTGATTCTTCGAGATTTTGGTCAGCCGCAAATTACGCGCCCGGCGAAGCGCAGGCTTCGTTCGACAAACAATTTGTCCGCGATTATCTCGAAACGCTCGAATGGAACAAGCAGCCGCCCGCGCCCGCTCTGCCCGAAGAGATCGTCGAAGCGACAACTTCGAGATATTTAGAGGCTTACAGAATTTTAACCGGAGAAAATCTTTGAAAACTACGAATTACGAACTAAAACCCGCTTCGTAATTCGCAATTTGTTATCGAATATGCAGATCAGAACGCGGATGGAAATTTTAATCGAAGAAATGCTCGACGGGCAAATAATGCTCAACGAAGCGATTTCCGAATTTGAAAAACTTTATATTCAAAAAGCATTAAAACGCTATTCGGAACATCTTTCAAACACGGCAAACGCGCTCGGCATTCATCGAAACACGCTTTCCAAACGGGTGACGACTTATCAAACGCCGCCGCAAACGCCGAAACGCCTACTCGCTCGACGCGCCAAAAAATAGTTTTTCTTCAAATATTAAGAACGAGCTTTTTGTTTGAAAATTCCAAAACCTCGATTTTGTTGCCGACTTTCACCGTCGCGCCGGCGTTCTCGGCAATCAAATTTTGACCGAACAATATTTTCTTTTTAATACTGCGCTTCGGAATGCGAAATTTCGCCAGAGTTTTCAGAGGCTCGCTTCCCTGTTTTTCACCGCTTTTCTGGTCAATCGTCGTCATCACACAGCGAGCGCACGGTTTGACAACGTGAAAAATCGCATCTCCGATTTTGATTAACTTCCAGTCGTCTTCGGCAAACGCTTCCGAACCGGAAACGACAAAATTCGGACGAAAGCGATTCATCGGAACGGGATTTTCGAGTTTTGAATTTAAATCGTCCAAAGAACTTTCACCGATTATTAAAAACGGATAGCCGTCGGCAAAGCTCACGACATCGCCTTTGTGCGCGGCGTAAAAATAACTAACCCTGCGGCGTGTTTCTTCGGGCATCAGCGCGAGTCGGCATTTCGTCTGCAAAACTTCGGAAAACCATTCGTTCGTTTCGTCATCATAAATTTTTGCCCGACAGCGACTGCTCCAAATTTTTACGCTCGTCGTTTCGTTCGTTTCCGGCGCGAACGGAATGGATTTTTTGCTCGAATCAAAAGTAACGCGCAAATTTTCCTTTGCAATTTCGACTTTTACAATCGCCATCTGCGGAAACTCGCGTTGCGTTAAAAACTTGTTCGATTCGTCAACCAACATCCAACGACGGTCAAATTTTAATCCGCGTCCTTCAATCACCGAACCCTTCAGCGAAACTCCGCCGAGCGATTTTATCGGGTAAATATTAATTTCTGAAAGATACATAACTATTTGATAATAGCACTGTCAGATTTTCTAAAACATCTTTTGCAAACTTGACAAGTTTAACTCTGTTTTCTATACTAGCACTCATTAACGAATAGTGCCAGAAATTCTGTTTTCTCTCTATTCGTTTGAATTTTAATAATAAAATTAAGATTTTGAAAATCTCGAAAGGAGAATAAAAATTATGGCAACAACAATTAAACCATTGCACGACCGTGTAATTATCCGTCGCATTGACGAAAGTTCGGACAAAACCGCCGGTGGACTTTATATTCCCGACACGGCTAAAGAAAAACCGCAGGAAGGCGAAGTAATTGCCGTCGGCGCGGGCAAAGTTAAGGAAGACGGTTCGCGTCAGACTTTGGACGTAAAAGAAGGCGACCGCGTTCTGTTTGGGAAATACAGCGGTTCGGAAATCAAAATTGACGGTGAAGAATTATTGATGATGCGCGAAGACGAAATCTTGGGCATTATCGAACGCGCTGGCGAAGCGGCTAAATAAATGGAAATCGGTTTTTAGTTTTCGGTCTTTGGTTTTTTACTAAAAGCCGAAAACAAAATACTAAAAATCTTTCCCGAAAACTTAACAAAGGAGTTAATAAAAAATATTATGGCTAAACAAGTTATTCACGGTGAAGAATCACGCGCGGCGATTTTGCGCGGAGTCAACCAACTCGCCGACGCGGTGAAAGTTACGTTGGGACCGAAGGGTCGCAACGTCGTTATTGACAAAAAATTCGGCTCGCCGACGATCACGAAAGACGGCGTGACGGTCGCCAAAGAAATCGAATTAAAAGATACTTTGGAAAATATGGGCGCGCAGATGGTGCGCGAAGTCGCTTCCAAAACCTCGGACGTTGCCGGCGACGGCACGACGACCGCGACGGTTTTGGCGCAGGCAATTTTCAAAGAAGGCGTTCGCACGGTTGCCGCCGGCGCGAATCCGATGGCTCTCAAGCGCGGCATTGACAAAGCGGTCGCGGCGGTCGTCGAAGAAATTCATCGTCTTGCCAAACCCGTGCAGGGCGGCGACATCGCCAACGTCGGTAAAATCTCGGCGAACGGCGACGAAGAAATCGGCAAACGCATCGCCGACGCGATGGATCAGGTCGGCAAAGACGGCGTAATCACCGTCGAAGAATCGAAAACGATGGACACGACGCTCGAAGTCGTTGAAGGAATGCAGTTTGACAGAGGTTATCTGTCGCCGTATTTCGTCACCGACCCGGAAAGAATGGAAGCCGTTCTCGACAATCCGTATATCTTAATCAACGAGAAAAAAGTGTCCTCGATGAAAGATTTGCTGCCGATTCTCGAACAGGTTGCCAAACTCGGCAAACCGCTTTTGATTATCGCGGAAGACATCGAAGGCGAAGCTCTCGCCACGTTGGTCGTCAACAAATTGCGCGGCACTCTGAACGTCGCGGCAGTCAAAGCTCCGGGCTTCGGCGACCGTCGTAAAGCGATGCTCGAAGACATTGCAACGATGACCGGCGGACAGGTTATTTCGGAAGATATGGGCGTAAAACTCGAAGCCGTTACCGTTGACGACCTCGGACAAGCGGCGAAAATCACGATTGACAAAGACAACACGACCATCGTTGACGGCAAAGGCGACGATCAGGCGGTTGTCGGTCGCGTCAACACGATTCGCAAGCAGATTGACGATACTTCATCGGACTACGACCGCGAAAAATTGCAGGAACGTCTGGCTAAATTAGTCGGCGGCGTGGCAATCATCAAAGTCGGCGCGGCGACCGAAACCGAAATGAAAGAGAAAAAAGCTCGCGTCGAAGATGCGATGCACGCTACCCGCGCAGCGGTCGAAGAAGGAATCGTTCCGGGCGGCGGTGTCGCTCTGGTGCGCGCTTCAAAAGTTCTCGATAATTTCAAAACCGAAGCCGAAGACCACGACGAGCAGATCGGTGTTACCATCGTCAAACGCGCGCTCGAAGAACCGCTTCGCCAGATCGCGCAGAACGCCGGAATGGAAGGCGCGGTCATCGTCGGCAAAGTCCGCGACGAAGACAGCGAAAACTACGGCTTTAACGCGGCGAGCGAAAAATTTGAAGACTTGGTCGCCGCCGGAGTTATTGACCCGGCAAAAGTTACGCGCACCGCGCTTCAAAACGCCGCTTCCATCGCAGGCTTAATGCTCACGACCGAAGCGATGATCGCCGACATCCCCGAAAAAGACGACCACGCCGGCGGCGGCATGGGCGGTATGGGCGGCGGCATGGGCGGTATGGGAATGGGAATGTAATCTGAGATTTCAGATTTCAGATTTCAAATTAAAAAGGCTTCGTTTAAGAAACGAAGCCTTTCCTTTTTGTGTTTCTCACCAAAGTTTTTTGATATAGAATAAATTACGAGGTGAATTTATGATCGCAAACGCTGAAGATGTATTAGAAAAATTTGCTCAATTATCCGCAATTGAAAAGAAGAAAGTTGTTTCACGTATCTTACGTCAATCTGTCGATATTGAAACGTCCGAATTATTAGATGAAGAATTAGCTATTATTACTGAAAATGACTTTTTAGGGATTGGTAAAAATAAAGTTGAGGGGTTCGTAGAATTAGTGAATGAGTATCATCAATTTATTGAGTTCAAGGAAGACGTTTCAAAAGATTTATTATTTAAATTACAGCAAGATATTTCTAAAGAGCAGCGAAACCTGCAAAGGTTGTGGGAATTTTATCATAAATTAATTCTTATAAATCGAAAGGCAAATACCCCTGAGCATAATGATTCTCGACAAATGTTAGCTATGGGATTTGATGAATGGTCAAAGCAAAGAAAAGCCTCTATTAACAGCGAAAATGCAGATTCTGAAGAATCTAAAAGCGACCTTTGGCTTTTGCTGTTTACAAAGACCAGCCATGAATTTAAGACAGCTTTAGGAAACACAAAAGCTAATATCCAGTGGCGAACAGTTGGAAGCCGCGTGTCGAGATATTCCGTGATTTACGCTTTCAAGCAAGGCGCGAGCGCGGAGGAAATCGCTTTGCGGTTTTCGACGCTCGACCTTAAGCAGATTTATTCGGTTATCAATGCTTACCTGCAAAATCCGAAAGAGTTTGAAGACTATTTTAACGAACAACTCAAACAGCAAGACGAACAGCAGCGACAAATAGAAAATCGCTTTTCGCCTGTAGGCATCAGGCAAAGACTTATCGAACGCAGTCAAAATAAACGATGATTCGCTTTCTGGCTGACGAAGATCTGGATAATCGAATTTTGAATGGGCTTGTGCGCCGCATGCCGCATCTCGACATTGCGCGCGTTCAGGATGTCGGTTTGCAATCGGCGCACGACACGAAAGTTTTAGCTTTCGCCGCCCAAGAAAATCGCGTTCTTCTGACTCACGATGTCAGAACGATGATTGATTACGCTATTCAAAGGATAAATGAAAATTTGCCGATGGCGGGCGTTTTCGGCATTTCGCAGGCAATTCCAATCGGCGACGCGATTGAAGATTTAGTTTTGATTGCCGAATTCAGTCTCGAAGACGAATGGCAAAATCGAATCAACTTTTTGCCTTTACGTTGAAAAAAATCTTTACATTTGCTCGGCAATCGGCTACATTGTTCGGGAAATCGCTTTTTGATTGGAAAATCGCGCCGGTCGAATAAAATCCGACTGTTTTTTCGGGCGAAATTCCTGTATGAGGCGCGCGAAACGACGTAGAGATTGACGAAACATCCATACAGACGGACAAAACAGCGTAGAGATCGGCAAAACATCCGTAGAGATAGAAGAAACACTCGTAGAGATTCACAAAACAGCGTCGAGATTGACGAAACACACAAACAGATTAACGAAACAGCGTAGAGATTGATGAAACAGCCGTCGAGACTGACGAAACGGCGTAGAGAGTGACGAAACAATCCGTCAACCGGCGCAAATGACGCGGCAGAATCTCGAGTTTATTAATTTCGCTTAAATTTTCCCTGATTTTCTCGAATTATCTTATATTTCCATACATTCATTGTCCGGCATTATCATTCACTAAAAATAAACTTCAAGGAGACACTTAAAATGGAAGGCAGACAGCAGAGAGAAAACGAGCGCAATGTTCGTTCGGAACAATTTTTACAGGAAAACGCCTCTGATTTTACAAATAATCAGGTGGCGACGGCGAAAATCGCGGATTTGAAAGTGAAAAACGCGCGGGTCGCCGAAACCGCGCAGAAACAGATGGCGGGCGATACGTCGGTCAGCCAGGATTATCTTAATTATCACGACGTTTTCGATGATTTGCTCGATGAGATGCGGAGCGTTAGGGATTTCGCCGAATCAATTTCAAGAGACGTTGCCGGTTTGGAGAAAAAGTTTCGACTGCCACGTTCGGGCGGCAAACCTGCCATTTTAACCGCCGCCGAAGTTTTCGCGCGGGATGCCGAAGAATATAAACAAACATTTCTCGACTACGGAATGGACGCTGATTTTATCGAACACCTGCGCGATAAAGCCGCCGCCGCGCAAACCGCGCTAAACCGAGTCGAAACGTCAACCGGCGAGCGCGTCGGCGCGACCGGCACACTCGAAATCGAAGTCAAAGCCGCCAGCGACATCGTTTTGTCGCTCGACCCGATTGTGCGTCGAATCTACCGCGACGACCCGATTAAACTCGCCGCGTGGGATTATGCCAGCCGCCTCGAACGCCACACGCCCGTGCCGCGCCAGTCGAAAAAGCCGAAAGTTTAGCAGCGAACAACTCTGAATAAAAAGGCATCGTTCAAATTTGAACGATGCCTTTTTTGCAAAGTTCGACTCGTTTGAGAATTACTATTTTATAAATAACTGAACGGAAAGCCGCGACGGTTTTGTTTGATTTTGCCATACCAAAAACAAAGCGGATAAAGCATTACGAGTCCGGCGAGCCACGCGGCATAGACGACCCATAAAGGAAAACCGGCTTCGGGCGGCGCGGTTGCGGAATCGGGAAAGATTTTGAAGAAATAATCAATCGGTTTGCCTGCCAGATAATTTAGAATCACGCCGAACAGATGCGCGAGGAACATTTGCAGAATAAAATAAAAGAGCGGAACGCGCCCATAGGTAATGAAGATTTTAGTGATGAAATTGTCGGCGTTTATCTTGTCGGTCGCGCCTAAAATCAGAAGCGCGGGTCCGAGCGTCATCAGCAGAAACAAAAGCGACGGCGGATATTTCGATGTGTTGAGAAAATCTAAAACTACGAAAACCGCATTGGTCTGCGTCGTGTAGAAATAAGTGATAATCGCGCTCGCCGCGACGAATAAAACGGTCAATGCTGCGCCGAGTCTGAATAAAAATTTTTGGCGGCGCGACGAATCCCATGCGTAAACCGCGCCGAGCGCGTAGCCCGCCGCCATTACGCCGATCCAGGGAATCAAAGGATACGCGACGAATAATTTGACATCGCCGCCGAGCGGAACGAATCCGGGTTGATGCAGAAACAGCCAGATTTTTTGCCATAAATCCGGCGCGGGCGTTCCGGTAAACGCAACGGCGGGCGGAACTTTTATTCCGTCTAATAAATTGTGAAAAGCGACCATCGCAACGCCGACGACGGCGACGACGCGCACGGGCAGAAAAATCAGCGCGGCGAGAACGATCATCGAAACGCCGAAAATCCAGATGACTTCGGCGAAACCGAAAAAGCGGTAATCGAGATTGAACAGCACCGAAAAGCGGATGATTGTAAATTCGAGAAAGATCAGCCAAAGCCCGCGCGTCAAGAGAAACTTTGACAATTCTTTCGTGCTTTTTCCGCGCATCTTTTGCAGATAAATGCTCGTTCCGGCGAGAAAAACGAACGTCGGAGCGCACAAATGCGTAATCCAGCGCGTGAAGAAAAGAATGACGTTCGTTTTCGACAAATCGGTCGGATTAAAGCGGAAAGCGTCGGCGTGGACGAATTCGCGCACGTGGTCGAGCAGCATTATCACCATCACCAAGCCGCGCAGAAAATCAATCGAATAAAGCCGCCGGACAATCGGTTTTGAAAATTTATCCATAAAATTGACGAGCGGAAAAATTTGAAATCTTTGAAAAAAGTTTATAACCAAAGCGCGAAATTTCGCATCAAATTCGACCGAACCCCTTGATTTTAACGAATATTTTTATTTCGCAGCGGAAATTAAACTGATTTCTCTTGTCGAACGGCGTTATTTTAACTAGAATTCTGTTTAACGGCAAAATTGCTTGTCAGCCCGACCGGATTCAATCTTTTCAAATCGAATTCCAAATTTTCAATTTCCAAATTCAGCGGCGATTCATCATTTGTATCTAAAAGGCTTGCCGCTCATCAAAAAAGTCGTTTAACGCATCGGAAAAATTTTATGAAAAAATTATCGTCAATCTTTATCGCGGTTTTAATCTGCGCCGTTTTCGGCAGTTATTTTTGGACGGCATCAAAGGCGCAGCGCGTTGCAACGCCCGCCGAATCGTTCAAGGCGAAAACTTTTACAAAATTAATTGATTCGTCACGGCAGAGCGGCGCGGTTCGCGTTATCGTCGGGCTGAACACGAATTTTAACCCCGAAGGAAATCTACAGCGTTCGCAGATTAACGAACAGCGTTCAAACATCAAGGATTCGCAAGAGACGTTTTTGAACCGTTTCGCGTCAAGAAACGTCGGAACGGTCAAGAAATTCGATTTTATTCCGTTCGTCGCCTTTGAAACCGACGCGGCGACACTCGAACAGATGCAGGACGATCCGCAGATTGCGAGCATTGAGGAAGACGCGCTCGAACCGCTTCATTTAGCCGAAAGCACGCCGATTGTCGGCGCGACGACCGCTTGGGCGAGCGGATTTTCGGGCAGCGGTCAAGCCGTCGCCGTTCTCGACAGCGGCGTTAATAAAAATCACGGTTTTTTGACCGGCAAAGTAGTTTCCGAAGCGTGTTATTCGTCAAATTTTCCGACCAGCAACGCGACGAGCGTTTGTCCGGGCGGCGTTACCGATTCAACTGCCGTGGATTCGGGTTTGAATTGCGATACGACAATCGCCGGCTGTCCGCACGGAACGCACGTTGCCGGAATCATCGCCGGTCGCGGATCGAGTTTCAGCGGCGTGGCAAAAGATGCCAACATTATCGCCATTCAGGTTTTTTCCCGCGTCGAAAATACGACCAGTTGCGGAAGCAGTCCGTCGCCGTGCGCTCTTTCATACGTCTCCGACCAAATTAAAGGACTCGAGCGCGTCAAGGCGTTAAGCTCGACGATGACCATCGCTTCGGTCAATATGAGTTTGGGCGGCGGACAATATACGGCTGCCTGTGATACTGAACAGGCGGCGCGAAAAGCGGCGATTGACAATCTGCGCTCGGTCGGCGTGGCAACCGTCATTTCGTCAGGAAATAGCGGTTATACGAATTCGATGGGCGCGCCGGCTTGTATTTCGAGCGCGATCAGCGTCGGCTCGACCGGCGACGGCAGCTCGGGCGCGACTTTAGATCAGGTTTCCGGCTTTTCAAACAGCTCGTCGTTTCTCAATCTGCTCGCGCCGGGACAATGGATTTTGTCTTCGGTTGCCAACGGAACTTCGACGACGACGTATCAAAATTATTCGGGAACTTCGATGGCTGCGCCGCACGTCGCCGGAGCTTTCGCCATCCTCAAACAGCGCAAACCCGAAGCGAGCGTAACGCAGATTCTCGCCGCGCTCTCTTCGACCGGAAAACAAATTACCGACACCCGCAACAATATCTCCAAACCGCGTATCAGAATTGATCAGGCACTCAACGCCATCGTTTCCAGACGCGCCGCCTTTGATTTCGACGGCGACGGCAAAGCCGACGTTTCCGTGTTTCGCCCGTCAAACGGCGCGTGGTATGTTCAGCAATCAGCCAACGGTTTCACGGGAACAATATTCGGACAAGCGGGCGACAAAATCGTTCCGGCGGATTTTGACGGCGACGGCAAAACCGATGTCGCCGTGTATCGCGGCGGAATCTGGTATCTGCAAAGAAGCACCGCCGGTTTTGCAAGCGTTTCATTCGGTATCGCCAGCGACATTCCCGATCCAGCCGATTTTAACGGCGACGGCAAAGCCGAAATCGCCGTCTTCCGTCCGTCGAACGGAACTTGGTATATGTATGATTTAGTAACCAATCAATCAACGGGCATAAACTTCGGATCAAACGGCGATAAACCGGTCGCGGCAGACTACGACGGCGATGGTAAAGCCGATGTCGCCGTGTTTCGCCCGTCAACCGGAAGCTGGTATTTACAGCAATCAACCGCCGGTTTCGCCGGTTTCGCTTTCGGCATATCCGAAGATAAACCCGTTCCCGCCGATTATGACAGCGACGGTAAAGCCGACATCGCCGTGTTCCGTCCATCAGCGGGAAGTTGGTATATCCAGCAAAGCCAGCTCGGATTTACGGGAATGCAGTTCGGTATCCCGACCGACGCGCCCGCGCCTGCCGATTTCGACGGTGACGGAAAGACCGACATTTCCGTATTCCGCAATGGAACGTGGTATCTGCAACAGTCAACCGCCGGTTTTACGGGAATTCCGTTCGGCACGACAAATGATCTACCCGCGCCGAATGCTTTAGTTCAGTAAATTCAGCTTAACTTTTATGAATAAAAGGCATCGTTCTTGGATTAGAATGATGCCTTTTATTTTATTTTGTTGACCGTTCATTGTGGAAGAAAGCCTGTTTATTTATAATCAGGGTGTTGCTTAGAGCAACTATTTCAAGGCTAGGGAGAATTTAACATTATGGCGGACGATAACAAATGCGCTCACGAATTGTGCGTGTGCGCGAAAGGCTCGGATTCCGATTATTGCAGCGAACACTGCAAAGACGCGGTTGATCAGGACTTAACCGAACTCAGGTGCGACTGCGGTCATTCCGGCTGCGCTTAAAACAGAAAAAAGGCTCGTTTCAAACAGAAGCGAGCCTTTTCGATTTAAAAATCTTTCAAATTAGTGTCTCATCGCATATTTACTCAAACATCGCCGCGCCATTAAAGCAATCCAAAGTTTTTCATCTTCCGAAGACAAATTCGACAATTCGGCGTTGCGCCAAATATCCGTGAAAATTTCCTGCGCAGTTTGTTCCGCATCCTTGTCCGAACCGGTAAAATTTTTCGCCATCGCCCAAATCATCGCGCCGTATAAGTCTATGCATTCCTTCGCCGCCGATTTATCAGCCGAAGCGACTCTCGACAATATCGAAGTTTTACCGTTTGTCATTTTTTGCCGATCCGATGTCGTCATAGTTTTTCTTATTATAATATCAAAATTTGTTAAAAATTTTAGATTTGCGTTTTGCGATGCGCGAAAATTCTCAATAAACCGTTGATCGCCAAATGCAGAATCATATAAGCGACAATCGCCACGATAATCGGCAGCGCGAGCGTGAAGCCGTCTTTCGACAAACTCGGCGTAATTCCCTTAAACGGCGCATATAAAAGTCCGGTCGCCGATTTGATAAGTTGCACGAAGCCGGTTGATTCACGCGCCGCGAATAATTCCAAAAGCAGGCGAATCGTCAGCAAACCGTAAATCAAAAAGAAAACGTAATCTACGATTTGCGAAACACGCGCGAGAGCGCGACCGCGCTCTACTTCGCGCTCGGTCGAAACGACTTCATTGACGGCTTTGCGGCGCATATCGCCCGCGATGTCGCCGATATTTTCGCGCTCGACGACGGTCGGACGCTCGGCAACCGACGCGATTTCGCCGCCGACTTCGGCTTTGACACCGGATTTTATCGCTTCATAATTGGCGATTCTTTGCGCTTCTTCGCGCGCGAGTTTGTCGTCAATCATCGCTTACGATTCGCTCCTTGTTTCCTGTTTTTTATTTTCCTCGCGTCCCTGTGGTGTTTCGTCCGAATTAACGCTTCCGGCGATGTCGCGGCTGTCCGTATCGCCTTTGCTTTCACCGCCGCGCAGAATTTCCCTAACCGTTTCATCGGCGGGCTTGTTAGTTGATTCGGCGTTTATCTCGTCCGCACTCCAGCCTTCATGATTAACATTCGGCACTTCGTCCTGATTTTTTTTCTGCTGGTCGTTCACTTAGAACCTCCAAAATTTAGGCTTTTTCAAAAGATTTTTATGAATCAAAATCCGATGACATCCGATAAAAATGCGTCTAATTATGATTTAAGAAATTGAAAAAGCCTTTGTAAAACTTCCCTCTGCTCGCTGATTTTACCCTTATTGATGAATGCCGTCGAACTTTTGTTTTGGTAAAAAATCATACCTCGAATGCGGCGACGCTTTCGTCTTTATCAAACTTCGTGCCAATAATTTACATCTCGGCAGAACAGCTTTTACCGCTATTTTTACTGATGTCATTAATTTTCGTGTATGATAACGGAACATATTTTTTGTATCGTTTCCAAAGAAAAAGGCGGAGAATATTCCGCCTTTTCTCTGTTTGATTTATCCGAACCGGAATTTAACGATTGACATTATTCGGAGCCGAAGCGGTGATGGAAAATTCGCTTCCTTCGCCGAGTTCAACGTCGTCGCGTCCCTGCAAAACAACCGAACCCGCGCCCGCGCCCGCGCCGACTCCCGCGCCGATTGCCGCCCCTGAACCGCCGCCCGCAATCGCGCCGATAATCGAGCCGATTGCCGCGCCGATTCCGGCTCTGGTCACGGTTTTCGTCGTTTGATTATTGTCACGAACCGCTCCTTCATTATTGACGGTAACATTTTCGCCGTTCGGCAGTTTTACGCTGTTGACGATTCCGGCAAAGCGATAAGTCTGCCCGTTGCGAAGCCGAATCGTATCGAATTCGAGCGAGATGTTCGCTCTGCCCGAAACTCTGCCTGAACGCTCGGTCGAAGCGACGCGACCTTCGATAATCGCGCCGTCATACTGCGAAGGCGAACGAACTTCCATCTGAAAACGGTCGTTATTCTGACTGACTTTCGTCGAAACCGGAGTTTTCAAAACAGCCGTGACGGGCGTGTTGTTGGCAATAATAAAATCGTTGATATTCGCGTTAGTCGAACCCGTATTTGTATTGCCGTTAACCGTCAAATCCGCCGTTTCGCTGATTTTGTCGTAGACGCTTGCCACTGTAATCGTATCGTTTTTGTTTTCGAGATAAACGCGGCGCACGACACGCAGCTGGTTACTTCCCAACTGATTAAAATTGACATAAAAATCATTGCTCCGGTCGCCTTCATAACTCAGCGCGATGCCGTCATAATTAGTGGTCGCCGTAATTTTCGTCGAGCGACCGTTCGCATTTGCTTCGGTTCGCGCCACGCCGTCGGCATCGAATGTAACCTGCGGCGAATTGCTCGAAACGATTGTTACTTGTTTGCCGCGTTTGTCAATCGCCAAAGTATCGGGCGAAGTCAAACGTCTTTCCAAATTTCGTCGGAATCTGTCCTGTTGGTTTACGGGATAGCTTGAAATCGAACGACCGACAATGTCCGTTACATTGTCGCTCTGGTCAACATTAAGACGATAAGTTCCCGTCAGGCGCGTATCGAATGTTCCCGCAGGCGAATACTGCCTGTTCCAATTCCAACTGACGTTGTAATAATTGGAAAGCGTATCCAAATCCGTGCGGATCAAACGCCATTGACTTTCCGCGCCGGCGGTCAAACGATAATCGCGCATAAAACCGTCAATGTAATAAGCGCGGTTCAAAACATCTTCGACATCCGCGCCGACCGAACTGCGCGAATCGAATTTGCGTTTGAGTGAATCGGTCGAATTCTCGAAATCGCTGATGTAAGTCAAAATTTGATTTTCGCTGCGCGTGTTGTTCAAAACACTTTTGTCAAGTGCCGTATTAACTTCGCGCTTGTAAGCGTCGGTGCGCGTTTCGAGCCGCGCGAGCAAAGTTCTGACGTTGTTATCCGTTACGCGATACGGAAGCATTCCGCCCGTATTATTTGGTGTCGGATTAGTATTCGGTGTCGGATTAATGCCGCCGCCGTTCCAATTCGGCGTAACCTGATAATAAGTCGCCAAAGTATTCAAATCCGTTCTGATGCTCGTCCAAATTCTCTGCACACCCGTCGTCAAACGATTTCGACGCATAAATTGGTCAATCTGGCTCGCCCGGTTCAAAACGTCTTCTACATCGCTGCCCGCCGAACGCCGCGCGTCGAAATTTTGTTTCAGCGCGTCGGTCGTATTTTCAAAATCGCTGACGTAGCCGAAAAAAACATCTTCGGTATCCGAACCGTTCAACTTACTTTGGTCGAGAGCCGTATTCATTTGGCGTTTGTAAATATCCGTGTTCGTCTCGATACGATTGAGCAGCGTCTGCACTTGCCGGTCAGTTACGCGATACGGACGAACCTGCGCGCTAATACTGTTTACGGTCGAAATCGCGCCGAAAAACAGCAAGAGAGAAAAAAACTTCAATAAAAATTTCATAATATCCTCCAATACTATTTTATAAACTTATCTGAAAATTAAATGAATTGATAAGCCTTCACGCGAACAAAAGTTGCAAGCATTATGCCAAGCGAATTTATAAATAATATAATCCGCTTGTTCATAGATGTTTAGAGAGAATACCAAAATCCTTTGCGAATATTTTTTGAATTTAATCAAGAGGCGGACGCAACATTATCATACGAAATAGTAGAAAAATTTTGCTGCTTTTAAAGCGGTGAAATTCAATGAGTAAGGGGAACTTTGACCGTAAAAATCGAGCCTTTTCCAACTCCTTCGCTGAAGGCTTCGATTGTTCCGTGATGAAGTTGGATAATGTGATGAGAAATAGTCAAACCGAGTCCCAAACCGCCTGAGCTTCGCGTGGTCGAACTGTCGGCTTGCGCGAATTGGTCGAAAACGCGCGGTAGAAATTCGGGACTGATGCCGATGCCGTTGTCTTTGACGGTGAAATTTATCGTGCCGTTTATCTCTAAGACGCTCGTCTCGATTCGTCCGCCGGAATGCGTAAACTTAATGGCGTTCGTCAAAATGTTGTGAATGGCGAGCTTGATTTTCTCTTCGTCGCCCAAAACCAAGCCGTCGTTTAATTGATTGTTTTTAAGAAATTCGATGCTTTTTTCACGCGCCGACGGTTCTATCTCGGAAAAAATATCTTCAAACACATTAGAGAAATTCAAATTTTTTCCGTTGAGCGTGATCGTTCCGGCGACGATTTGCGAATAATCGAGCAGCTGCTCAACCAATCTCGTCTGCGAGCGTAGATTTTTTTCTATTTTTTCGAGCGCGAGATTTTTGGTATTCGTCGTCAAATCATCCGTTTTCAAAATTCTCGTCCAACCGGCAATCGCGTTGAGCGGCGTTCGCAATTCGTGCGAAACAACGGCGATAAATTCATCTTTCGTGCTGTTCGCCTGTTCCGCTAAAAGTCTGGCTTTTTGTTCGTTCTCGAATAATCCCTGTTTCTGCTTCTCCGATTCGGACAATTCGGCAGCGATTTTTTGCAGTTTAAGGCGAGACGCGGTTTCCCAAAAAGTCAGCCCGAAAAGCAGAAAACTTCCCGAAATTCCGGCGAGAAAAATAAGCGGTGTCCAGCCGAGACTCGACTGCGCGGTAAACGCGGGCAGCGAATCATAACGAATAATCCATTTTCTGCCCGCGACGCTCAATTCATTCCGCGCCGAATAATGTTCTTCCATTTGCCCCGC
Organism: uncultured Pyrinomonadaceae bacterium; assembly: GCA_964245305.1. GTDB lineage: Bacteria > Acidobacteriota > Blastocatellia > Pyrinomonadales > Pyrinomonadaceae. The sequence goes on from CAXTMQ010000022.1 coordinate 15,981, forward strand.
GAGCGAAGAATTTTCAGTGTCACCGAATTGCGCCAGCAAATTTTCCGCGTCGGGCTGTTCGTCGTAAATTCTCAGAGCGATGTCGGACGCGAATTTGTCGGTGTGAATTTCATACAAAAATTCGCTCGCGCGAAACGGACAGTAGATATAGCCGGCGATATTTTTCTCTCTGTCTTCGAGCGTCGCGGGCAGCCTGCCGTTTTTATAAATCGGCAGAACGATTAAAAATCCCGCGTCTTCGCCGTCGGGAGATTCCGGTCTTAAATTTATTTTCGCGCTGCTGGACGCTTCGCCCGAATCGCGCGCTTTTTCCAAAGCCTCGCGGCGGCGCGGCTCGCCTCCTAAATCGAAACCGACGGCTTTTTGATTGCGCTCGCTGGACGGTTCGAGATAAGTGACAATCTCGTAAGATTTTTTTCCGACAACGGGCGAAAATTTGAAATCCGCGAAATGTTCGGCGTTCATTTTTTTCGTTAAAGCCTCGATTTCCGACGCTTCGACTTTTTTCGCATAACCGATTCCCTGCACGCCCGCGTAATTTTCCTGTAATTCGAGACTTCTGACGTATTCGGCGAAATCCGCGCGGGTGATTTCATTGTCCGATTCAAAAAATCCGCGTCCGCCTTTTAACAGCGCGACATACAAATTTATTTTATTTTCGATTGCCAGATTGACGCGGTTGACTTCGCTGTTAAAACGGATCGCGTCTTTGTTTTTCGCGCTTTGATAAAAACTGTAAGTGATGCCGACGGTCAGGAAAATGGCGACAGCCAAAACTGTAAACGGAAAGGTTGCTGTTTGACTGCTTTTTCCAAAACTGCTCGGAGACTTCGACACAATTAAAACCTGCTCGCCTTTAGGCAGACAACTTTTATAGGGGGAAAAGCCGACTGTCTGATTCATTATTGTATAAAGCGCAAGAGCAAACGATGTGCCGTCTCTAAATTATCGTATTTCAACGTCAATTATTCGCCGTTTGATTCAAAATTTTTCATTCTTCGACAAAATAAACCGCTATCGTTTTTGTATGCTTTATTTACATAACTATTTCGATATGCTGCATATAATCCGTGCGATAAAGAATTGAAAACGAAGGATCACTCGACTTTTCGTTAAAAAAGAGCGAAGCGGCGAGCTTCGGCGTTTGGCATTCATTTTGCAAAGAGCCACTTTCGTCGAGTCTTAAATTTTAATTTTCTTGGAGTGAAAAAATGTCAGAAGAAAATAGCACGGGCAACAATTTAATTTGGGCGATAACGACTTTGCTGATCGTGGCGATTATCGCGGGAGCTTTATATTACAGCGGATTTTTGGGCGGAACGAAAAAGGAAAAAATCGATATAAATGTTACTGCGCCCGCCGCGAACAGATAATTTTTTTAATTTTCCCCACTCTAAAAAAGACCGGCTTTCATATTTTTATTGAAAGCCGGTCTTTTTTAATTCGTTAAATATCTTCGATGTTGTGCCGCTTAATCATCCCGTAAAGTCTCGGGCGATAAAGCCCCAAAAGATTGGCGGCGGCTTGTTTGTTGCCGTTCGTGCGCTTTAAGGCGGCAATGACGACTCCGCTTTCGAGCGAATTGAAAACGTCGCGCTGTTCGTCGCCGTCAGCCGGTTCGGGCAGTTTTTCGACGATAAATTTGCCGATTTCCGCGAATAATTCCTCGGTCGTCAAATTATCCGTATTAATCAAACCGTTGCCGCCGGTAATCTGCACCGAACCGGCTGACGATGAACTTTCTCTGTTCACGCTTCTGCCGAGGCTTTCGAGTGAAATCGTGTTATCGAGATTTTTCGGGATGTTCAGTTCGCTGATTTTTCCGCCTTTGCTCAACAAAATCGCCCGTTCGATGACGTGCTGAAGTTCGCGGACGTTTCCGCGCCAGTTGTAATTAAGCATCTGTTCATAGGCGCGTTCGGAAAATTCGCCGCCCTGTCGTTTATATTTGTCCGAATAAATTTCCAGAAAATGCTCGGCGAGCATTGGCACATCTTCCATTCTTTCACGAAGCGGCGGAATTTTTATCTCGATGGTATTGATTCGGTAATACAAATCTTCGCGCAGATTGCCGTCCTGAATCGCATCGAAAGGACTGCGGTTGGTCGAAGAAATCAGACGAAAATCAACCGACTGCGGTTTGTCGTCGCCGACGCGGTAATAAATTCTTTCCTGCAAAACGCGCAGCAGTTTCGGCTGCAAACTCATCGGCATTTCGCCGATTTCGTCGAGCAGAAGACTGCCGCCGTTGGCTCGCGCGAGATAACCTTCCTTATCGGTTATCGCGCCGGTAAACGATCCTTTGCGATGTCCGAAAAGTTCCGATTCGATCAATTCCTTCGGCAGAGCCGAGCAGTTTAATTTGACGAACGGTTTTTTCGAGCGATGACTTTTGTAATGAATCGCATTGGCGATGACTTCTTTGCCCGTTCCCGATTCGCCTAAAATTAAAATATTCGCGTCGGATTCGGCGACCGATTCGATGATTTCGTAAATGTCCTGCATCGAACGACTGCCGCCGATCACGCCTTCATAAGAAGTGCGTGAGGACAATCTGCCGCGCAATTCTTTTAATTCGGCGAGATTTTTTTTACGCTCGACCGCCTTCTCGATTTTTAAAAGAAGCTCTTCAAATTCAATCGGCTTTCTTTGAAAATCGAACGCGCCGACTTTGATCGCTTCAATCGCGTTTTCGTTCGAGTCGTGTCCCGTAACCATTATGATTTCGGTTTCCGGTGAAATCGCCTTGGAACGCCGCACCATTTCCATCCCGTTGATGTCGGGCAGATCGAGGTCGGTCAGAATAATATCGAATTCGCTTTCGCCAACTAATTTTAATGCCGTTTCTCCGCGTTCCGCCGTCGTTACGTCGAATCCTTCCGAATTCAACTGATACTTCATCAGTTCGAGAGTCGCCACATCGTCATCAATTACAAGCGCCCTGTTTGCCATAATTTTCAGTAAAATATTTAACCAATCGCGTCAGATGTTTGTTAACGAAAGGCTGCTTTAATAATATCAAAAAAATAAATAAATTTAAGAACCCGCCGTACAAGTGTTTTACTGTCCGAATCTTTGATTTTGATTAATCACTCGGGGAGAAGTTTGTATTAAAATAATACTGACATATTTAACCCGAGAATTCTACCAACCAGCAATTACCAACAAATTTCAGCAATTTTCGATATTTATTTTTTAGGCACGAAAATTGATTAATCAATCGCAGACATACAGAATGAACGCTCGGTTTTGCGAGCGGAAAATGAGTTGATAAAAATTTAGAAAAGGAGCGGGAAATTTATGTTGGAAACGATTATCGTAATTTTGGTGATTCTTTGGCTGTTGGGATTTATCTCCGGCACGGCGGGCGGTTTGATTCATTTACTGCTGGTTGTCGCGCTTGTCGTTTTGATAATTCGATTAGTCAGCGGCAGAAGAGCGGTCTGATTTTTTTGAAAAGATTAGCTTACGAAAATATTTAGTTGACCGGCTACGAATTATTGGTAAGTTAAAATCTTTTGCCGAAAGCCTCGATCTGTTTTAAGGTCGGGGCTTTTCGGTTTTTGAGAAGCCGCCGCGTTCTATTATATTATTAAATTTATCTATTTGAATTATGAAAACCGTTTCTGCCGCCGAAGATAATGCTTTCGCGCTCGATGAATTGAACAGAGATATTTTTAAAAACGTCTTCGCGTTCTTCGGAACTCTGACCCCGGACGGAATTGTTCTAAGCCTTGACGGAAAAGTTTTTGAGCGAGCCGCAACCGACCCGCAACTTTTAATCAATCAAAAATTTTCGGAAACCGTTTACTGGCAGGCATCGGAATTTACCGCCGGAATTTTGGACAATGCGATTGCCGAAGCCGCCAAAGGAATAAAATCGAAAAGTTTGCTCGAATTTCGCGTCGGCGCGGGCGAGATTATCATTATCGAACTTTACCTGCATCCTTTGAATGAAAACAAAGACATTTTTTTCTGCGCTCAGGAAGTTACCAGCCGCGAGCGGGAAATCGAATTTTATAAGGAACGCAGCGAACAGCTTTTGTTCGCCGCCGAAAATTCCGACACGGGTTTATGGTTTTGGAATTTAAAGGACGATAAATTTTTCTCGACACCGAAATGCAACGAGCTGTTTGAATTCGAGCCGAGCGACGCGCCGACGCTCGATTCGTTTTTGAAAGCGGTTCATCCCGAAGACACCGTTATAG
>CAXTMQ010000022.1:20198-27419 GCA_964245305.1 uncultured Pyrinomonadaceae bacterium
CGGCAAAACTTATCTCGACGGCAAAGGCAATCCGAAAAATATGATGGGCGTAGTGCGAAAAGTTACCGATAAAAAAATCGCCAACGAAGAGCTTTCGAGAATCTACGATTTGGAAAAAAAAGCCCGCAACGAAGCCGAAGAAGCCAACCGCGCCAAGGATTTTTTTCTCGCCGTCGTTTCGCACGAATTGCGCTCGCCGCTCAACGCTATCTTAGGCTGGACGAAAATTTTGCTGAATAAAAATCCCGATGAACAAACGCGCCGCAACGCGCTCGAAACCATCGAAAAAAGCGCGCGTTCGCAAGCCAAATTGATTAACGATCTGGTTGATTCGGCGCGGGTCGCTTCGGGCAGACTGCGGCTCGAACTGCGCCCCGTGAATCTTTACGATGTCGTCAAAACCGTCTATGACGCGCAGTTTCCGACCGCCGAATCGAGAAATATCACGCTCGATTTCACCGCCGATAAAAAAGACATTCCGGTTTTCGGCGATACGGTTCGCCTTCAGCAAATTTTCGCCAACCTGATTTCCAACGCTTTAAAATTCACGCCCGACGGCGGCTTCGTAGACATCGAAATCGAAACCGGCGCGACGAATGTCAAAGTGATTTTCAGAGACAACGGACAAGGCATCAGTCAGGATTCGTTCCCGAGTATTTTCCGGCAGTTTCAGCAGGGCGACAACAAGGAAAACCGTCATCAGAGCGGCTTGGGACTCGGATTATCCATCGTTAAAATTTTGACCGAAAAGCACGAAGGCAAAGTCGAAGTCGAAAGCGCAGGCACAGGCAGCGGTTCGACATTTACGGTTACTTTGCCGCTGAACGGTTCGAGAACCGACGCGCCCGTCGCGGAAGAAGAGGAAGTCAAGCAGAAAAAAATCAAGCCTTTAAGCGGCGTTAATATTTTGGTTGTCGAAGACGACAATGATTCGCGCGAAGTTTTACAGCTTTTTCTCGAACAAAGCGGCGCGATTGTGCGAAGCGCGGAATCGGCGCAAAACGCGATGCAAATCCTGCGCGAATCGAAAGGCAATCTGCCCGACATTATTGTTTCCGATCTCGCAATGCCCGACGAAGACGGCTATTCGCTGATTGCCCGCATCAGAAAACTTTCCGCCGAAGAAGGCGGCGAAATTCCGGCTTTGGCTTTGAGCGCGTTTGCCTCGAACGACAACAAAAAGAAAGCCTTCGATGCCGGATTTCATAAATATCACACCAAACCTTTTGAACCGGACGGCATCATCGAAGACATTCGTCAGCTTGTAAATCGTTAAAGGTTAATTGTCAATCGTGAATCGCAACTCGCCATCAACAATTAACCATTTGCAATCAACGATTAACTTCTTAACCTATTTCCCTTTCTGACCAAATCCAGAAAATCGCTGCGGTAATTTTTCAAATCATTTCCGAGCGAGCTTTCGGCGAGATTTTGGACGCTTCCGAAATTCGCCGAGCCTTTGTAGCGCGAATTTCTCAAAAGCATTCCGAATTCGGCGACCGCCGCCGCGAAACGCAGATTGTCCGAAGCGTTTTCGATTGCATTGCCGCGATCCAGCAAACCTTGCGTCAACAATTTGCTCGTCGAATCCGACGGTTCTTTGTAACGCAGTTTGACGGTCAAAAGCTCGTCGTTAAAATTCGTGTCCGACGGAGTGACCTGCGAATATTTTAATTCGATACCGTCGTTTTCAATCGCTTGCCCGGCAGGAACGATTTCATACAAAGCCGTTACCGAATGTCCCGCGCCGATCTCGCCCGCGTCTTTCGCGTCGTCGTTAAAATCACGGTTCGCCAACAGGCGATTTTCATAACCGATCAGGCGATAACCCGCAACTCTCGCCGGATTAAATTCGACCTGAATCTTCACGTCTTTGGCAATCGTGTAAAGCGTTCCGGCGGCTTGCTCGCCGAGTGCTTTACGGGCTTCTTCTTGCGAATCAATGTAAGCGTAATTGCCGTTGCCTTTGTCCGCCAATTTTTCTATCATCGAATCGTTCGTGTTGCCCGTGCCGAAGCCTAAAACCGACAGAAAAATTCCGGTGCGGCGTTTCGTTTCGATTAAATTGACGAGTTCAGCATCGTTTTGCAGACCGACGTTAAAATCGCCGTCGGTCGCCAAAATTACACGGTTGTTACCGCCCTGTATAAAATTGTCGAGCGCGACTTTATAGGCAAGCTGAATTCCCTGCCCACCGTTGGTCGAACCGCCCGATTCGAGATTTTCCAGAGCCGATAAGATCTCGCCGCGATTGTTCGTCGAATCCAAAACCAAACCGCTTCTTCCGGCATACGCGACAATCGCCACGCGATCTTTCGCCGTCAACTGATTAGCCAAAATTCGCAAAGCGTCTTTCAAAAGCGGCAATTTACGCGCGTCGTTCATCGAACCGGAAACATCAACTAAAAAAACCAGATTCGACGGCGGCACATCGTCGAGAGAAACGCGCTTGCCCTGCAAACCGATGGAAACGATTTTATGTTTCTGATTCCAAGGCGCGGACGCGACTTCCGTGTTCACCGAAAACGGTTGGTCGCCAATCGGCTGCGGATAATCGTATTCAAAATAATTCACCAATTCTTCGATGCGAACCGCGTCTTTCGGCGGCATCTGCCCGTCGTTCAAATAACGGCGCACGTTTGCGTAAGAAGCCGTGTCAACATCAATCGAAAACGTCGAAAGCGGCGCGCGTTTCGCATCGAGAAACGGATTTTCCAAAATCTCCGCATAGCGTTCGCCGCTCGTTGATTTTTCATCAAATTCGCCGTCGCTTCTTTTTGCCTCCGTCGGCGCGCCCATCGTTGATGAATTCGACGACATTGAATTTGAATTCATCGTCGGTTGCGGCGCGTAAACGACATCCTTTGTTTCTGACGCTTCACCCGCGCTGTTCGTATTTGAACTCGTCGAATACGAACTGCAACCCGACGCGATCAGCGAAAAAATAAATATCCCAACCCAAATCTTTTTCATAAAATTTTCCTCTCAAAGAAATTTAAAAAATCAAAAAGCCTGTTCTTCTGCAAACTTCGTAACTTTTGAAAAGTAGAACGAAGCGGAAAAACAGACTTGCGGATTTTTTATGAAAATTATTTTCGGAAAATTATTTGCCGTAATCAACCGTAACGGAAACGGCTCGCTTATAATCAAAATCAAAGGGAATATGTAATCCGTGCGGCAGTAAATAGTTAGAACTTGTATCAACGATTACATATTGATTTGATTTAGGAAATGTTTTGAGCATTTTAAATAAATCAGATTGCGAAGATATTGTTTCCTCACCAGATAAATCATCTATACGAAAACTATCAACTTTCTTAATTCCTTCTTTGGTCTCTACAAACCAATGCAGATAAGTTGGGTAACGATTATTCTGCGAATTCAATTTCCAGCTAAGCGTGCCAGCCTTTAGATTAAATACCACCTGATTGATAACTGGTTGTTTGAGGTCGTTTTGGATTATAGGTGTTTCCTGTATTTGAGAAATAGGTCGCGTTAGAGCAACTTGCTGGAACTTAAATGAACTAAAAAAAGCAAAACCTGCTGCTGAAATACCAACGATAAAACTAAAAAGCGTCAAACCGATAATGTGTTTTTTCATAATTTTTATTTCTCCTCGAAAAGTTATAAATACAAGAACGAGCATAATCGATTTGCTTGCGCGGATTCAAGATTTTTTCTCGTCGCTTTCGTATTTTTCTTTGTGTTCCTTCAACATCTTTTGATAAGTCGCGTCGTTTTTCGCCAGATAATATTGCTCTTGAAATATCCGCGCGCTTTCGGCTTTTTCCTCGTCAATTTCGCCGACGGGAATTTCTTCGCGCGTTCCTTTTTTGTATTTTCTGCCGCTCGGATGATTGGCGTATCGCCTTGCCCTCGTAATTCCCATTTGGAGAAACTTCCTCGCCATATCCATTCCGACGAAATCTTTTTGTCGTTTATATTCGAGAAACATTTCATAAATCTTCGTCGAAGATTCACGCGCGATCTCCGGCGTTTTGAATCGCCAGTGCGGAACTATTTCCGTGCGATACGGTTCGACCATCAGAACGCCCTGCTCGCCTTTGCCGACGCGATAAAGTTCGGGATTTTTTCGCAAATCGAGATTTTTGTAATCGAGCGAATAATCGAATTTTGCAGCCATATAAAAATATTGCCGCGAATAACACGAATAAATTTAATTCGTATTATTCGCAGCTAAAAATCTTACGCTTGCCGAATCCATTTCCAAACTTCGGGAATCGTCGCTTTTTTGCCATACATCAGCATTCCGACGCGGTAAACTCTGGCGGCGAGCCAAATGAGAAAGGCGATTGCCGCGCCATTTAAAAGAATCGAAACGGCGATTTGCCAGAACGGAGGCGTTTCGGCGATGATTCTGACCGGCATCGTGATCGGCGCGAAAAACGGCAGGATGGAAACCCAGAACGCGAGCGACGAATTCGGATCGCGGATGACCGTAAAGCTCATATAAAATCCGACGACGAGCGCGGCGACCGGAATCATCGCAAATTGTCCGCCTTCCTGCACGGTCGTCACCATCGAACCGATCAGCGCGTAAATCGTCGCGTAGATAAAAAATCCCAAAATAAAGAAAACGAAAAAATATACGACCGTCAGCGGCGTGATGTCGGGAATCGAAATATTCATTCCCGCCGCGCTCATATTTGCCAGACCGATGCCGACTAAAACGAGCGCGGAAACGATCCAGATCGCAAGCTGTGTCAAGCCCGCCAAACCGACTCCGACGAGCTTGCCCATCATCAATTCAAACGGTTTCGCCGACGAAAAAAGTATCTCGGCGATGCGCGTTTCCTTTTCTTCGATGACCGCCGCCATAATCTGCTGACCGTAAATCAGAAGCGTTAAGTAAATCATCAAACCGATGACGAACGCCGCGACAAACGCGCTGTCCGAATCTTTTTCGTCGCCGCGCTCGTCAACTTTTTTGATGGCAAAATCTACGTCTTTGCTCAAATTCTTCAACTGCGCTTCGCTGATATTTGCCTCCGCCAAACGCTGTGAACGAACGGCTTCGTTGACCGCGTTTTTCAAAGTTTCGTTGGCGATAAAATCGCCGGATTTGCGCGAGAAAAACTCGTATTTCGCGTCCGTCGCTTCAAAATCCTGAGGAATTATCAAATAAGCGTCGAGCGTTTTTCCGGTGATTTTCGCGTTCAGTTCGCGGCGAATTTGTTCGAGCGGTTTCGCGTCAGCGTTGTAATCTTCAAAAACAAAACTTTCGCTGATTTGCTTCGTGCTATTCTTGATTTGATCCTCGCGCGAAGCCGTTAAATCCTTCAACGCTTCGTCGCGCGATTTTTCCTTCGCCTGCTTTTCATTCGCCAAATTTTGCTTCACGCGCCCGCCGACTTTGCCCGATTGGTCAACGATTACGAGCCGCGTCGGTTCGCCCTTAATCGAAAACAAAAACGCCGGCACAACCGCAAACGCCGCCGCAATCAACGGAAACAAAAAAGTGGCGATTAAAAACGTCCATTTTAAGACGATTTTTTTGTATTCGTGTTTTACTACGGCAAGAAACTTACGCATTTTTCTCCTTTACCTTTTCGATGAAAATGTCGTTTAGGCTCGGCTCGACTTGCTCGAACTTTGAAATCGTCGCGCCGCTTTCGATCAATCTTTTCAGAAGAATCTGCGCGTCGGCATCTTTTGTTAATTCGAGTTCTTTTTCGTCGGCGTTTTCGACGATTTTGGCGACGAGCGATTCGTCTTTTAAAACTTCATCACCGCCGACGGCTCGCAACGCGATTAAGTTTTTGCCGAAGCCTTGCTTTACTTCGCGGATCGTTCCGCCGATGACCTTGCGCGATTTGTTGATTAGGATAATGTCGTCGCACAAACGCTCTGCCGTTGACATCAAATGCGTCGAAAAGATAATCGTCTTGCCGCGCGCCTTTAATTCGGCGACGACTTCAATCATAAATTCGACATTGATCGGATCGAGACCGGAAAAAGGTTCGTCCAGGATGAGCAAATCGGGATCGTGCAGAACGGTCGAGATAAATTGAATTTTCTGCGACATTCCTTTCGACAAATCGGTCGTTTTCTTCGTTTTCCATTTCGACAAATCCATTCTGGCGAGCCATGCGTCAATGCGTTTGTCGGCTTCGGCTTGCGAGACGTTTTTGAGCGCGGCGAAATAGTGAAGCTGGTCAACGATTTTCATCTTTTTATACAAACCGCGCTCTTCGGGCAAGTATCCGATGCGGTTTTGCGATTCGTTGGAAACGGGCGCGCCGAAAAGCGCGATTTTGCCTTCGTCGGGCGCGGTGATGCCGACGATCATTCTAATCGTCGTCGTTTTGCCCGCGCCGTTCGGACCCAAAAATCCGAACACTCTGCCCGCGCGAACGTCGAAGGAAAGATTGCTGACCGCCGTGAAATCGTCATAATATTTGGAGACGTTTTCGACGCGCAATGTGATATTGTTTTCGCTCATCTTTTAGCTGTAACTATAATCGAAACTTTGTTGTTTGGAAAACTTTGTTGTAATTTACCATTACGCAAATTTTTAACTTTAGTTCGGGAGATTAAAACTGATGAAAATCGCTTACTGGATTGTAACGGGTCTTTTGTGTTTGATGATGCTCGCTTCGGCGGCAATCGAAATTTTCATGTTCGGCGAATCGGTCAAGATGCTTGGCGCGCTCGGTTTTCCGCATTTTATTGCCTACGTTTTGCCAGTCACGAAAATCGCGGGCGTTTTGGCGATTTTGACGGGATATTCGAGAACATTAAAAGAATGGGCATACGCCGGATTCTTTTTCGACTTCACACTCGCCGCGCTCGCGCATTACTTTTCCGGCGTTCCAAGCCCGATTGCGGCAATCGTCGCGCTCGTTTTGCTGATGATTTCCTACTTTCTCGGCAAAAAAATCTACGGTTAAATCTTCAGCCGCGTGCGGCTGAAGGTATTATTCCGAAGTTTGATTGCCGGAAGAACAATAGCCACGTTCTGAAGAACGCGGCGCGACGTTTTAACGCTCTTCGGCTCAAGCCGAAATGCCAAAGGACGTTAAAACGCCCCCGTTTGGAAACGCCGCTCAGGGTGAAAAAGCCGACGAAGTTTTTTGTTAATTCGATGTCGAATTTGTTTCACGAGAAAATGCCGTTCGAGTTTTTGGATAATGTTTTCGAGACGATTCGACGCACGCCGCGCCATACTTATCAGATTTTGACGGAGCTCGAGCGGATTTT
>CAXTMQ010000022.1:27429-28995 GCA_964245305.1 uncultured Pyrinomonadaceae bacterium
AACTTATTTTCAAACGAGAGCTGGTCCCGACAATGTTTGGCTCGGCGTGACTGTGGAAATGAAAAGCAAAAAGAACCGGATTGACGCGTTGCGAAATATTGAAGCGAAAATCAGGTTTCTTTCCGTCGAACCGCTTCTCGAAAGTCTCGGCGCGATTGATTTGACGAATATTCATTGGGTCATCGTCGGCGGCGAAAGCGGATTCAAAGCCCGACCGATGAAAGAAAAGTGGGCGATTGATATTCAACGGCAATGCGACGCGCAGAATGTTCATTTCTTTTTCAAACAATGGGGCGTGTGGGGCGCGGACGGCGTGAAGCGAAGCAAAAAGGCGAACGGCAGAATGCTTTTAGAAAAGGAATGGAACAACAAACCGAAACACGAAACGGCTTTCGCGTAATTTTTTTAATTTAACTTATTAATAAAGGCGAGCGAAGATACTTTTATCTAACTCGCCTTTTTTATTGTTCGGATAATTGTCGCCGCGATCAAAATAAAAATTGCCGGAAGCCAAATCCAGATTATTTCGCTGAGGATTACGTCTATTCCGCGTTCGCTGAAAAATCCGAAGCCGATGGGCGAGACTTCGACCGGTCGCCACGGGAAAAAGAATCTTTCGTTTGAGAACGGGGCGAGAAGCGCAACGCCCGAACCGCCGTTGGTGAGCATATCGAGCAGCGGGTGCGTGAATGTGGCGAGCGCGAAAAAGGCGAAAAGTTTGGGATAGGAAATTTTAATTTGCAGAAAGCGGTTGGCGATTGTTGCGACGAATGCGCCGAGGATTAGGGCGAAAAGAATCGAATGCGTAAAGCCGCGATGCGCGAATATCGAACCGCGCTCGATGTCGAAGGCAGAAGCGACGATGACATCGGCATCCGGCAGCATCGCGCAGGCGGCAGCTAAAAGCCAGAACAAGGCGGAGACGGATTTTTTAACAACAGCTTTGCCCGCGGCGGCGGCGAAAATCGCGTGCGAAAATATGGTCGGCATTAATTAAATCAGCGATAAAAATATCCTTACGAATTCGTCGAAAATCATAACATATAAATTTATTAATTCAGCGGTTTGTAATAAAATCAACGGTGAAAATGGCAGCGGACGAATTTGATTTATGGAAATTTTTGTTCATCGGAAAGGCGAATTAAGTATCGAGGAAGGATTTACGGCTGATGATTTGCCGAAACTTTTGGCGGATGAAACGAATGTCGTCTGGGTTGATATGGAAAATCCGAGCGACGCGGACGAGCGGATTTTGGCGGACGTTTTTAAGTTTCATCCGCTGACGATTGAAGACGCGCGCGAGACGCGCAACCAGCCGAAGGTCGAAGGGTTTCCCGAATATATTTTTTTTATCTTTCACGGCGTAAAGGTCGAGATGACGACGGCGAAGAATTTCGTCTTGAAGGAACTCGATGGGTATTTGGGAAAGAATTACGTCGTTACTTATCATCACGAAAATTTTCACAGCATCGATACGGTCAAACAGCAGATTCGTTCGAGTCCGTTCGTCTGCTCGCGCGGGGCGGATTATCTGCTGCACCAGATTCTCGACAAGCTGGTTGATTT
>CAXTMQ010000023.1:0-28960 GCA_964245305.1 uncultured Pyrinomonadaceae bacterium
TTCTAATTCGTCAGAAATTTTAATTTTTGTAAAGTTTGAAAGGTTTTTGAGTTAATTATTTCAATTTCTCTTTTTAATAAATTTGAAATTTAAGTATTGAGAGTTGCGATTATTTGACGTAAATCGGATTGGAAATTATCCACGGCATTTTATCGCAATTCATTCCTAAAGAATCCAAATAAACTTCCGCGCGATAAGTTCCCGTTTCTTTGATCGGCAGATTCGTTTCGGTCGTATCGCTTTGCTCGAAGAATTTCGCGCCGTTTTTGAAGACGACGACGCGAGCCGCTTGCGGAGAAAATATTTTCAGATTCGTGTTTGCGCCGAGACTGATTTCGTCGCCCATTATTTTCATTTCCGCGCCGTTCTCCGCCGAAAATGAAAATCCTTTCGTGTCGCTCAAACTGTCAACGCCGACGAAACAATGACCGTTTTTCAAGGCTTCGAGCAGATTTTCCTGCGTTAATGGTTTGCCTGTTTCAAGCAGAACGTGATTTCGCATCGCGCGAAAAATCGTTTCATACCGGTCAATCTTGAGATTGATGAGCTTGTTGCCCGCGTCGTCGCCCAAAAGATGAAAACCGATATTGGAATGCGCGTCGGTTCCGGCAAACAAAGTTGATTTTCTCGTTTGCGTAACTTCGTCAAACTTTTGCAGATTTTCGTCGGGACGCTGAAAATATTTGGCTAAAACGAGTTCGGGATACGAATAATAAGACCAGAGCGCGTCGAAAAGAACGAAAAAAACCGGCATTTTTTTCGCGTTCGTGTGCAGAGAAAAAACTTCCACGCCGTCGAAATTTTCGTTCCAATCCTGATGCTTTTCCGGGTAAGTGATAAAGGCGAGTTTGTTTTGATTATGAATCCGATTCAAAAAATCGTTGGCGGCGACGCGGTTCATTTTGCCCGCGTCGGGGCTTCCGTTCAGTAATAAAAATCTATCGGTCGCCGTTTCGACTTCCTGCCCGTTGACGAACAACGTGTTGCCGATTTTCCCTTTCAAAGTCAGCGCAAAAGTATCGTATAAATCAGCCGTATGTTCGGTCATCACGACGAAATCGAGATCGTTTTTCGCCGCGCCGTCAATTAATTCGTCGAAAGTTCCCGTACTGTGCCCGCCGATTGCCGTGTGAACGTGAATGATTCCTTTATAATCTGTAAAACTCGGATTCGGATTTTCGATTCTCTGCGTTTGCAGGTTAGCGATTTTGTCGTGAAGCCGACCGAATTTGTAACGATTGTAAATGAACGGAATCTGCGCCAGCAAAACAGCGGCGAACAAAATCAAAACGATTTTTTTCCAGAGTTTCATACGGCGCGAAAATTTATTCGCTGACTAATTCTTCCGTTTCAAAATCAACTGATATGACTTTTTCAGCAATTTCTCTGCCGATTGCCTGAACTTTTCTGTGTTCGGGATGCGCGTCGTAATCTTCGAGCGCGGCGCGACTCGCGTAAGTCGCCACTAAACCCGTATCGAATGAACGCTCGAGATGTAAAACGTCCGCGCCGACGCTGAAACTTAAAATATCCGGAATAATATTCGGCAAATTTCGCAGCTTCGCGCGATGTTCTTCGCGTCGTTCTTCGGTCGTTTCAGGTTTATATTTCCAGCAAACAATGTGCGTCAGCATAATTTTTACCAGATTTTTTCGAGTTTCAAAGTGAATTTCTGCAAAAGCGGTTCGCCGCTGATTTGCTGCGGGTCGTCCAAAATCTCGACTTCGGCGTTCCGGCGATAGACGTGAACTTTTTTCTCCAAAGGATCAGTTAACCAACCCAAACTTGCGCCGTTTTCAATGTATTCGAGCATTTTGTTTTGCAGATTGACCAAAGAATCGGACGGCGAGCGCAGTTCGACGACAAAATCAGGACACAGCGGCGGAAATTTTATTTTTTCCTCCTTTGTAAGTTTTTCCCAACGCTCGTTTTTTATCCAGGACACATCCGGCGAACGCTTTGCGGCGTTCGGGAGTTTGAAAACGGTTGACGAATCAAATCCGATACCGCTTTCATCTTCTTCCACCCAATTAAAAAATCTTCCAATCAGCGAAAAATTACGGTTTCCGGTTTCTCCTCCGGTTGGCGACATAATAACGATTTCTCCCTGTTTGGTGAGTTCGATTTGCAGATCGGGATTGTGACGACAAAAAATTTCAAATTCGTCGTCGGTCATTTTTTCATCGAGAATGTCCTGCAAATTCAATACAATCGGGAAAACACTAGTCGCGGCATACGCGGTTTCGGTTTGCATAAAATTATTCTCCCTGCTCGCACCATTTTCTCGTAACTTCGTGGCGATAAGCAAACATTTTTTCGAGTTTCGGAACGATGGCGATTGGCGCGGCTAATTTGCCGAAAATCCAAAACGGCGGCTCGTAATGAACTTCGTCGCGCAGAATCGCGCCTGATTCGTGCGGTAAAATCAGATGGTCGTGCCGCCATTTGTGAAACGGACCGGAAATCTGCACGTCTTCAAACATTTTCGGCGGTTCGTATTTCGTGTGTTCGGCAACCCAACGCGCCGGAAAAATGCCGAGAATCTTCATTTCGATAATCGCCCGCGAGCCGATTTTCGTAATGTCGGCTTTTTGAACGACCTTCGCGTTTTCCCACGGCGGAATCAAACGCTCGAAAGCGTCGGGCAGTTCGTGAAACGCGAAAACCCGTTCGGGGGCGGCTTTGATAATTGATTCTTTAACGAACAACATTTATTTTGCCGCGCTCGTTTTCGCGGGCGCGTATTCTTTCAAAAAATCCGTAAACTTTTGCAGATTGTAAGTTTTTCCGTCTTCAAGTTCGGACGTATCTTTCGATTTCAAAAGCGTACCGTCTTTTTCTAACACGAAAAGATGCGGATAACCTTTGATTTCGGGATAGGCGGCGAGAAATTCTTTGTTTTCGTTTTCCTCGCTCATATTTACTTTGACCCACACGAAATTGTCGTCACGCAGTTTGTTTAAGTCTGCGTTCGCGGCGAGAAATTTATCCATATGAATACACCAGCCGCACCATTCGCCGCCGACATCGAGAACGATTCGTTTGTTTTGCTTCGCCGCGCTCGCCATCGCCGCCTGCAAATCGTCGTTCGGATTTTTCATCGGATCGAATTTTTCGCGCGTAAAATTCTCGGCAGGTTGGGAAGTTTTTTTCGGCGCGGCGGAATTTTGCGCGAAAATGCTCGTTCCGGTAAAAACAAATAACGCGAAAATAAAAATAATTTTTTTCATATATTTTGGTAATTTTCTTGAATCAATTTTAGCGATTCAGTCTGATTTCTTTGATGTCGTCATTTGGCAATTCGACTCGCAGACGCTTTGTTTTTTCGTCAAAATCTGCGTCCTTCGCCTTTGCGCCGTCAATCAAGATTTCGTTCGGACGTTTATCAAGCCCGATGATTTGCAGATATTTTATCTTTTGTCCTTGAAAATTTCCCGCCTTGTCGAGACGCAGAATGCCGGCGGAATGCTCGATTTTTATTATTCGACGCGCGTTCGTCTGATATTCGTAACCGTCGCCCGCGTCTTGAAAAATTTCCGCCAATTCGGTTTTGTTCGGCGCGATTCCGGCAGCGACGTTTAAGGTTAAATCCGCTTTCGGCATTTCGGTCGTATTTTGAACGATTGGCTGTGTCGGAACGACTGCGCCGACGCGGACAAACAATGGCAGTTTTTCAATCGGCGCGGCGATTTCTTTGGTCGTGCCGCCTTTGTAAAGTTCGCCGGTTTGCCAATCGCGCCAATCGTCGCCTTTCGGAAAATAGACATTGCGCTTGCGCTGTCCTTCTCTGATAATCGGCGCGACGAGCAAATCTTTGCCGACGAGATATTCGTCGTCGTTCAGGTAGGTTTCCGAATCATTCGGATATTCATACCACAGCGGTCGCATCACGGGTTCGCCCGTTCGTTCGTGTTCGTAAAAAAGCGTGTAAAGATAAGGCAAAAATTGATAGCGCAGTTCGATGGTGGCGCGATTTATTCGTTCAAAATCCGCGCCGTATTCCCAAGGCTCTTTGTTCGGCTGGCTGATTTCCGAATGCGAACGGAAAAACGGCGTGAAAGACGCGGCTTCAAGCCAGCGCGCGTAAAGCTCGCCGCTCGGCATTCCGGCAAAACCGCCGACATCCGCGCCGACGAACGGAACGCCGGATACGCTCAAATTCGTCAGCATCGGAATCGAAAGCGCGAGATGATCCCAACTCGCTACATTGTCGCCCGTCCAAATCGCGGAGAACTTTTGCACGCCCGCAAATCCGGCGCGGGTTAAAACGAACGGACGTTTTTCCGGTCGCAGGCGTTTTTCGCCTTCAAACGTCGAACGCGCCATCTGCATTCCATAGACGTTGTGGTAACGGCGGTGCGAATCGGGCAAACCGTCGCCCGCCTGCGGCGTGTCAACGGGGAAGGTTTTTCCCGGATGATGAAAAATTCCGGGCTTCTCCGATTGGTCGTTGAGAAACGTCGCCGGTTCGTTCATATCGTTCCAAAATCCTGCGACTCCTTCCGCAATATGATTTTTGTATTGATCGCCGAACCACTGACGCGCCTTCGGATTCGTGAAATCGGGAAACGCCGAATTGCCCGCCCAAACGCTGGCGTTAAATTCAGTGCCGTTCGGATTTTTGACGAAAATTCCCTGCTTCTTTCCATCAGTATAAACCGAATAATTTTCGTCAGCCTTTACGCCCGGATCGACTATCAACACAGTTTTGAAACCGTCATTCGCTAAATCGGAAATTAATTTCTGCGGATTCGGAAAGCGTGTTTTGTCCCAAGTGAAAACGCGGTAGCCGTTCATATAATCAATGTCGAGATAAATCACGTCGCACGGAATTTTCCGCTGTCTGAAGTTATCGGCGATTTCACGGACACGCGATTCGGGCGAATACGACCAGCGCGATTGCTGATTGCCCAACGCCCAAATCGGCGGCAAAGGCGTTTTGCCGGTCAGCCGCGCATAATCTTCCAAAATCCGTTTCGGCGTTCGGTCTTTGCCGCCGGTGAAAACAAAATAATCGAGTTCGCCGCCGTCCGCGCCGAACGAATACCTGGCGGGCGAAGTTTTGCCCATATCGAAAAACGAGCGAAAAGTATTGTTAAAAAAAACGCCGTAAGCCTTGCCGTTTCTGAGAGCATAGAAAAACGGAATCGTTTGATAAATCGGGTCAAGCCCCTGCGGATAAGCGAACGTATCGGTGTTCCAATTAACGATATATTGTCCGTGGCGCGACGTTCCGGCGAACGCTTTTTCGCCGAAGCCGTAATAAGTTTCAGTCTCGCCGCGGCGCATTTTAGACGTTTTAATTTCGCCGGTCGTCGTGTCAAAAGCGGTCGGCTGAGTTTTATCGTCTGCCGCAATCGCGTCGCCGTTCGCGTCATAAACGACGATTGAAAAAGGCATTTTGCCGATGACGACTTTTTCATTTTCCGCATTCGATAAAAAAATTTCCTTTGCGGTCTGCGAAATTTTTATCGAAGGCGTTTGGCGTTTCTGCGAATCATCAAAAGCGTAAGAAAAATCGCGCTCGAAAATGCCTTTCGGAGCGACGCGGACGCGCACGACGTTCGCATCGAAAAATTCAATTCTAACTTTCGCGCCGCTCGAAGTTTGCACGATTACATAATTCGATTTCTGCTCGACGACGCGCGAAACATTGCCGATTGATTTCCATTCGGCTCTGACGAACGCCGGAAATAAAAGAAGCAAAAGCGATAAAACGTAAATCGAGCGTTTTGTTTTCAGAAAGTCGATTGTTTTCATTAAAGCATTTCTCTCCCCGACTGATAAAACTTTATTCATCCGAAAGCCGCTGCTTTTTCATTCAGCAAATCCCAAACTTTTTGCAGATGTCTTTCTTCAACTCTGATGCTTCCGACCGACAAACGCAACGTAAATTTTCCGTCCAATTTCGTGTGCGACAAATACGCTTCGCCCGAAGCGTTGATTTCGTTCATAATCGTTTCATTGAGCCAGTCCAAATCTTTCACGTTTCTCGGATTGGCGCGAAAACAGCAAAGCGCGAACGGCACGGGCGCGAGCATCTCGAAATTCTCGCTGTCGTCAACCCAACTCGCAAACAGCCGCGCCAGACGGCAATGTTCTCGAAGCCGCGCAATCAAACCTTCCTGACCGAAATAACGCATGACGAACCACAATTTCAAAGAGCGAAAACGACGACCGAGTTGAATGCCGTAATCCATCTGATTCGTGACGGTTTCGGAAACTTTCAAGTATTCGGCGACGAGCGAAAAGGTTTGTTTCAACAAATCCGAATCTTTGACATATAAAACCGACAAATCAAACGGCGTGAAAAGCCATTTGTGCGGATTTGTAACAATCGAATCGGCGCGTTCCCAGCCTTTGAAATACGGTTGAAATTCCGGCACAATCGCCGCGCTTCCGGCGTAAGCCGCGTCAACGTGCAGGAAAATTCGGTTGCGTTCGCAAATGTCGGCAACTTGTTCGACATTATCAACGCTCGAACTCGAAGTCGTGCCGACAGTCGGAATCACGCACATCGGCAGATGTCCGGCAGTTTTGTCGTCTTGGATGGCTTCGCGCAGTTTTTCAACATCCATTTCAAAGCGTTCGTTCGTCGGAATTTTGACGAGAGATTTCTGTCCGAGTCCGAGCAAAATCACGGCTTTGTCAATCGAATTGTGCGTTTGTTCCGAGCAATAAACCCGTAATAAAGGTAAATCAGTTCGTCCGCTCATCCCGTTTTCGCGGATTCCGAGATTAAGTTTTTCTCGCGCCATCGCAATCGCGTGAAGCGTTGAAATCGAAGCCGTGTCGTAAATTATACCTTTGAAATCTTCCGGCAAGTTCATCATTTGTCTGAGCCAATCAAGCACAACAGGTTCGAGTTCGGTCGAAGCGGGCGACGTGCGCCAGAGCATCGCTTTCATATCGAAGGCGGACGCGAACATATCGCCGAACAGCCCGATTGATGAAGTCGAGGTCGAAAAAAGTCCGTGAAAATTCGGATGATTCCAATGCGTGACGGCGGGCAGAATCAATTTATCAATATCAGCTAGAACGTCGGAAAAATCTTCGCCCGTTTCCGGCGCGGATTTCGGCAGCGCGTTTTTTAAGTCGTTCGGCTGATTCTGCGACAGCACGGGAAAAGTTTCGATGCGCTCAAAATAATCGGCGATCCAATCAACGATTTCGTATCCGAAACGGCGAAAATCTTCGGGCGGCATATCGCCCAAAGCGTTTGTTTTGTTGATCATAAAAATTTATTTAATGAAAACGTATCAAAAATACTCGACAGTTCGTTTAATAAAAGTATAATAACTCAAAAGATTATCTCGCCGCTTTCAGAAATTTACTATTTATAATTTGCCGGAACTTCTGGTTTTCAAAGCGAAGTCTCCCTGAGTTGCACAGAATAAATTATGGCAGCCGACGTTGCTGAACAGACGGAAACAAAAGAAGGTTTTATACGCGGTTTGGGCTTGCTCGATTCAACGATGATCGTCGCCGGTTCGATGATCGGTTCAGGCATTTTCATAGTGTCGGCGGACATCGCCCGGCAGGTCGGTTCGCCTGGATGGTTATTGGTCGTGTGGCTCATCACCGGGCTTTTGACCGTGATGGCGGCGTTGTCTTACGGCGAACTTGCAGCGATGATGCCGAAAGCGGGCGGGCAATACGTTTATCTCCGCGAAGCGTATTCGCCGTTTTGGGGCTTTCTTTACGGCTGGACTTTATTTTTAGTCATTCAAACGGCGACGATTGCGGCGGTGGCGGTCGGTTTCGGGCGTTATCTAGGCGTTTTATTTCCGCAGATTTCGGAAAGCAATTATTTGATCGAACCCATTCGCCTCGGCTCGACGAATTATGCCTTTTCGCTTTCGACGGCGCAGTTCGTCGGGATTTTGATGATTGCGCTGTTGACGTGGATGAACACGCGCGGACTGAAGCTCGGCAAATTTATTCAGAATGTTTTCACGACCGCGAAAACGGGTTCGCTGATTGCGCTGATTCTGCTCGGGCTAATTGTCGGACTCGTCCGGCATTCGGATATAGCGGGCGCGAATTTCGGAAATTTCTGGACGGTGCGCGGTTCTTTGCAAGATGTCGGCGAAGGATTAACGGCGGCGACGGCGTTCGGGCTTTTTGTAGGAATTTGCGTCGCGCAGACCAATTCGCTTTTTTCATCGGATGCCTGGAACAACATCACGTTCACGGCGGGCGAGGTAAAAGACCCGAAACGCAATATTCCGCTGTCGCTCGCGCTCGGCACGGGCTTGGTCATTACGCTTTATCTTTTAGCAAATCTCGCGTATCTGGTTACTTTGAAATTTGAAGCGATTCAGGGCATACCGAGCGACCGCGTGGCATCGGCGACTGCCGAAGTAATTTTTCCCGGCATCGGCGCGGTTTTGATGGCGATTGCGATTATTGTTTCGACGTTCGGCTGCAACAACGGTTTGATTCTCGCGGGCGCACGCGCCTATTACGCGATGTCGTGCGACGGTTTGTTTTTTAAGAAGGCGGGCGTATTAAATAAGTTTCACGTTCCGGCTTGGGGTTTACTGATTCAGGGTATCTGGTCGGCGTTTTACGTTCTGCCGCGCACGGTGAAAACCGCCGCCGACGGCAAAGTTTCTTACGGCAATCTTTACGGCGACCTTTTAACTTACGTCATTTCGGCGGCGTTAATATTTTATATTTTAACGATTATCGGTATTTATATTCTGCGGAAAAAACGCCCCGACGCAGAGCGTCCGTATAAAGCGTTCGGTTATCCGATTGTCCCCGCGCTGTATGTCATCGGCGCGAGCGTCATTTTAATCGTCCTCTTTATTTATCAAACGACGACGACGCTGCCCGGATTATTTATCGTTTTAACGGGCGTTCCCGTTTATTTCGTCTGGCGAAATATCCTGCGTAAAAACGCCGTTGCCGAAGACGTTCTTTAGTTTTTTAGTTTTTTAGTTTTAAGCGATTATTCGGAATAAATTTAGGAGGAATTCAATGTCACTTTTTGCGACCAAATCTATTGAAAAAATCATCGCCGAAGCCCAGGAAACCGGCGAGCATACTTTAAAGAAGACGCTGAGTTCATTGGATTTAACAATGCTCGGTATCGGCGCGATTATCGGCACGGGGATTTTCGTGCTGACCGGACAAGCCGCCGGTAAACACGCCGGTCCCGCCGTTGTTATTTCGATGATTCTCGCCGGCATCGTCAGCGCGTTTGCCGCTCTCTGCTACTCGGAATTCGCGGCGAGCGTCCCGATTTCCGGTTCGGCTTACGCCTACGGTTACGGAACGCTCGGCGAGTTCGTCGCGTGGATTATCGGCTGGGATTTGATTCTCGAATACGCCTTCGGCGCGGCGACCGTCGCCGTCGGCTGGTCGGGTTACGTCGTCAGTTTATTCAGGGACACGCTCGGTATAAATTTCCCGCTGGCGTTAAGTAAAGGACCGTTTGAAACGATCACGCTGGCGGACGGCAGCACGGTTCACGGCATCCTCAATCTTCCCGGCGTGTTGATTGCCGTCGGGGTGACGCTGCTGTTAATCAAAGGAATCAAGGAATCGGCGAGTTTCAATTCGATCATCGTTCTCGTAAAAATTCTGGTCGTCGTCCTCTTCATTATCGCGGGCATCGGCTACGTCAACACCAACAATCTCGGCATCGGCTGCGCGGCGGGCAGTCCGGGCTGCGCGGAATTTATGCCGTATGGTTTTAGCGGAGTCGTGACGGGAGCGGCGGTTATTTTCTTTGCTTACATCGGTTTCGATGCCGTTTCGACGGCGGCGCAGGAAGCCAGAAATCCGCAGAAGGATATGCCCATCGGCATTTTGGGTTCGCTCGCCGTCTGCACGGTTTTGTATATTCTGGTTGCCGGAATTATGGTCGGGCTGGTTGATTACAAACTTTTGACCAACGCCGCCGCGCCGATTGCCGTTGCTATTGACGCGGCTTTGAAACAGGCTCAAGGCACGACGATGGGAACGATTCTGGCGGTTTTCCCGACGATCATCAAAGTCGGCGCGGTTCTCGGACTTAGTTCGACAATGGTCGTGATGGTGATGGGACAGCCGCGCGTTTTTTATTCGATGGCGAAAGACGGTCTGCTTCCGTCGTGGGCATCGAAAATTCACCCGAAATATCAAACGCCGCACATCACGACGGCATTGACGGGAACGATTGTGGCGATTTTATCGGGCATCGTCCCGATCAGTCTGCTCGGCGAGTTGGTCAGCATCGGAACGCTGTTCGCGTTCGTCATCGTCGGCACGGGAATCATAATCCTGCGTTCGTCGAATCCGAATCTGAATCGTCCGTTCAAAGTTCCGTTTTCGCCGTTCATCCCGATTGCGACGGTCGTTTCGGCGGCTTATCTGATGAACAGCCTGCCGTTCGACACCTGGCTGCGGCTGATTGACTGGATGTCCATCGGTCTGGTCGTTTATTTCGCTTACAGTTATTCGCACAGCAATCTGCGGCACGTTTCGAGCGAAGTGGCGAACGAATCGGATTCGCGCAACTCGCCGCCGATTGCAGCAATTATCGCAATCATTTTAACCATTATCTTAACGGTTATTCAGGTTACGAATGTTTTCGGCGTTTTGGGACTCAATATGCACGAGGAATATCATCTGAAACCGGAAGAAAGTCTGCCGAATAATGCCGTGCTTTTGAGTCTCGGCATTCGACTGTTTGCGTGGATCGTCACCGGAATTTTGGTGGCGATGCTGATGTATGGCAAACAGGACAATCGCGGCGGAAGCGATGATAAAATGCAGAGAACGGGCTTGATTATTTCGGGAGTTAATTTAATATTTTGGGCGGGCGTTACCTACTGGTTCTTCTTTCATTAATTCCGAAACGTCCCATCAGCAAAATCTTAGCCAAAAAAGGAAGGCGGACGCTAAATTCAACGTCCGCCTTCCTTTTTTGTTTTGATAATTATTAATTGCTGTTCGACGGAGGAATCGTGACTTGCTTCTTCTGCTGATTTTGGATTTGCTCTTGAAGCTGTTTTTGAATTTCCGGCGGTAGCGATTGTGAGCCGTTCGGCGCGGCGGGCGCATCAGCGTCCGAATCGTCGGCTTTGTCGAGTTTTGCCAGCGCGTCGGGATAAATTTTGATGTCGCCTTTTGATTCCATCGCGCGGCGCGTCGCCGCCAGATAATCCGTGAAAATCTGCCCGCGTTTTTCGGTCACTTTTTGTTCCATCAGATTATCGCGCTCTTTGGCGAAATCTTCCTGTTTGGCATCTTCGCGGCTGTTCAAGCCGACGATATACCAATTGTCGCCGATTTGAATCGGCGTTTTCGTCGTTTCACCGGCTTTGAGCGCGAAAATCGTATCTTCCAAATTTTGACTCGTCGCCGCGCTCGGACCTTGACCGAGCGGTGAACCGAGCGTGAAAGTTTTCGCGTCCTGCGCTTTCAAGCCTTTGCTCTGCGCGGCGGCGGCGAGATTAGCCGCGCCGGTCGCGCCGGCGGCGATTTGCTTGGCAATATCTTCGACTTTCGTTTTCGCCTGTTCGATTTTCAATGCTTCGGTGACTTGATTTTTTACGTCGGCAAATTCGGCATCGCGCGGATCGCGTTTTTCGACGAGCATCGGCACGGCGAAACCGTTCTGAATCGGCGTTTTTTCGCCGACATCGTTCGGGTTGTTCAAATCGGCAATGCCCTGCTCGAATTGCGGCGAATTGCCGATGTTTTCGACCGTATCGCCCGGTTTGACAAAGCCCGTTTCACGCACCATTTCAGTCGCGCTCATATTCGCTTGCGCGGCAAATTCCTGCGCGGTTTTCTGTATGTCTTTAGTTTCCTTCAAACGGTCGTCAATTTTCTGCGCGAGTTCGGCGGCGGCGGCGTAGCCTTTGCGGTTTCGCAAGGAAATTTCGATTTCCTTTTTCGCGTCTTCAAAAGTTTTCGGCACGGCTTCGCCGCGTCGCAAAATAAAATAGCGATTTTCAAACTTGATCGGCTCGGTTACGTCGCCCGGCTGCATCGTCAAAAGACGCTGATACGGATCGGTCGGATTTTGCTTGTTTTCCTTGACAAGCCCGGCGAGCATACCGCCTTTGGCTTTACTTACAGGGTCTTCCGAATAACCGTTGACGAGCTGCGTAAAGGCTTCCTGCGAAACGGTTTTTCCGTCTTTGGTCGCCTGCGAAAAAATTTCGTTGGCTTTGGTTTGAATCTGCTGTTCGAGTTCCGGCTTCGGAATTCTGAGAACGATTTGCTGTCCCTGAACGCCCGCTTGCTTTTTGTCTTCGGGAATTTTATCGTATTCGGCTTTCAGTTCTTCGTCGGAAATAGGAGTTTTTTCGCCGATTTTTGTAGTATTGACGAAAATATATTTAATCTTTTTCTGCGGCGAGCTGATGTAATAATCCTGTTTGTGCTGATTAAAATAAGCCTGCAATTCCTCGTCCGACGGTTTGATGGTTTGCGCGATGTCGGCGGCACTAACCGGAACGTATGTTAAATCGAACTTCGTATTTTTGCGCTGGTAATCCGACAAAAGTTCCTGTTCGGAAACGGTTACGCCCGCCGTGAGAAAATTGCCGAGCTTTTGCGCGCTCAACTGGTCGCGGATTGATTGCTCGAATTTGCCGACGCTGCCATACATTTCCGAGACGTTCTGCTCGTAACGCTTTTGGTCGAACGGCGTTCCGTCGGTTGATTTGTTTTGCTGGCGAATAAAAGTCGCCACTTCCGCGTCGGTCGGACGCAAGCCCAAACGGTCGGATTCGATTCGCACCATTCGATCGTTGATCATTCTATCGAGCAAATCCTTGTTCGGCGCGGACTGCCCGTAGCGACCTGAATTTTCCTTTTGAATCGCTAAATCGGCGACGGTTATCTGCTCGCGCCCGACTTTGGCAACCGCTTCTTCGTCGCGCGTCAAATTATTTTGCGTGTCGTTTTGGTGCGGCGCGTAAAAAACCACCAGGCTGACGACCATTAAAATGGCGAAAATCAAAAGAACGACGTTGCGCGTTCTTTCCATACGGCTAAAAAACTTTAACATCTTATTATTTCCTACTTATTTCTGAAGATTATTTACTCTATAAACTTTCGCTGTCGGATCGGACAAATGGGGATTTTATCAAATTGTTCGTCAAAATCCAATTCGTAAAACTCTCAGGCTCTAATTAAACGCTTAATAAATCTCGCAATCCCGAACTAAATTTTAAGAATTTAAAGATCGGGCGGCGTGAAAATGAATTTTATTTTCGGATTTTACCGACGATAATCCGGGTGAATTGTCGAATCAAAATTCGAGCCGTAAGCTGTTCGCTCATTTTACTTTTCAGCGGCGATATTGCAAACTTTTGCGTTTGAATTCACAATTTGATTTTAACCGCCGATGAACAACGCCGAACAAACAAAAGACCAATCGCAAAAGCCTCTCGAAGTTTCAAAGGAAGAATTAAAAACCCAGCAGAAAGTTGACGGCTTGCCGTCTTCGCCGCCGAATAAAAACGAAAGCACGACGCGCCACGCTTTTCTGGTCGGCGCGGGAATTTTAATCAGCCGCATTATCGGGCTTGTCCGTCAAAGAATTTTCGCATACTATTTCGGCGCGTCAGCCGCCGGCGATGTTTTTAACGCCGCTTTCAGAATTCCCAATTTTCTGCAAAACGTATTTGGCGAAGGCGCGTTGTCAGCTTCTCTGATTCCCGTCTATTCCAAACTGCTCGCCCAAAAAGATACGAAAGAAGCCAACCGAACGGCAAACGCGGTTTTAACGCTTTTGGCTCTGGCAACTTCGACTTTGGTCTTGCTCGGAATCGTTTTAACGCCTTATTTAATAAATTTTATCGCTCCCGGTTTTGAAGGCGAAAAGCGGGAAATGACAATTTTGCTGGTCAAAATTTTGTTTCCCGGAGCAGGATTATTAGTAATGTCGGCGTGGTGTCTCGGCATTTTGAACAGTCACCGCAAATTTTTTCTATCCTACACCGCGCCGGTTATCTGGAACTGCGCGATTATCGCCGCAATGGTCGTTTTCGGCAGTCGTTCCGAACAATATAAATTGGCTGAAATGACGGCTTGGGGTTCGGTGATCGGCAGTCTTTTGCAGTTTGCCGTTCAACTTCCGACGGTTTTCGCATTAACTAAAGACATCAAGCCCGTCTTCGATTTCGCTTCGGAAAACGTCCGCGCCGTCGTTCGCAATTTCTTTCCGGTTTTTTTCAGTCGCGGCGTGGTGCAAATCAGCGCGTATGTTGACTCTATGATTGCGAGCTTTCTCGGCGACGGTCCGATCAGTCTTCTGCAATATACCCAAAGCCTTTACACTCTGCCGGTCAGCCTTTTCGGGATGTCAATTTCCGCCGCCGAACTGCCAGCGATGGCGAGTGCGCTCGGCGGCGAAACGGAAGTTTCCGAACAATTACGCAATCGTCTCGACAACGGATTGCGACGCATCGCAGTTTTCATCGTGCCGTCGTCAATGGCGTTTTTAGCCTTCGGCGACGTGCTGGCGGCTTCGGTTTATAAAACCGGAAAATTCGGCGACCGCGACGTTTTGCTGGTTTGGGGAACACTCGCCGGAGCAAGCATCGGCTTGCTCGCCTCGACGCTCGGCAGGCTTTATTCTTCGACTTATTACGCGCTCAAAGACACGCGCACGCCTCTGAAGTTTGCGATTATCCGCGTCGTTTTAACGACGATTTTAGGCTGGTTCGGCGCGCTCTATCTCCCGCCGCTGCTCGGTTTGGAAATTCAATGGGGAACGGTCGCGCTGACTTTGACGGCGGGCATCGCGGGCTGGGTCGAATTTCTCCTACTACGCCGCTCGCTCAACCGAAAAATCGGCAAAACCGGACTGCCCGCAATTTTCATCGTCAAACTCTGGACGGCGGCAATCGTCGGCGCGGGCATCGGCTGGGCAATCAAACTCGCCGTCGGCAACTCGCTTCATCCGATTCTGATCGCTTTGCTCGTAACGATTCCCTACGGCGCGGCATATTTTTTAACGGCAGCTTTATTACAGGTCAAAGAAGCTAAAGCCGTCATCAACAAAATCGTGCGAAAAATTCCGGGAATGAAATAGAAAATGACTTGTCCTCGCCCGTAAAATCTAATTGTTCCGCGCAATTTATTTTAGCGATTTCACTATAAATCGCCGAGTTTTTCCTGAAACTGCGTTTCGCTCAAAACCTTCACGCCAAAACTTTCCGCCTTCGTCAATTTTGAACCGGCATCCGAACCGGCGACGACAAAATCGGTTTTTTTACTGACGGTTGAAGAAACGCGCCCGCCGCGTTCTTCGATCAATCTTGCCGCGTCGTCGCGGGTGAATTGTTCGAGTTTGCCGGTCAAGACAAAAGTTTTGCCCGTGAAGTTTTCGTTCGCAATCATCGAATCGCCGTCAATTTCGGTTTTCACGCCCGCGCTTTTTAATCTTTTGATAACTTTTTGATTATGCGGGTTTTGAAAGAAACTGTGAACCGAAACGGCGACGGCGAGACCAATTTCGTGAATCGCGTCGAGTTCTTCAACCGTCGCATTTGCCAGATTTTCGATGGTTCTGAACGAGCGAGCGAGAATTTTCGCGTAGCGTTCGCCGACGTGCCGAATGTCCAAGCCGTAAAGCAGTCTTTGCAGTCCGCGACCTTTGGAATTTTCGATTTGTTCGATGAGTTTAGTCGCGCTCTTTTCGGCTTTGCGTTCGAGCGCGGCGATTTCTTCGACGGTTAAATCGTAAAGGTCGGCGACGGTTTTCACTCTGCCCGAATTGACAAGAGTTTCGACGACGACATCGCCCAAACCTTCGATGTCCATTGCTTTTCGCGCCGCGAAATACAAAATTCGCGCCTTTATTTTCGCCGGACAATCTTCGTTTGAACAGCGCGTAACGGCTTCGCCGACGGGACGAATCGCCGGAAAATTGCAAACGGGGCAAGTTTTCGGAAATTCATATTCGGTTTCCGCGCCGGTTCGTTTCGATTCGATAACCTGCAAAATTTGCGGAATAATTTCGCCCGATTTTTCGATTAAAACCCAATCGCCGATTTTTAAATCGAGCCGTTTGATTTCGTCCTCGTTGTGAACGCTGGCGCGTGAAACAATCGTTCCGGCGAGCAAAACCGGCTTCAGATACGCGACCGGCGTGAGTGAACCGGTGCGTCCGACTTGAACGTGAATCGCTTCAAGCTGAGTCGTCGCCTGCATTGCCGGATACTTATAGGCGATTGCCCAGCGCGGTGCTTTCGATGTCGCGCCGAATTCTTCCTGAAGGCGAGTTTGATTGACTTTGACAACCACGCCGTCAATTTCATAATCGAGCGCATCGCGTTTTTCCTGCATTTGCGCGATAAATTCGGCGAGATCATCAAAACTAGCACACAAAGCGCGATTCGGATTCGTGTGAAAGCCTTTCGTTTCGAGCCACGCGAAAATTTCCCAATGCGTCGGAAACATTTTCTGCGCGCCCGACAATAAATCGTATGGAAAAATGTCCAAACCGCGCGATTTAACTATTGAAGAATCGAGCATCCGCAGCGTTCCCGAGGCACAATTACGCGGATTAGCGAAAGTTTTTTCGCCCTGCATTTCGAGTTCGGCGTTGATTCGTTGAAACTGCGAACGCGACAGAAAAACTTCGCCGCGCACTTCGATCCGTTCGGGAAAATCGCCGTTTAATTTCAAAGGAATCGAGCGAATCATTTTCACGTTCGACAAAACATCGTCGCCGATGCTGCCGTCACCGCGCGTCGCGCCCGCGACCAAAACGCCGTTGTCGTAATGCAGCGCGACCGAAAGACCGTCAATTTTCAATTCCGCGACGTAATCAAACTCGCGCCCGTCCGCCAATCGTCGGCATCGCTCGTCAAACGACCGCAAATCTTCCAAATCATACGAATTATCAAGCGACATCAACGGCACGCGATGAACGAAAGGTTTGAAGCCTTCGGCTTTGCCGCCGACTCTCTGCGTCGGCGAGTCGGGCGTGATAAATTCGGGATTTTCGTCTTCGAGTTTTTTCAGTTTCGCCAGCAGCGCGTCAAACTCCGCGTCGGCGATTTCGGGCGCTGAATTTTGATAATAAAGTTCGTTATGCCGGTTGATTTCAGCGCGAAGCGTTTCAATCTCAATTTGTAAATTATTTTCGGCGTGTTCAAAGAGATTCATAAAGACAAGACAAGGCGCAAGCCTCGATCAATTTGCTCCATTTTGCGTTCGGAAATTGTTTCGACATATTCAAGCAAAAGTCTTTTGTCCAGCGTAAAAATCTGTGAAATATTGATAATCGAATCTTTCGGCAAACCGCTTTGATGTTTTTTGAGTAAAATATTTCCGGGCATTTTCGCCAAATCGAGATTCGTTGTAATCAATGCCGCGATTGATGTATTTAGATTTGTTTTGTTGAAATTGTCGGACTGAATTATCACAACGGGACGACGATAGCCGGGCAAAGAGCCTGTCGGTTCGGGCAAATCAGCCCACCAAATCTCGCCGCGATTGATTACCATTCGTCCTTCGGCAGAGAAAGCATCGCCATTCTGAATAAAACAGGATCAACCGACGTATCAACTTTCTCGCAAACTTTATTTATATTGGCGACAATTTCGTCGTCGTCATATTCTTCGCCCAATTTTTTCACGCCCATCGCAAAAATTTGACTGCGCGAAACCTTAAACTTTTTTGCCAGCTTTTCGCTTAATTCAAAAACGTCGTTCGGAACGGAGATGGCTGTTTTCATATTCAAAAGTATAACTTCGGTATTACCAAAAATCAATTTATACATCCACGCAATCGAACGATGAAAATGATGCGATCCCTATTCTCATTCGGACGAATATTCGCCTTTAACCGTAAAAGCCCAATTTGATTTTTTTCTGAAGGAATTCGTCAACGGCTTGAGATTCAAAAATTTCTATAAAGTAGATACGCCGGTTTCATTTCGCTTTTTTCAAAGCCTTTGCAGACGAGATTTTCGGCGAACGCTTGTTGAAATTCGCGCTTGATTCGTTCCTGTTCGGCAATGGCGGCGGCGATGTTTTCGCTGACTAATTCGTTCCAGTCGTTCGGAATTTCGATGCGGCGAACGACTTCGGAATTTTCTTGAAAAGATTCGCCTTCAGCAAGCGCGACGACTTTCGGCGAATCCAAAAACCAATCGGCGAAAAGACGGTCGCTGTCAATGCCGCGCGTTTCCGAAGCCAGATAATCCGTGCCGTAAAAATTCGGCTGGTAAGTTTTGATCGTCGCGCCCAAGCGTTCGAGATTGAAAAAAGCGTTGCGCGCCTGCACGGGTTGAAACGTCCATTTGATATATTTGACGTTTTCCGCGA
This sequence comes from uncultured Pyrinomonadaceae bacterium, assembly GCA_964245305.1. Lineage (GTDB taxonomy): Bacteria > Acidobacteriota > Blastocatellia > Pyrinomonadales > Pyrinomonadaceae. Next base: position 18,291 of record CAXTMQ010000023.1, read on the forward strand.
GAGCGCGACTGCGCTGCGCCCATTTTAATTTCGCGCCGATGCCGTGATTTTGATACGCCGGATCAACGGCGGTCATATGCGAATAAAAAGCGCGAGTTAATTCTTTAAACATCGGTACGGACAAAACGAAGCCGATCATTTTCCCCTCGTCGAACGCGCCCAGCGTAAAGCCGCCCGCAAATTTCGTGACGACCAGATGACGCACGGGCGACGTTTCCAAATCCGGCGTTCCGAAAACTTTGCGCTGTAAATCCACACAGCCCTGCAGCTCTTCGACGGTTTCGACTTCGCGGATTGTAATTTTCGGATTTTCCATCGGCTCGAAATCTCAGATTTTGAATTCGGCAAACCAATCTTGTGAAACTTTCGCAATTTGTTTCGTCTCTGTCAATCGCGCGATGTCGGAAACAAAATTTATCAGGCGCAGACGATTTTGCGGACGATATTTCGACGGAATTTCTTCGCGCAATTGTTCGATTAACTGCGCGGCGTTGACGGCGATTTTAAATAAAACGAGCGTTTTCGTTCGGGTGTGCTTTAAAATCCAAGCCGTTTTTCGCAACGAATTCGCGCCGCATTCGCCCCAGAATGCGAAATCTCGCCCGCCGCTGTGCGCGATCAAATCGGGTTTGTAGCGCAAGCCGACGCGCTTTTCGATTTCGAGCGTCGGATATTCTTCGACGAACATCGCAAAGCCGAGTGCCTTCATTAAAACGTGTTCGTAAGATTCACCCGTTCGCTGCCAGAGCCGCGTTCTTTGTCCGGCAAGCTGAAAATCGTGAAGCATTTTATAATATTAAATCGCGCGTCAAATTTGCCGCAAATTCTCCGCGCAAAACGAAGTTGTTATAATCAAAATTATGTCGAGTTTCGCGTGGATTTTGATTATCGTTTTGCTTTTGACTTTGCTCGGAACGCTGACGCTGGTTTTTATTACGGTCAAATTTTATTGGGGCGACCGCGGCAAACCGCCTTTGACCGGCGCGGAACGGCGCAGGCAGAAAGAATTGGAAATGCGGCTTCGCGCCAGACAAATCGAGTTTGCCAAACGCAATCCGATTCCGACGCGCAAAAGCAGTTTTTGGGATAACAAAAAGGTCTACAAAAATGAAAATCCCGAAAGATAAAATCGCCGCGCGTTATGCCTATATTTTTTACGAATTATTTTTGTTATCATAAAAAACGGCGAAAAATTCTTCGCCGCGCTGATTTTTCAACATTATCTGACCTGAAATTACCCCGATGGAATCGCCGAACAATCTTGAAATAAACGGCAGTTTGCGGACAAATCCGTTCGCCGAACTGCTTTGCGAAATCACCGACAAACAATTTAACGGCTCGCTCCGCATTGCCCGCGAAGCCAATAAAATTATTATCTATTTCGACAACGGCGAAATTGTTTTCGTCGCCTCGAACGCGCGTCAGCACAGGCTTTTTGAAAAACTTCTGCAAGCGGAAAAATTTTCCAAAGAACAGCTTTCGGCGGTTCAGGATTACACGAACGATCTGGCTTTGCGGGAAAATCTCGCCAAAGAAAATCCGTTGGAAAGAGAGGAAATTGATCAATTTTTTTCGCAATTGATGGAAGAAATTTTGCAGAGCGCGATTGAATGGCGCGACGGCGAATGGACGTTCAGCCCGCTCGTGCGCGTCAGAAGCGGCATTCGTTTTGAAGCGAATCCGCATCGGTTTCTAATCGAATACGCCAGAAACTCGCCGCCCGCCGAAACTGTTCGCCGCTTTAAAAATCCGTCCGAACCGATGCGGGCAACGGGAAAAATGCCGTCGGGCGTTAGTCTCTCGCCGCACGAATCGTTTGTTTTTTCGAGATTTGAAAACGCGCCGATAACCGTCGAGGAAGTTGAAAGCATCAGCGGTTTGCCGACGGCGGAAACGATTCAGATTCTTTACGCGCTCTGGCTCGGCGGTTTCATCGCGCGTCCGCAGAGACATTCGGCTTTTTCCGAAAAGCAGACCGACGCGATTCAATCCGCCAAGCTGACCGTTAAAAAAGAAGAAGCAAAGCCGCTCGTTCCGCCGAAGGTTGAAACGCCCGTTGCCGAAGCGCAGAAAAATACCGACGAATCGAGCCAAACCGAAAAGCCGGAAGCGAGCGAAGACGCGGCAAGCGGTAAAGATGAAATTTCGCTCGAAGCGTATCTCGAACGAATTGAAAAAGCGTCGAATTTCTACGAAATTTTCGCGCTCGCGCCCGAATCCGACGGCGCGGAAATCAAGCGAAATTATTTCGCGCTCGCCAAGCGTTTTCACCCGGATTTGTTTCACAAGCAGGTTGACGCGCCGATGCTTCAGCGAATTCAGCACGCTTTTTCCGAAATCGCCCGCGCTTATGAAACGCTCAAACACGCTTCTTCGCGCGAAATGTATGATTTTAAAGTGCGGAAGGAGTTAGCCGAAAGCAAAGAGCGGGCGGCGGTGGCGACGGCGGCAAACGCCGCGTCAAACGAAGACGTTCAACGACAGCAGCAAGACGAACAACTCGCGCAAGCCGCGCTCAATTTCGATCAGGGTTTCGATTATTTGATGGAAGAAAATCCGTCTGCCGCCGAATCGTTTCTCGCCCGCGCGGTTTACTTTGATAAAAGTAACGCGCGTTATCACGCTTATTACGGCAAGGCTCTGGCGGCGGACAATAAAAAGCGGCATCAAGCCGAAACCGAAATGCAGACCGCCGTTAAACTCGACGGCGACAACGCCGATTATCGAATTATGCTGGCGGAATTTTTTGCGGAAATCGGGCTTCGCAAACGCGCCGAAGGCGAACTGAATCGCCTGCTGGCAATCGCGCCGAATAATGCCGAAGCGAAAGCGATGCTCGACAGTCTCAAGAAAAAATAGTTAAATTATTGGCGAAGATCGAGAATTTCAAGCGTCTTTGTCCTGCTTCGATTTTTAAATTCCCGTTTCGCCGATGCGTATGAAAAATTTCTCTGCCAGCGAATCCGAATCTGACGAGCAAGGGTTGGAAATCGCCCGCGCGATTGACGAATTTGAAGCGTATGAAACCGCGCACGCGACGCGCGTCGCTTCGATTGCCGACGCTTTGGCGCGAAAATTCAATCTCGCCGCGCACGATTGTTTTTCGCTCAGACAAGCCGCGCTCGTTCACGACATCGGCGAACTGGCGATGAACCGCGAATATATTAAAAGCAATCGCCTTTTGCGCGAAAGCGAGCGGCTCGATATGCAGAGACACGCGGTGATCGGCGAACAGGAAGCCGCAAGGCGCGGCTTGAATCGCGCCGTTCAGCTGCTCGTCCGATGGCATCACGAATGGTGGAACGGAACGGGTTATCCTGACGCGCTCGAACAAGAGCAGATTCCGCTCGCCGCGCGAATTTTGCGCGTCGCCGACACATACGCCGCGTTGACCGCGAACCGCCCGTATCGGCAAGCGATCAGCGGCGAAGAAGCCCGAAAATATCTCGTCGAATGGTCAGCCGTCGAATTCGACGCGCGAATAGTTAAGGCTTTTCTCGCGCTCGAAACGAATGTCGAATCGAAAAATTCCGCCGACGGAACGATTGAAGACAACGGGTTGATTGACCAAGCCGAAGACGAAACCATAATTGCCCAAACACAATTTTTATAAATATGTTCGCAAAACCGATAAACGCGCCGGACGGCTGGCTGGCTTTTGAATTAAATGTTCTGCGGCGTTTGAAATTCGCTTCAATCGTTTTGCCGTTCACCGGCGAACCCGCGCTCGGCGCGTATCTCAAACGCTGGAACGCGCGCGTTCTGGCAAACGATCCTTTGCCGTCGGCGTGGACGAAAGCCGTCGCCGCGATTAAAAATAACACCGAAAAATTATCGAACGACGAAGCGCAGGTCGTTCTCGACGACGCATACGTTCCGCGTTATCGTCTGCAAAATCTCGCGCTTCGCCAATGGTTCGGCGAAACCGATGCGTGGTGGTTCGACAACGTGCGGCAAAATGCCGAAAAGCTCGCTTCGCCCGTCACCAAAGCCATCGCCCTCAGCCTCGCAATGAGCGTCGGCGATTACGTTCTGTCTTTTACCGAAGAAACTCTGGAACTGCGCCAACCGCTTTCCGCCGTTTATCGAAGATTGTGGAGCGTACTGCCCGAACCTTTTAATAACGGGCAAAACAACAATTGCTACAACAAACCGATCAATGAATTTCTCGTCGAAAGTTTTTCGGATTTGATGTTTCTGCGTCTGCCGCCCGCGCGTAATCAAAACCGGCGCGGACATTTGGGAGCGAAGGCGTGGCGCGAAGAATGGCTGCGCGGCGACGACCGTTTCTGGAACGAAGCGGAAGCGACGAACGCCGGAAAACTCGGCACTTCGACGGAGACCAAATCGCAGTATTTACGGCTTTTGGAAGAAACTTTGCAGGCGGCTTCACAGATTCCGCACTGGGCAATCGCGCACGTCGAAGACGGTTTCATCTCGACGCAGGATATTGTCGAAACCGTCCAAAAAATCAAACGCCGCCGCGTTGATACGATTTTTACGAAAGATTTTTCCGAACTGACAGGAACGAAAGCCGTTATTATCACGGCTTAGTTAATGGTAAATGGTAAATGCTTAATGGTTAATAAAGAAAACTCTTCAATTAACTACTAAGCATTTACCATTTACCATTATTTACCGTTCAAACGGATGATTCGCCAGCACGATTCGCATATTTACTTGTCCGAAAAGCGTTTCGAGATACGCGCCGAAACGATGCAGAATCGGGACTAAATCTTTCTTGTCGTTTGTTACCAGAACTTCCTCGATAAAACGCTCGACCGTTTCCATATCTTTATAAAACAGAAAATGCAGCGAGCTGTTGAGAAAATCGGTCAGATGCGCGTGCAGAGTTTCAAGCTGATCTTTATCGGGATTTTGCTCGGCTTTCTGGACGGTTTGGAAAATCTGCCATAAATTTTGGCGCAGCGCGAATGATTGTTTGAATTTACTTTGGAAATTCGGAAATAATTTTGTCGGCTCGACGTTCGGCTCGATCAACTGCGCGAAATTGACCAGAGTTTGTTGAAAACTGTCGTTTAAAAGCGAAAACGCGGTTTCCGTGCGGGCATAAACGAGCGGCGTTTGGCGAATCTCGGCAAGTCCGGCGAGTTCGTGCTGGTAAACCTTGCGAAGCTCGATGGAAGCCGTATAAGCCGCGCCGTCGAGCGAGCCGAAAAGCGCGTCTTCGTCGTTCGTAAATCGCAAAAGACGATTGTTGACAAAGCTCATCATTTCCTGAATTTGCTCGTAAACACGGGCGAAAATCAGCAGCGAAGGCTTCAAAGGCTCGTCGTTTTTGAGCATCTTGTCAACGACGCTCAGCCATTTCAAAATCTTTGCAAACCGCGGCAGAACGAGTTTCAAGTCGTATTCGAGCGCGAGCGGCAAAGTTTTCTTCTGCAAGAGTTTTTTAAGTTCTTCGGGCAGAAACTCCGCGCTTTTCTTTTCGGCTGATTCGACCAGTTTGCAGAAAACGTCAACCGATTTGAACTTTTCCCCCAAAAGACTGCTCCACGCCGACCATTCGCCGAATTTCAAAGGCGCGGCGCGCAGCATCGCTTCGTTGAGCGCGATGCAGTCCTTCAAAACCATCGCCAGCGTATAAACTTCTTCAACGGTGAATTCGGTTTTCTTGGCAAACGAATCCATCTCGAAATCGAAATCCAATTCTTCCGAAGAATCTTCGTCTTTAATCAATTTGCCGAGCTGAAACGTCAGCCGCGAACAGCGCAGAAGCGTCGAATGCGTCAAGCTGAATTCCTTCGCCCAATCGCGCCCGTGCGCCTTCGAGCGGCTGTCTTCGGCAAACGAATGATTGCGGACATTCAGGAAACTCTCCAATCCCGACAGCCACAAACCAATTTCAAAAATCAATTCGTCGGCATCGCCCGCGGGCAAAGCGGTAGCCGCGTCGTCCGCAAAAGCGTTTTCGTCAGACAAATTCAACGGATTGAAAGCGATATTTGATTCGATAACAGCGTCCAAGGCAGGTTTTTCCTCTTAAAAAATTTCTTACGGCAGGTAATAAAGCGCAGGCGGAGATTTATCCGCTACTTAATTTATACCTTGAAGTCGCTTGTTTGTGCAAGAAAAAAGTGTTTTTGCGGTAAAAGCCTTTACTTAACGCTGTGAACGCCTAAAGATAATTCAATCTCATTCTCAAAATCAAGAAATTCTCGCGGAGATTTTTTACAGTAATCTTTATAGAAAAATATAAAGTTACGAACAATTATGCAAAACCTTTTGATAGCGACCAAGAACATCGGAAAAATAAAAGAATTGAAAGAATTAATGGCGAATTTGCCTTTGCAGATTACTGATTTGAGCAAATTTCAGAGCGTTACTGAGCCGGAAGAAACGGGCGCGACTTTTGCGGAAAATGCGGTTTTGAAGGCGCGTTATTATTCTAAGGAAACGGGACTTTGGGCTTTGGCGGACGATTCGGGTTTGGAAGTCGAAGCATTGAACAATGCGCCGGGAATTTTCTCGGCGCGTTATGCGGGCAAAGGCGCGACCGATACGAAACGGATTAAGAAATTACTGCGCGAATTGAATGAAACAGGCAACGAGGAACGCCGCGCACGATTCGTCTGCGCGATGGCGATCAGCGATAAAAACGGCGCAATAAAATTTACTGCTGAAGGCATTTGCGATGGGCGAATCGCGTTTGCCGCGAGCGGCGCGAACGGTTTCGGTTATGATCCGGTTTTTATTCCCGACGGATTTTCCGAGACGTTTGGCGAGCTTGCGGGCGAGATAAAGCAGCAAATCAGCCATCGCGCGCGGGCAATGGCGAAAATAATTCAGTATTTACGCGGCTTTTACGCTTCTCTCGGTTGACTATTGCGTTTTTCGCCTGTAAAATTCGGCATTTGAAAGTGTTTCTTGTATGAAACGTATCGGAAATCACGGGGCGTAGCACAGCCTGGTAGTGCGCTCGGTTTGGGACCGAGAGGTCGGATGTTCGAATCATCTCGCCCCGACCATTTGCAGTTTTTAAATTGGTCGGATTTTTGCTCTTTTAGCGTTTGCATTTTGGCAAGCAAATATGTTCAATTAAGTAGTATTTTACAGCACAATAAATTTATCTTGGAGGACAAATAATATTATGGCAGCTTCAGCGAAGCGTATGACACAGACGGACATTATCAACCAGTTGGCTGATAAATCGGGAATCAAAAAAGCGGATGTAAAGGAATTTTTCAACACCTTGGCGGCGATGGCGACGAGCGAAGTGAAAAAGAACGGAGAATTTACACTTCCGGGTTTCGGAAAATTGGTGAAAGCGACGCGCAAAGCGCGTGAAGGTCGCAATCCGGCGACCGGCGACACGATCAAAATTCCGGCGAAGACGACCGTTAAATTCCGTCTCGGAAAATCTATGAAAGATGCCGTCGGCGGAAAATAAACCGCGTCAGCTTTCAAAAGATTATTTCCAAGACCGTCGAATCCGCGGATTCGACGGTCTTTTTCCTTTTTTATTCAGCATTTCCGGGCGTTGCGCGCAAAATTATTCGCTTGCCGAAAAAAAATGGTGACAAATTGTGAAATCTTTGTTAAACTCGTATTCCATTGAGTCAAATAGCTGTGCGCGTTCATTTTTAGTTAGCAACTTACCCGTTGCCGATTTCAACTAAAAGTTACAAGTTTTTTGGGGCTTTTTGACTTTTTGCGAAAAATTTCGTCGTTAGCTGACGGCAGATTTTTTGAAGAGAAGAACAAGGGGAAAAAATTCATAAGGTGAGGAGAATGAGAGTGGCAACAGCAGCTAAACAAATAACATTGCAGGACAGAATCCTGCAGATTGATCATATTCAAGCCCGTCGCTTCGCTAAACTAAGCGGCGCGCCGATGGAAATTGCGGCAGAAGGAATCATTAGACATCTTCGGGCGTGCGCCCGGATGGATGTTAATCCCGATGCGTCAGCCGTTCGTGAAATTATTGACGACGCTTTGAACGGCAGAAGAGTATTCGCAGAAACGTCGAACGATCTTCTCGCAGCAGCGTAAACCTAGTTTTTATAATTTTTATAAGTAATACGAATTTAACCGCCTGTTTCGGGCGGTTTTTTTTGCGCGCATCTTTCTGCTAAAATCACCTATAATCAGAAAAATTTTAACAGGGATGAAGAGCATGAAAGCGATATTTTGGATTATTTAATAAATCTAAAAAATTATCGCCTTTATTCTGTTAATTAAATTTACTGCGGCTTGAGCGTCGCTTTATAGAGCGTATACGCGCCAAGATTTTCGCCCGCGTCGAGTTGATACCAACGCTGTAAGTTCGACAAATCAATTTCCGCATTATTCGGCACGATGACGAGCGAAATCAAAGGATTCGAGGCTTCTTTGTAACCGAAATTTTTATAATAATCGTCGTAGATTTTTACGCCTTCTTCAACTTCGCCGACGGTTAAAGGTCTGGCGTTGACTGACAAACGCGCGTTGAATCTGACCCAGCCGAACAAAGCCATATACGCTTCGATGTCGCCGGCTTTAAAATCTTCCCGAAGCCAATCGGCATCGCGTCCGCCGTAATAAAGCATTTGATAAAAGCGCGTTTTGTTTTCTTCCCAGCCGACACCGGCGAAAACGTGTTGATGCCGCGCCCACAAAACCGCCTGCGTGGAAACGACCGGCTGATTGTCGGCTTGGATATAATCGAAGTTGAGCGTTACGGCATTTTTTCCATAAAGTTGTTCGTTTTCCGCCGAAAGTTCGCGTAGGCGTTTGTAAGCGGGCATCGCTTCGTCGCGGGCAATGTTCCACGAAATTAAAAAGCGCGTCGTATATTTGACTTCGAGATAACCCCAAACAATCGCCGACAACCCGAAAATCAAAAGCAGCGCGGCGTAAATTTTCGGCTGTCGAATTTGCTTTATAAAAAAGAAAAGCGTCAAAACGACGACGAGCGCGACCAGATAATTGACGACGTAAAATTCGTAATGAAACGGCTGTAGCGAACGTCCCGTAATGATCTGCTGATTAAAAACCAGAAACGGCACGACCGCAAAGGCGAGCGCGAAAATCGGCGCATTTTGCTTGATTTTGATAAACTTCAGCGCAAACAAAATCGCCAGAAGCGCGATTATCACATAGCATATAATCGCCGGAAAACGAAAAAAATCCGGCGCGTGCGTTAAAACCAGAAGCTGAATCGCGTCGGTGGATTCGGCGCGGTTGGAAAGTAGAAAGGCGTAAGGAATCAAAAACAAAAACGCGAGCGCGTCAATCAAAATCAAATAGCGCAAATCCGTTTTCCAATTCTCCGGTCGCAAAACAATCCACAAAAAAGTAATCGCAAATAGAAACGCCGCGGCGGTCGTCCACAAATAAAAGTAGGAAAAAACCAGAAATCCGAAACACAGCGCAGCGCAGATTGAAGCCGTAATTTTCGTCCGCGCCGTTTGATTTTTCAGCGCAAGCCAAACGAAACCGAACTGCGCGAAAAAAAACGGAAACGCGACTGCCGGAATATACCGGCGCAAGAAAGGCAGAAACGGATACGCCGCGCCGCCGAAAAATTCGTGGATCGCGCCGTTGCCCGAAGCGAGCGCGCCGCCGAACATCACGATCAAAGTTCCGACCGCCGCGAACCAATTATCTTCCGTAATCTGCGCGATCAGCCGGAACAACAGCAAAGCGGTCAAAAAACTCGCAATCGCCGACAGAGCAATGAACGACTGCGAAGCGTTCAAACCCAAAAGCCGCGCGGGAACGGTGACGACATACGGCGTAAGAAATTGAATCGAAAAAATAGATTCGGGCTGCGGATTATCAATCGCTTCGTCGCGCCCCGAATACGGGTCGTTCCGGCGCGGTCTGCCGTCAATCAACGCCTGCAAATACGAAGCATACGCCGGTTCGTCCAAATCGTTCGAGGCGAACGTGCCGTTCCAATTCGCGCCGCGCTCCGTCCACAGCGCAAGCTGCGGATAAAGCCCGAACAAAGCGACGATATACGCCGCGATTATCCCAAAACGCCATTTTACAGTCATCGGTTATCAGCTTTTACAGATAAATTGAACATTTAACATTTAACACTTAATATCAATTATTGAGCAAATCACATTCGATAGCTGAAAAAAATATGAATTTAAAAGATAAAATTACCGGCGACATAACCGCCGCGATGAAGGCGAAGGACGCAGACCGTTTATCGGTTCTGCGAATGGCGAAAGCCGCTTTGATGAACGAAGCGAACAAAAAAAGCGCGGATTACGAATTGAGCGACGACGAAAGCGCGCGGGTTCTGCAAAAGCTCGTCAACCAGCGCAAAGATTCCATCGAACAATTCGAGAAAGCCGGACGCGACGAAATGGCGGCAAAGGAAAAAGCCGAACTCGAAGTATTGCAGGCGTATCTGCCGCAAGCCGCGTCAAAAGAAGAAATCGAAGCCGCCGTCAGCGAAGCGATTGCCGAAACCGGCGCGACATCAATCAAAGAAATGGGCGCGGTCATGAAAGCCGCCCAAGCTAAACTCGCCGGAAAATCCGCCGACGGCAAACTCGTCAGCGAAACCGTTAAGATAAATCTGCAAAATTTGTAACGAAAATAATTCGGCATAAAAAATTATGCCGAATTATTATTTTTGCCCAAAACTTAGTATAAATACCGATATTTATTGACTGACACCAAAGATTCAGTATATAAATAATTCGGCATAA